>NZ_JBHLVO010000002.1:0-407493 GCF_042433335.1 Metabacillus herbersteinensis
ATACAGATAAGGAGCTGTTATTGGCGGTAAAAGTTGACCAATTTGATCGGTTTCGATTAAAGAAAATCGAAAAGAAAGTGAAATCAGACTTAGAAAAAACCTATCCGGATCATAAAATCGAAGTTTCAACCGATTCGAAAATTTTTTTGGAACTGGAACAATTAGAACAAAAATTACAAAAAGATAAGACAAAGATGAAAACATTAAAAAAAGAATTCGACAAAATCAAAAGCCTTATGAAGGAAAAAGCCTGATGAAAGAGGGGAAGATATGTCAAACGAGCAAAAGAAACAATTAACACCTGTACAACAGGAGTATCAAACCCTTGAAAATCAACTAGAAACAAAAAGACCCGTATTTAAGAATTGTATAAATGCTTTTTTAACGGGTGGAATCATTTGTTTTATCGGACAGGCCATTCAAATGTTTTATATCTATTATTTTGATTTTACAGACCAAACAGCTGGGAATCCAACGGTTGGGACCTTAATTTTTATTTCGATGCTTCTTACAGGTTTTGGAGTCTATGATCGAATCGCCCAATTTGGAGGAGCGGGTTCTGCTGTTCCGGTTACCGGATTCGGAAACGCCGTCATATCAGCGGCCATTGAACATCGAACGGAAGGGTTTGTGTTAGGTGTGGGTGGAAATATGTTTAAATTAGCGGGCTCCGTGATTTTGTTTGGTGTCTTTTCTGCGTTTGTGATTGCAACGATCAAAACGATACTTATACAGTGGGGTGGTTTGTGATGTTAATGGGTCATCGCACATGGGTCTTCGACCAAAAGCCCGTCATTATCTCCACTGGAACGGTCGGCGGACCATTTGAAGCAGAGGGATTACTTGCTGAAGATTTTGATATCCTCCATTCCGACTTATGGCTTGCGCAAGATTCCTACGAGAAAGCCCATAAAGTTCTTATCGAAGAAGCCTGTCAAAGAGCCATTGAAAAAGCAGAGCTTCAAAAGGAACAAATTCAGTTTTTCCTTGGGGGAGACCTTATTAATCAGATTACACCTACAAGTTTTGCTTGCCGAACACTAGGGACACCCTATCTAGGATTGTTTGGTGCCTGTTCGACTTCAATGGAGGGGCTGGCGCTTGGTGCCTATCTTGTCAACACAAAAGGAGCCAAATATTTGTTAACGGGAGCTTCAAGTCATAACACTTCGGTTGAAAAACAGTTCCGCTATCCGACTGAGTACGGAGGTCAGAAACCACCTACAGCACAATGGACGGTGACAGGTGCTGGGGTCGCATTGTTAAGTGATTCTGGAGAAGGACCACGTGTTACGTCTGCTACGATTGGTCGTGTCATTGATATGGGAATGACTGATCCGTTTAATATGGGAGGAGCGATGGCTCCGGCTGCTGTTGATACAATTGAGGCTCATTTAACCGAACGAAATCTTGATCCTTCCTACTATGATTTAATTGTAACGGGAGACCTTGGTCAAATTGGACACGAAGTTTCACTTGAATTATTTAAAAAACACGGAACTCCAATACTTGAAGAAAACTATCAGGACTGTGGGATGATGATATACCGGGAAGGGCAGCCGGTCCTAGCAGGAGGCAGCGGACCAGGTTGTTCAGCAACGGTTGTTTATGGTCATTTGTTAAACCGCATGAAGAAAGGTGAATTCAAACGAATATTAGTTGTAGCGACAGGGGCTTTATTGTCACCGTTAAGCTTTCAGCAAAATGAAACGATTCCTTGTATCGCTCATGCGGTGTCGATTGAATATGGAGGTGAATAATGATGATTTTCTTTTGGGCTTTTGTTGTTGGTGGATTGATTTGCGTCGTCGGGCAAATTATGTTTGATGTGTTTAAACTCACACCAGCCCACACATTAAGTACGTTCGTTGTCATCGGTGCCATTCTTGACGGGTTTGGTTTATATGAACCATTTATCGATTTTGCAGGAGCAGGAGCTACAGTTCCTATTACAAGTTTCGGAAATTCTCTGGTTCACGGTGCAATGGCTGAAGCAGAAAAACATGGCCTAATTGGTGTTATTTCGGGGATGTTTGAAGTGACGAGTGCTGGTATTTCAGCTGCCATTATTTTTGGTATGATTGGGGCTTTGCTTTTTAAACCAAAAGGATAAGGAGGGCACAAGATGACAGTCGCATCACAAGTTAAGCAATCTCTAGCCAGCCTTAAAGGCATTGAAGCTGATTTATCAAGTTTGGCATTACGGACGCAAGACACAGAATCGAAACGAACTTTACACGAGACCATGATGGTCGTCCATGAAGTGGTAACAGATTTAAAAAAACGAGTTGGGGAATTGGAACGAGAAGAGTTTCAATACAAAGGCTTTTGAGATCATTCATTCTTTTACAGGAGGTGTTAAGCAGTGCCTGATTGGTTAGATGTAGTCGTGCGGTCGTTACTATTTGTAGTTGTCCTATTTTTAATCACAAAATGGTTAGGTAAGAAGCAACTTTCCGAACTTTCTTTTTTCGAATATGTCACCGGTATTACCATAGGAAGTATAGGTGCAGAAGTAGTTATGGGACTTGAACGGAACATGTTTCACGGGATAATTGGAATTGTGATCTTTGCGGCAATGCCCTTTTTAACCGGTTTACTTTCCCTAAAAAGCAAAGTATTTCGTGATTTTACAGAAGGAAAAGCAACCGTTTTTATTAAAGATGGGAAAATCATGGAGGACAATTTAAAAAAGGAAAAATACACAACCGATGAGTTGTTGGAATTGCTTCGAAAGAAGGACGTCTTTAAGGTGGCTGATGTAGAATTTGCGGTATTAGAGCCAACCGGCGATTTAAGCGTTATGTTGAAGAAAGAAAACCAACCTTTGACCGCAAAAGATGTAAACTTGACCGTTGCTTCCGTTAAGGAACCTCAGACCGTCATTATGGATGGAGAGATATTGGATGAGCCATTGTCTACGATTGGGCGAAGTAGAAATTGGTTGAAAACCGAACTGGAAAAACAAGGAGTAACCATTGAAAATGTTTTTCTTGGACAGGTAGATTCATACGGGGAATTAACCGTTGACCTTTTTGATGATAAACTTCAAATTCCATCTCCTCAAGAAAAACCTTTAATCCTTTCGACCATGAAAAAATGCCAGGCGGACCTAGAGTTGTTTGCCCTTGGAACAGAAGCAAAGGAAGCTAAGCAAATGTATAGTAAAAATAGTGAAAAATTACAAGAAGCCATTAATAAAGTGACCCCCATTTTAAGAGGGTAATGGTAGTTTCTTTTATACTGTATAACAGAAGAAAAAAGTGGTATTACTTTATCAGTATACCTAAGTCAAATCTACAAAAAATAAAAACATTGGAAGAACAGTTTCTTTCAAATAAATACGAAAGAGGTGCTCAAAAATAAACAACTTACGTTGGTTAACTTTTTTATTCAATGGTCGAAATAATAGACGGATGTTTGGAAATAGGGGTAATAACAGAGGCATGATGATTTCATTATTAACTTTAGGAGTTGGGGCTGCAACGACTTATGGAATGACTAGAGGACGCGCAAATAGAATGACACAAATAACTGAACAACCCATTCTAAATAGGATGAGGTTTAATAATAATAAATGAAATTAACACTTAAGCGACAAAAATAGATCTTAAATCCTTTGATTTATTACCCTGTATTTAATTAGATGGTTCAAAAAGGTATTCTTTTTACAAAATAATTGGGACCCTGAAAGGGTACCAACTTGGTACCGTCAGTGATCTGATAAGTGAAAAACGTATTAAGTAATTAGGTATAGGACGGCAAAGCGCAGAAAACAACAAGGGAAGTAACGTTTGTTTCTAAGAAAGAGACCCACTTTTGGGTCTCTTTCATTTGATTTTTTTAATCATTCTCTACCGATCCACAATTTAATAAAAATATTTTTTATGAGACTGATAGCGGACCTCTTTACCTATTTTTAATTAGTTTTCGTTCAAGAATCTCGACAAGTTGGTACATAAATGTCGCAAGAACTGCAATGATGAGGAGACTGAGCATGACAAGGGTGAAATCAAATACTTGAAAACCGTATATGATCAAGTAGCCGAGGCCTTGTTTGGAAACGAGGAACTCCCCTATGATCACACCAACCCATGCAAGACCAACATTAACTTTTAGGACTGAAATGATCATTGGGAAACAGGCCGGCAAAACGACTTCTTTATAACATTGTAACTTCGAACCGCCAAATGTTTGGATTACTTTTATATAATTGGGCTCAACGGTTATGAAAGCAGAGTATACCACTATTATTGTAATAATAACGGTAATCAATATACCCATAGCAAGAATAGATGTGAAATTCGGTCCAAGTGCAACAATTAATAACGGACCAAGTGCAACTTTTGGTAGAGCATTTAAAATGACAAGATAGGGTTCAAGCACTTTTGAGAGGAACGGTATCCACCACAAAAGGGAGGCAATAAGGGTACCTAATAAGGTTCCGAACAAGAAACCGAAGAATGTTTCGGATAGAGTAACGCCTAAATGAGGAAATAAACTGCCATCGTTAACCTTTTCCAAAAACAGAAACCCTATCCGTTTAGGCGAACTAAATAATAAAGGATCAATCCATCCATTATTTGAGGAAACTTCCCATAATCCCATAAACGCGATAAAAATGAAAATCTGGACAAACAACACATTTCGTTTTTCTTTTTTTAGACGTTGAAGATAACCCGCATGTGCTTTATTCATTGTCGTTTTGTTCAATGTGCTCCAACTCCTCCCAAATTTGCTGGAACATCAACGAGAACTCAGGATGCTGTCGAGCCTCAAATGGGGTAAGGTTCCTTAGCGTTTCCGGAATTTTAAAGGTACGAAAAATACGTCCGGGGTTCTTTGAAAATAAAATAATCCTTTCACTCATAGCAATAGCCTCACCGATGTCATGTGTCACAAGGATTGCGGTTTTTTTATGCTCCATTAACGTAGTTGAAACGAGATCTTCAAGCTTAAGTTTCGTCTGGTAGTCGAGTGCGGAAAAGGGTTCATCAAGCAATAATATCTTAGGGTTAGTAGCAAGTGTCCTTACAAACGCCACCCGTTGCCTCATACCGCCTGAAAGTTGTGATGGATACATATCTAAAGTACCCTCTAAACCGACTTCTTTAAGTAACGAAAAGGTGTTGGATACATGTTGTTCGTTAAGCTGATCTCTTAATTTTAATCCGAGAAGCACGTTTTCTTTGACTGTTTTCCACGGGAAGAGATAGTCTTGTTGAAGCATATATCCGATTTTTGGGTGCGGTTCTTTAATAAGTTGACCGCTTAGAGTAACAGATCCCTCTGTAGGAGGAAACAATCCCGCAATAATCGATAAAACCGTCGTTTTCCCACAACCACTCGGACCAAGAAAGGAGATAAATTCTCCTTCACGAACTGATAGAGATACATCTTCTAAAGCCGTTGTGGCATGTCGTTTTGAAAAATAGGTTTGACTAATGGAATTTAACTGTAAAAAGACCACTTCGATCCCTCCAAATTAGGATAATAATAGAGTGTAAACTTTTTCATATCAAAAAAAGTTATTTTCAGGAAAAAGAATATACTTTATCATATGGTAGTTTGGTAGAAACAGAGTGGACGTTTAAATTAGTAATACGATCAAGATAAGCTTTTGTTTATTGATAGTTAGTTGGGAGACCACTTTCCTGCATCCATTTTTATTTCACCTCTTAAAAATAAAAATCCATCTTGACCTTCCTCAGGTCCCACTAGTAACCCTTTTATCTTGAATCCTTTCGATAAATAAGTAATAAGATGTAGATTTGAAGAGGGAAGAAACTGTCGCTCATAATTGTTCAATCTGTCAAAATTAACATACTCCCCTAAAAGCTTATCAAACCCACGTTACTGGAACTTCCCTTTCACATCAAGGTTATAGCCTTAACGTATATTACCCCCAAATGTTTTCTATTACCCCTTTCAGAGTTCTTTATTCCATATCTTTTGAATAAATAAGAAATGGGAAAACTATTATGGGAGGCTGTTTCATGCAGTATTATTACGGAAATCAGATGCCGTTACGCGTTCTTGACGAGGCTGAATTTTGGAAACACCAGGAAGAGGAACATACTGTTGTCATTAGAGAGTTAGTAAGAGATCTTGAACATGAATATGTGCAAGACTTAAAGGAATGGGAAAAAGAGTTTACTAAAACACATCAGAGTGTGGTAAGGTTTATTGAAACGGTTAACCGTTCAAATGGACAAGTTACTCAGGCACTTTATCAAGATGTTTTACAACTTATTTCCTTTTGTTTGAAGCAGAGTGAGCAGTTTATTAACTTTTGTCGTACTCTTATGGAAAAAAGCAACCCTATAAGTACAAACCCAACAGCAAAAGTTGTTTTGAACCATATTATTGTTGAATCAGAGTACTTTATAGGAGTGGCTCAAACGATTTTATACCAGCGATAGACTCAAAATTTCATGGTTTAGAGATACCTTCTTTATATATTAGGAGGTATCTTTGTTTTTGTTTCTCATTATGAAAAGTATTAAAAAGATTACTAAATTTCACATATGGGGAACGATAAACAAAGACTTAAAGGTCATGTATAAAAATTGAAAGGGGAATTGCCATGAATAAAAAATGGTTTCTCATGTTAACGAGTTTATTTTTATCCGTGATGATGTTAGTGGGATGTAACGTTGATCCGGATCCTGCACCTCCTGAAGAAGAGGTAGATGAAGATTTAAATGATGCAAATGACCTCAATGGTGATACAGATCCTGAAAACGAAATGCCTGGCGATGATGAAAAAGATGCTGAGGATATAGGAGACGCTGATAATAAAGACGAATAATTATCCTTGTTAAGAATCATTGCATCGGTGCTAAAATCAGCTGAAATCATGATTAATTATAAATGCGTAAAAACCTTCTATTCCTAAGGTTTTTTTACGCATTATTTGTTTTTTCGTAAGCAAAATCTAGAAGTCTTTAATGTAATAATATCTAAGTGAGAAATTGTTAATTATAGGAAGATTACATGATGATAAATAATACGAGTTAGGTCAATATATAGAAGTAACTTATTTCAAAGATTAAAAAGGAGATCTACTAATGACCCAAAATAATCAACAAATTAATGTAGACCAATTAAATCAAGCGATTGAAAAGTCTTCATCTGATCCAACTTTAGCTCAAGAAGCAATCAAACAAATCTGCTACTGAGATCGCACAATCTCAAACAGAAGTTAGTCAAGATCAAAGTGCTTTTATGGCCTGAAAATCGGAATAAATAAATTTAATTCCCCCATTGTAACTCATAATGTTGTAGGCATTTATTATTGATAGTTTAGGGATAATAACAGGGTTAATTTTTTTGTTGTTTTTTAAATAAAGTCTTATTAATGAATATCAAGGAACAATTATCCATTTAAATGATTTAAATTTTTACGTTTTAAGCCTTTGGATGCCTTATACTTTCTTTGTAAGTTCTTTCATTTGAAATCCATCGTATCATATCTATAAAAAGTGTATACATTATAATAAAATCCGTTATTTTTAATAAAAGATAAAAGGAGTAAGAACTTATGAAATCTTCTGGAGAAAATTTGTTTGGAGCAAAACAGAGAGCAAGGTTAAAAAAAGAAATAGAAAATTTGGATCAATACTTTGAAACTCCTATTATACATAGGGAAATACATGGGGATAAAATACATGTCCCCTTAAATCTGGATAGGATTTGGAATCAGATAAGTTAGTTGTAAAAATGAAGCCTGTGTTCTAGACACTAAACCCTGTAGTCTTTTCGTGCAAAATACTTAAATATGAAATATCATGTTTTCTTATAAAGGAAAAAGGCAGGAATCATTGAGGGATATATCGAACTTATAGCCATATAATCACTAAAGAAAGATTCTTCTTCTATGTTAAATGAATTTGAAGTTTAGTTTTTTAGTGGGGAACTTTGGTTATTGCTCGAAGAATTAAAAAGGAGTTCTATTTAAACAAACGCTTTAGAATTTAGAAGGATATTATTTTAAGCAGCAATCGATAGTCAATGGGGACTAACAAGAAAGAATGTAAACTGATGAAGAGAAATCCTTGTTAGTTATTTAAATTCTTTTAAGGTTAATTGGAGGTTTTACATGAAAACAAAAGGTAATACTGACCATAATCTTCCGAAAGAATGGGTTGAATTAGTGAAACAGGCAATGAACTCAAATATAACAAAAGAAGATTTTAAAAAGTTTTTACAGCAGGAATTAAGTAAAACGAATAAATAAAGGGTTTAGGTGATCTTGCACCTATTCTTTTTTTTGTGTTCTTTTAGGGTATAACCTGGAAGAATATTTGTAATTAAAGTGAGCTTAAGAACTTAAATGTTTATTTAGAGTTGTTTGAATGAATTTCATAATTGCTTCTTTTAGCCTAGTTCAATTTATCGTATTTTTTAAAATTAAGCAGCTTGTAGTTGCCGTTCCTCTATCTAATGAAATGATTTTATTATAAGACCCTCTAACCTTAAACGACCCCGTTTTTTGCAAATTCTCAAGCTTCAAATACACTTCATTTTTAGCAAGTGTACTGAAGGTTTTTGAATAATTAAGAGGCGTGGTGTAAATGATTCCTCTCATTTTTTACTGTGAAATGATGATGTCATCCAATGAAATCACAGATATTTCCTCCTCTTTGCCTCATTATTAGTAGTTTTTACTATATAAATCCGATTATTCTGACTTGAAAATAAAAGTGTCAAAATACCCCAATCTATAGTCATAATAATAGATTTATCCGTTTCCCTTCATATAAATTTATAGTCTAAATAGGATATGTGTCCTTATTTATTCAAGGGTATGTATATGTACTATATGTAAAAGCCTAAATTCAAAATTCACCTCTGGGATCAATGGTTGAGTTGAGTCAGATGGAAAGGTTTAATTAGAATCTTTATCTGTAGCAAATTTCGAGGATCGTAATATTATAAATTGATTCTCACTTGAACAGTCATTTACAAGAAGGGTATATAACCTACTTTTTTATGAGTTATATGTAGCCTTTAATTCCTGTTTAACTTTATTAAAAAAGGAAAATTCCCCTGTTCAATTTTCAGATTAGATGAAAATTGAACAAAGGAACTTCTTAACTGGACTACTTTCTTATCAAGTTTGTTAAAAACATACTGTAACTGGTCCATAACTACAATTGGGAGGAAGCCCTGTTGGCGGTGGCGTTGTTGGTGTTGTTGGAATAGCTGGGCAATTTACACCTAGATATTGCAATCCTACTATATCCTCATGGAAAACTGCATTAGGCATATTGTTCTCAATAATATCAACCATTCCATCATCTCTAAGGTTTATTAACTGAAAAGTGTGAGTTTGCCCTCCCCAAAACGCTCTATAACAGTGTCCACGGTGCCCTTCATCCAATTCTACTTGTACCGCAGTTGTATGAATATTGTATATCGGTCTAGTAAATAATCGTAATATTGAAAAAGGATCTTCAATTTGAAGATCCTTTTGTACTGCTTATTTAACACCTTATATATTCAATATTTAGAAGTACATTACTCGTCTTTTCTATTTTCATCACCTATATCTTCTGGATCTTCTATTGGATCTTCTGGATCTGCATCTGCATCTTTTTCATCATCTTTTAACATGTTATCATTTTCATCAACACCAGGAATGTTTTCTTCACCTTCGATTATATCATCGGCGTTGTTATCATTATTATTTGCTCCATTGCCATTATTTGCACCATTTTCATCAGCACCATTGTTTGCTCCATTTTCATCAGCACCATTGTTATCATCTGGTGGTGCTGGATCTGGATTTAAATCACATCCTACTGAAACCATTGCAGCTAATAAAATACTTGTGATCATGAGAAACCACTTTTTATTCATGTTATTCCCACTTTCCTAATTTATGTATGACCTTTTAGGTCTTTACTTATCGTCCCCCATATGGATGAAATTATGCGTGATTTTTCCAAAATGAAATAAAATCTAAGAGAAGACTTTTCATAATAACTCACTTAATTAATAAAAATGAAGTTTACATAAAGTAAAAATGAAGATACCTCCTTAATATTAGAAGGTATCTCCGAAAGGTGCATGAATAAAAAATGGTTTCTTTCTGTAATTAGTTTGTTCATTAGTATTGAATGTATTCTCATTTTTTATAATTTAATAGCTGATTCCAAAGTCTGTATACTCTATACAAATCTAGATCACATAACACGTAAGTTAAAGGCACTGAAAAAAAGGATCTTCCAATCGAAGATCCTTTTAGCTGCTTATTGTATTAAAGCACCTGGTACATATGATAAGGGTCTTATTCCGATAAAGAACAACGGTTTAGAAACTATAACACAACGATCATTTAAACAAGCTATGATACCGATCACATTGTCAAAAGACGGTGTATGGGAATTCATTGTATTTATTAACAGCAAAGATTCGCTAAAATTGAAGTATTTGGGATTTAATCGGCTTTATTGTCACTTTACAGTCAGGATTTTCCAGTTAAAAATCTATTGGGAAATTAAGGGTATGGGGTGATTAAAGTGGATAAGGAGATAGAGAAAATAATTGTAAAATCATTTTTCACTAAAAGGCTCCAAGATAGAGTTCTGTTTGAATTGTCTTCATCTAAGAAACGTAAAGATGCATTAAGTCGTCTTTGTCATACTTACAGAACGACTCTCCGTGAAGACTATATGATTGAAATTCCAAAACCTAATTCGAACCCAATAGAAATAGCTAATCTGCTGAAACAGAATGGTGCTGGAGACTCCTGTTATGCAATATCTTGGGATGATGAAATTGATGGTAAGGAACTTCCATTATTAACTGCCTTCGAAAACGCTGTTGGGATGGGGATGCCGTCAATCATATCCTGTATTCCAAATAAACTCGCTTATTTTGAAGCTGAACAAGAAGTCCTTCCATCTCCAAGATTTATACTTAAAAGAAAAGAATAAATGATTGTATACACAATAGGACTCTAATATCGAAAGCCTATTCTTTAGATAAAATATCAACATTAGCCTTTATCAGAGCCTAATTCTATTATAATTGTTACTCCATAAAAGGGCGCATTTCTCTAACAAGGAATGCGTCTAGTTTCATTTAAGGGCCAAATAGTTGAATAAAAGAAGGAATTTAACGGAGCTGGTTAACTAAACAAGAATTAAAAAAGCCAAGGAACATTGTTTTCCTTGGCTTCTGTCATAATATACGGTTATTTGTAAAGAATAAATTTATGACTGGAAATTATTCTTTGGAGGTAACTAATAATGACTGAACATCATACTCAACTAACTTCTGCTGAAATCGGCTGTCTTTGGACTTAGTACATGAATGATAGTATGGCTAAATGTATCTTAGGATTTATGCTAAAACATCTAGAAGACACAGGTATAAAACCTGCTGTTCAATTTGCCTATGAATTATCATCTGGTCATTTGGATCAATTACGCACCATTTTTCAACAAGAACAGTATGCTATCCCCGACGGCTTTACTGAAAATGATGTGAATATATGTGCTGAAAGGCACATGTACGGTTCTAAGCATCACATGTGTTATTTTTTTATATTCCATTAAATATTCTCTAATACATATAGTAGCTTTTGTTAGCCCTTATCTTGATTACTACGGGACCAAACAACAACTGGGATAAGCAGTAGTGATAGGATGCCCCCGGCAAGTGAGAGTGTTGTAAAACTTGAATAAGCTACGACCATGCCAGATAGTGCACCACCCGAGGCCCCTGCCAAAGCGATCAAGACATCAACAGATCCCTGCTTCTTTGCGCGAGTGGACGGATTAGTTGCATCCACGATGAGCGCTGTGCCGCTAATCAAGCCAAAGTTCCAACCAAGCCCAAGCAAAGCGAGAGCAATGATGAGTACTAGCATGGAATCAGCAGGTGCAACAGCAGACAGAACACCAGCAGCAAGTAGAGTGGCACCAGAAGCAATTGCCATTGCAGTACTACCAAACCTATCTACGAGAATACCAGTCACGAGAGATGGTAGGTACATCGCGCCTATATGGAAGCTAATTACCAGTCCCACCTCTTTCAAGCCATGTCCATGATGCCCCATATGGACAGGTGTCATAGTCATAATGGCAACCATGACAATCTGAGTTAAGACCATGATAGCGGCCCCAACAACGATTCCACGTTTTTCTTTTGCTAGTTTGCTAGTTCCCTCATCTGAAAAATTACTCCCATCCGTCCTTGTCCTTTGCATATCTGCAATTGCTTTCGCAACAACGAGAGGGTCTGGGCGAAGTAAAGCCAGAAGTACCAAACCGGCAAGGATGTAGGCCGCAGCTGCTAGAATGAACGGACCAGCTAGAGCAGGAACTCCAATTGCTAGTGCGAATCGACCCATTGCATCAACCAAGTTCGGACCTGCGACAGCGCCTAATGTAGTAGATACCAATGCGATACTGACTGCTGTTGCTCGTTGTGTTGAACTTGCTAGGTCTGTACCTGCATAGCGTGCTTGTAAATTTGTAGCAGTTCCTGCACCATAGATTAGTAGTGAAGCAAAGAGAAGTCCAATATTATTAGTTAATGCTGAAATCACTACTCCGATTGCGCCAACACCGCCAGTCAAGAATCCTGTCGCGAGTCCTGTTCGTCGTCCAAAATGTTGGGAGAGTCTCCCTACAAGTAGCGCTGCCCCAGCAGAACCCAAAGTGAACAACGCAGCCGGAACTCCTGCAAAACTATCTGTACCTAGCATGTCTTGTGCAAGAAGTGCTCCGACGGTTACGCCTGCTGCAAGTCCTGCACCGCCGAAAATTTGTGATATGACAACGATAATCAACGTTCGTCGATATAACTGTCGTTGCTTTTCTGGAGAATCAATGTAACTTTGTAACCAAGCCGGTTGACTTTCTAAAGCTTTTGAATCATCAGCTTTATGTAACATCACTCAGTCCGCCTTTCCTCATCTTAGGTTCCCTTATTTAATTTTCTTGGTTTACAAATTCCTTCCAATCTTGAACACTTTTTTCTAATCGAAATGCATGAATCCCTTTTGTTTTTAATAATTCGACTGCTTCCACAGACATTAAACAGTAAGGACCTCCGCAATAAGCAACAACATCACAATTCGATGGTAAAGAAGCTAATTTTTCTTTTAATTCTTCAATTGGTATAGATACAGCACCTGGAATATGAGCCTCTTCATATTCCTCTTTAGGTCTTACGTCTAAAAGCAGGACTTCTCCATTTTCCATCCGTTTTTTTAGTTCGGGAAGTGACAATCCTTCCATCTCAAAATGATTATTTATAAATTCCTTTTTAATATGTTTTACTTGAACCAATTGTTTCTCTGATAACCTATGCAGGTTGCCCATAAAATCTGAAACAGCAGAATCAGCTAGTTCATAAATAACAAAATTACCTTGTTTCTTGTAATTAACTAATCTTGCATGGTGGAGAGTTTGCAAATGTTGTGACACATTGGCAACAGTCATACCCGTATTCTTAGCTAATCCTTCAACTGATTTTGGACTTTGCGATAAGAGGTCAAGTATTTCTAACCTTTTAGGACTAGAAATGCTTTTACCAATGCGAGCAAATTCTTGATACAGCATATCTTTTAATGTTCTTTCATCAGCCAATTATTTTCACCTCAACTATTCAACTGTTTTATTGAATAGTTGTATCTTAAATGTTTTATATTCTAGAGTCAACGTAATTGTTTTATTATTTTGAGAAGTTTTTGATACATGAGAATAATGGTGCGTAACTGAATAGTTGTATTTCATTTATAAACAACAATTTGAAGAGCTAGATGCAAAGGTGGAGAAGCATGAAACTAAGTAAAAAAGAGATCATTCATAAAAACTGTTTTCTCGGGTTACTTTCATCAATAAAGTTAGAGATTCCTTGTCTCCACCAGCCGCAAGTCTTCGTACATCTTCGAATTTGTTCCCCACGAATGGAAAACAAGTAAAGCGCATGTCTTCTTCTGATAGTTCGTTTATCAAGTTAATCAATTCAATTAAATTAGAAGAAAAAACTTTTATTACTATGTAAAAGTTGAAGTAGACACTTCCATGTATTGTTTTTCTCAACATAGTCAAGTTCTATTTTTAAGTTGTGTACGGTTTTTGACTGTTTCGGCGCAGGGCAGAAGGTTTCCCAAGTTACTTTCGGTGAAGTCAACTGGCGTGAAGGCCCAAAAACGACGAAGAAAATGTTCGATGTGTTTCCAATTATGCAACAACTTCATGAGATGCTATGGTATCTGACAGAAGCTCTGAATTTGAAAGCGGCACGTTCGATTCACAGAGAGCTTAGCATCGTGCTCGATGAGACGGAACGACCTTACCCAACTTAATCCCGATTCTCTCGCGGAACTAGACGTTCCATCATACCGGTCAAAAGTAAACGCTCTGCTTTTAAGGACAAGCGAATTTGTGCGGACCGAGTCAAGTCGGCAGTTTAAGAATTCCAAAAAAAGTAAGGGGATTGACCGTCGAGGAGCTGATCTTACAGGTGCAAATCTTAGAGGAGCAGATTTCAGAGGAACCAACTTAAGAGGAGCATACCTTATTGCTGCTGACCTCAGAGACGCCGACTTGAGAGAGGCTGACCTTATCGGGGCAGATTTCCGAGACGCCGACCTTATAGGAGCAGATCTCACCGGGAGTATTTTTCTCACTCAAGTTCAGATTAACTCGGCGAAGGGCGATGCATACACAAAATTACCGCACTTGCTTTCTCGCCCAACACGCTGGTCTGATTCTGTAACATAAAAAAATAAAGTAACCCCAAAAAATCCCAATCTCTCTTTGTTATAAATGAGAGATTGGGATTTTTATTCTATAATAACCTTAGTATTGTTTTTTGAAAAATTTAGGTCTTGAAAACATACGTTATCCGCGTTTTGCTATCGGGACCTTGTTTGAGACAAAAAAAAGTCTTCCTAGTAATAAGAAGAATTTCTTTACGAGCCTTTTAATTCAGTGTAAACAACTAATCGTTCTTCATGTGTACGAGCTTCTCGGTTGAAATCGCCTGTACAGGTAATCAGGTTGAGCTTACTGCCATAGGAGAAGTCGAAAATTTTCTCAACAGGGGCATCGGTTCTAGGATAGGATTCTGATCCTACAACAACAAACGTCTTTTTTTCACCATCTTTTCCTGAAATGATGACTTCGTCGCCTTCTTTTAACGTATCAAGCTTATAAAATACGGCAGGACCTGTTTTTGAATCAACATGGCCAGCCATTACAGAATTTCCTGGTGCACCGGGTTTTGCTCCTGGCTCAAACCAGCCAACATTGTTAAAATCTTCAGGAACACCCATTTGTCCGTTATCTATTCGGCCAACATCTTCTATTGGAGCGTTAACGTTAATTGAAGGAATTTCAATCGTAGTTGGGGTAATCCCGACACGATCATCTTTTAATTTAAGACCTTCCGGTGGTGTGAGAGCTGTTGTTGACGCAGATATTTGTTCTTCCGTGTTATCTTGCTCTTCGTTTTTCTGTTTTTCTACAGTCGGTTTCTGTTCATCCATCTGGTCCTGCGGTGATTCTTCCTTCTCAGCTGTATTTTCAGTTGAGGAGGAGCAACCGGTAATTAGTAAAAGAGTGAGTATGAAGAATATGTTCAATAAGAAACGCATTTTTGTAAACCTCCATATTTTTTAGGGTAAAGAAAGGAGGAGGGAGGGCGTCGATCTCTTAGCCATTCCTCCTCTAATTCCCCACAATTCTTTTTTAGTTATTTGAAGCTTTTCTACGGATGAATAATGCACCAGCCGCACTCACTAAGATAAATCCAAACACGCTCCATAGGATTGTGTAGTCAGTGCTGTTACTCATTCCACCCATACCTGTTTTTGGCATATCAGATGGTTTTTCACCAGCAAAGTTTTCTGGGAACTGATCTACTACTGCACCAGCCATCATTTGTCCGAAGCCAAACATATGGTTATATGCTTCATGAATGCTGTTATACGCTGTTTCATAGTCGCCTTCTGCATAGCTATCAAATGCCATTAGTAGTTGATCAATATGAACTTTAAGACCTTCTTCTAAATCAGCTGCTTTTAAACGGCCTTCTGTGGCTGTTTCTAGGAACGCCGCCTGTTCTACACGATACTCATCAAGTTCAGCGAGTGCTTGTTTCTTTCCTTCTTCGTCTTCTTCAGCCGTTGCTGTTACATAATCAACGAAGTAACCGATGTGGCTGCTCCAAATCTCATTAAACTGTTTCGCACCTTCCGCCCCGTATACTGATTCAATTGTAGCTGTAAGATCTTCTGTATTACCACCTAATGCAGCGGCAGAAGCTTCAAAGTCATCCGTACCGTCAATCCCTTTTTGCATCGCAAGTGCTGCAAGCGCTGCATGCTCAGAGAATACGCTGTTTAAGTCAGCTCTTAGGTCAGCTGCAGGTGTATCAACAGATTTACTGTCAAATTTCTCAGGGAATTGATCCGTGATTGCCCATGATAGTCCTTTTCCTGTTCCAAACATATGGTGCATTGATTCTCTGACGCTTTCGTAGGCCTTGTCATAGTCACCTGCTACATAATTATCGAATGCCCAGATCAATTGGTCAACATGGACTTTTAATCCATCTTCAAGATCTTTTGCTTTTAAACGACCATCAGTTGCAGTGTCAAGGAATGCTGCTTGCTCAACACGGTATTTATCAAGCTCAGCTAGTGCACTTTTTCTTCCTTCTTCATCTTTTTCAGCCGTTGCTGTTACGTAGTCAACGAAGTAACCGATATGGCTGCTCCAGATGTCTTTAAATTGTGCGCCTGCTTCTTCACCGTATACGGAAGCAACAGCAGCAGATAAATCATCTGTGTTTTCGCCTAATTGTGCAGCAGCTGCTTCAAAGTCTTCCTTGCCGTCAATGCCTTTTTGCATGGCAACAACCGCTAAGTATGCATGCTCAGATAAAATCGCATCAAGTGTCGCTCTTAAATCAACTGCTGGATTTGAAACCTCCATCGAAACCTCACCCATGCTGTGAGAACCGCCACCTTCATGTCCGTGGGCGTTTACAACACCCGCTGCTGGAATTAATAGTGAAAAACTAAGTGGAATTGCGACTAACGATTTTTTGATATTCATTGTTTAACTCTCCTTTTTGTTTGTTTCTAATAAGCTAACGGAGAGAAATAATAAATGGATCACAAAAAAATATTTTTTTTAATAAAAGTCTAAATTTGAAATGAGTGCACTGAATACAAGGAGGATTTGATGAGCCAAGAAAAATGACATATATAATGAAAGAATGCGGTGGTGTTTAGTTAAATTGTTTATCACATGGACGAATCTAGACTTCGCAAGAGATAATGTAGCGATAGATATGGAATAGACTTAGATCATGGCAGTGTTGCTTTTTAGTGACATTGCTTTTTAAATGCTAAAAATTTGTGGTTAGTTGCTGTAAACACATTAAGAAATGGGAACGATAATGAAAGATATTTTGAATTAGACGATTTTCACTTTACATCAATTTAGATGCGTTTTATTTTAAAACTAGTATAATCAAATACAAGCTAATAATAACAGGATAAGTTCAGTTAAGGGGAAATGATGATGTTCGGAGAGGATCATGTTCTAGAAACACTTACATTTTCAAAGGTAGTTCAAGATATTTTGGACATGGCCAATGACTTAATTGGTAAACATACTTTGTTTATAAGTTATATGAATCATAAAAACTTTCAAGTGTTAAAAATTCTAAATCGTCCGGATGAGCAGTTTAAGGAGGGCTTGTTTCTTCCTATTGAAGAATCATATTGTCATATTCTATATAAGAATAAGCAGCATCTTCTTTTATCAGACAGCATGTTAGATGAAAGAACCAAAAATTTAACGATCACAGAGGCGGCGAATATTCGTTCATATGCCGGAGTTCCGATTGTCTTGAAAAATGGGGTTGTGTTTGGTTCTCTTTGTTCTACAAATGAGCAGGTAGCACAATTTAATGGTCATACCATTTCGGTATTAGAGAAGCTAGCTTCGTTTTTATCTTATTGTATTGACTTAGAACTTTCATCTGTAAAGGATGCATTGACAGGACTCTACAACCGCGTTTTTTGGAAACATTTATTAACCAGACTTAGTGGTGAAAAAATGATCCAAACGTTTTTAATGCTAGATGTTGATTCATTTAAAGCGATTAATGATCAGTTCGGGCATGAACAGGGAGATGCAGTCATTGTAGAAATAGGAAAGGTGATCAAAGAATCCATTCCTGAATACGCCTATGGTTTCCGATTTGGTGGCGATGAATTTGGTGTATTATTTTACGGGAAATCAGTTGATGAAAGCATGATCTTCGCTGAAAAAATTAGATTAAAAAGCAAGCAAATCACAAACATGAATAAAGTGGATAGCAGTGTTTCGATCGGGATGGTTGACACGACGATCACTACCATAAAAGAATTAATGAAGCATGCAGATCGCCTAATGTATGAATCGAAAAAGAAGGGTGGAAATTGTATTTCGTTATAGGAGTGGTGCCACTTTATTTGTGAAGTGGGCCACTTTTTATTTTTTCTCTGTTTTCAAGATTATTCGAAATTAAACATCTACCAACTAGTGCCGATATAATAGGTAAAAGATCATAGGGACATAGGGGATGGTATCGTGAAATCTAGTAAGAAAAAATCGTTAAAAGGTTCATTGACGTTATTGTTATTTATTCTGATTACAAGCTTTTTTATGTTATCTAGCATGTTTATGTTTTTCAATTCAAAGCTGTCAATTAATGAAACGTTCGCACAAACTAGCGTCCACCATGCTGAAAGAATCGGAAACAGTGTTGATGCAGATTTGTATGCTGAATTCTTGAAAAATCCAGCAAAAGACGATACATATGAGAAGTTAAGAACAGAATTAAATGAGTATAGAGAAAAAATTGGTGCGATGTATGTTTATACCCTGCAGGTGACTGATGATCAAAAACTAGGGATCATGGTTGATGGGATGGCATCACTTGAAGATACGGTGGACATTGGCGAACCTACGACTGCAACAACATATAAAGATATCACACCCGTTCTAAATGGGAACACTGCAAGCACAGAAATTGTTCGTGATCCTGAATATGGGGATTATATGTCAGCTTTTGCTCCAATAAACGATTCTAACGAGAACTTAGTGGGCATTTTGGGAGTGGATATGGAAGCAGAAGTCGTCAATACGATTTCAAATGACGTCCTAACAAGCTCTATGCCGATTTTTCTTGTTGGATCATTAGTCGTTCTGGTTTTGATTTTACTCAGCGTCTATTTCTATTTAAGTAAAAAATTAAACCCATTAGCTGCCCTTACTGAGGTAACAAAATTAATAGCGAGTGGCGATATTGAAAAGGCAAAGCAACAAATGTCGAAGATTGATCGTTATTCAAAAAATGAGATAGGAATACTGGGTGCCTCTATTTTAAGTATGACTACTACACTTGAAAGCATCATAAAAAATATTCAAACGCATTCCTTGAGTGTCAATACTCAAAGTAGTAGATTAAATCAAACGTCAAACGAAGTAAATGAAGCGTCAAATCAGATTGCAACGACAATGGAAGAAATGGCAAATGCAATTGAATTACAAGCAAATTCAACAACGGATATTTCTGAGGAAATGAATGAGTTTTCTCAAAGCATCTCACTTACAGCGAATCAAGGTCAAGAAGTGCTAAACTCTTCTACAACAATTTTAACTAGAACGGAAACAGGTACTAAACTGATGAATTCCTCTATAGATAAGATGGAAGACATATATCAGATGGTCGAAAAGTCCGTCACAAAAGTTCGTGATTTGGAATCCCAAACAAATGAAGTAACAACACTCGTCTCATTCATTAGCAGTATAGCAGACCAAACGAATTTACTTGCACTCAACGCAGCAATTGAAGCAGCACGAGCTGGAGAAGCTGGTAAGGGATTTGCAGTTGTAGCAGATGAAGTGCGTAAGTTAGCCGAAGAAGTATCCAAATCTGTGAAAAATATCAACACGATTGTTAGCAATGTGAAAAACAATTCAAGCGAAATGGCTGATTTTCTTCAAAAAGGGTTAACCAACGTTGTAGAAGGCAAAGAAAATTTAAACAAAACGGGAGATTCCTTTAAAGATATTTCATTTGAAATCTCTTCTATGAATGGTCTCGTTACATCTATGCATAAACAATTGCAAACCGTGTTAACGAAACAAGAACAGATGAAGAGTGCGTTAACGGACATTGCTGCTGTTTCAGAAGAAAACGCAGCAGCAATTGAACAAGTTACAGCATCTTCTCAACAAATGAATGCATCATCCCATCTCATTCAAAATCAAGTAGAAGAACTGCATGAGATGTCAAAAGAATTGAATGAAATGAATGGGAATTTTAGAGTTTGAGCTGAAACGGTAAAGAAGGTAAGTTTTAAATTTTAAAAATATGTAAATTCAAAAATCCTGTCTTAAATGGCAGGATTTTTGAGTTCATATAACTTAAAGAATAGTTGCAAGCCTAGATAAATTCTAATATTACCAGAGTTCTCATACCCTTACTCTAGATACAACTACTCAAACGATGAGAATAAATGTTGGGAGGAAACGTCTATGGGGTTCTACATTCGAGTCGAACAAACAGTAAATCTTTATGTGGAAGATTTAGGTCCTAAGGATGGTCAGCCAATTTTATTTATTCATGGTTGGCCTGTAAATCATAAGATGTTTGAATATCAGTACAATCAGCTTCCCAAAAAGGGATACCGGTGCATTGGAGTTGATTTACGAGGCTTTGGGAAATCAGATCAACCTTGGGAAGGGTATACGTATAATCGATTTGCTGATGATATCCGGGCTGTCGTTGATGCTCTTCAACTAAAGAATTTTATCCTTGTTGGCTTTTCGATGGGTGGGGCAATTGCAATCCGCTACATGGCAAGACACTTAGGACATCAAGTATCAAAATTAGCACTATTTGGAGCTGCTGCACCTGTGTTTACAAAACGTCCTGATTTTCCATACGGAATGGCGAAAGAAGATGTGAATAAGCTAATAAAAGAAACCTATCGTGATCGTCCAAAAATGTTATCGGATTTTGGAGATATCTTTTTCGCCAGGTGTGTTACAGAGAGTTTTAAGAATTGGTTCCATGGATTGGGCTTAGAGGCATCTGGACATGGAACAGCAATGAGTGCAATAGCCCTTCGAGACGAAGACTTAAGAGGAGATCTATCAAAAATAAACGTACCAACAGCGATCTTCCATGGCGTTCAAGATAAAGTATGTCCTTTTGAATTAGCGGAAGCGATGCATGCAGGAATAAAAGGATCAGAGCTAATCCCGTTTCATTATAGTGGGCATGGCTTGTTTTATTGTGAGCTAGAAAAGTTTAATTCTGAGTTGGTTCAGTTTATAACTTGAGGCTTTGTTTTAAAGGATGAATTACTTCATATAGCAGTAATTCATCCTTTTGCTGTTCTTTAAGAAGGAAATTCAAAGGCTTAACAGAAGTAAGTAGTGTCAAGCTGCTTAATTTGAATTGTTGAAGGAGGATTACATCGAATATTAAATACAAGGAAAATCCACTTTATATGATTTCAATATCAACAAACTCTCCTTTGTAGTAATCAAAGATTTCATTAATCCTTCGTCTTAAATTGTGAATCTTCTTTGATGTGATTATTTTTTTAGATTGTAATAAAGGGTAGACCGGCTAATGCCCAGTTTTTCAGCTGCTTTTGTTCTGTTGCCGTCTGCCTCTGTAAGTGCTTGAATCAATATAGATTTTTCAGTCATTTAATAATTCTTCCCGGTTTTAAATTTTTGATTGCTAAGGAGTCCATAAATTTTCTTGCTGAATTTCCATGCCCGATTGTAATAATCGAAACTTGTTTTCTACTAATCTTCAGTAATAAAAGCGCTTTCTGTCATAGGATAATCGGCTGGATGGCATGGTGCCGTCATAGTATCTGGCATAGGTGTGGCCGATATCAGGAACAGGGCATAGAGGAAATTGCCTTTTTTATTTGTATAAAACAGCTTTTTTTATGCAGGTGAGAGGATTCTTAAGAAGCCGAAAACATTGATTTATTTGATATATTAAATCGTGCATAAACGATAAAAAACACAAAAAACGAATTCCTTGAAGGATTTTTGTTTTACCTATTAAAAGGGTTAATAAATGTATTTTGAAAAATCAGAAAAATAATTGTAATCATGATTATTTAATGATAATATTGGTATAAATAATTATTATAAGAAGAATTACTTTTTTTAATACAAAGGGGTGTTTACATAATGAGAAAGTGTTTACTGGTAATTATCGTATTCTGTATTCTAATAGTCGGATGCAGTAAAGTTGCAGAGACAGAGAAAATAGAAGAAAGGGATGTCTTTACTATAGGATTAATTCCATCACAATCAGAAGGGGAGATGCAAACAGCCATAAATAAATTAACTGAAGATCTAAGGGAGAAATTAAATAGAAAAGTAGAGATCGAACATTTTCCATCCTATAACGGCGTTGTTGAAGCATTAAATTATAACCATATAGATATGGCATACTTTGGTCCTTTAACCTATGTCATTGCACACGAACGAAGCAGTGCAAAAGCAATTGTTACACAATTAGTTGATAATGAACCTTACTACTATTCTTATATTATTGTCCATGCTGATTCAAAATGGAATACTTTGGATGAATTATTAGACGCTAAGCAAGATTTAAACTTTGCTTTTGGTAGCTTGTCTTCAACTTCTGGATCCTTAATTCCAGGTATCGAATTGAAAAAACGAGGTGTATTTGTAACAGAAGATGATCATGAATTTAAGTCTGTCAGGTATACAGGATCGCATGATATAACCGCACAATCGGTTCTAAATAAAACTGTCGATGCCGGTGCTATTGATAGCGCTATTTTCAATTCATTAGTAAAGTCAGGAAAAATTGCTAAAGAGCAATTTAAAATTATTTGGAAATCTGATAAATTGTTTCAATACCCTTGGGCAGTAAACGCTGAAACTGATGAAGAAACAATTAAAGAGTTACAAAAAGCGTTTTTAAGTATTACTGATAAAGATATTTTAAATGCTTTCGGAGCAAGTGGATTTACTAAAACTAGTAATAAAGATTACGAGTCAATACGTAAAGCCGCAATTAGTGACGGACGAATGGATGATGATTTGGACGAATAGGAGCGTTAGCTATGGTATGGTTTAAGCGGTATCATCTATTACTAGGAATTCTACTAGCAATCCTTGTCATGACTAGCATGGTCATTACTGAGTTTCAAGTTGAAAAATTTAAAGCGTTTACAAATATTATTGACTTTCTTAATGAACAGTTTTTCCCTATAAACTGGGTTATATTTCCTCAGCTTTTAAAAGAGAGTATCGTAACATTAGGAATGGCGTTTATAGGTACATTTTTCGCACTGGTAATTGCGTTGCCTGCTAGTTTTCTGTCTGCCCGAAATACTAGTCGTTCTCGATTGTTTTTCGGGATAAATAGGTCCTTATTAAGTGGATTAAGATCCATACCGGAGATTGTATTTGGCTTAATTTTCGTGGTTGCCATTGGCCTAGGCCCCTTCCCAGCCGTTTTGTCAATTATTTTGCACAATATTGGCGTTCTTGGAAAATTAATCTCAGAGTTAATCGAGTCGGCTGATCAAGGTCCGCAAGATGCAATGAAAGCAGTGGGAGCAACAAGATGGGTAGCATCACAATTTGCGATTTTACCCCAAATTTGGCCGAATATTCTATCTCATTACTTTTACCGTTTTGAAGTCGCCATCCGTACATCATTAATATTAGGTTTTATTGGAGCTGGTGGTATAGGTCAGCAGCTATTTAATCACTTTCAAACGTTTCAATACCAGTCTGTTTCATTGGATATCGTAATAATTATGCTTTTAGTAATACTAGTTGATTTTTTTGGTGGACTTATTCGTAAAAGAGTTATTTAAGGGGGAGATGTTATGTTAGTAATCAAAGATTTGAACGTCCGGTACCCACAAGCAAAGGAAAAAGCGCTTTCAAATGTTAACTTGACATTTGAAAATGAAGAATTTGTTTGTGTTCTAGGTAAAAGTGGTGCCGGAAAATCAACACTTATTAGATGTATTAATGGATTACAGACTTCTACTTCAGGCTCAATTAATTGGCAAGGATTAAGGATTAACGACCTCAAAGAAAATGAGCTACGTAAGGTTAGGTGTGAAATGGGGATGATTTTCCAACATTTCAACTTAATCCCACGCATGAATATCTTGCAAAATGTATTAACAGGGATGTTTGGTAAACGTAAACCAATTAAAAACTTATTAGGGATTTTTTCTCAAGAAGAAAGAGAGAGAGCACATAAAGTGATTGAAGAAGTTGAACTTTCTGAGCACATGTTTCGCCGTGTTGAAGAGTTAAGCGGCGGACAAAAACAACGAGTAGGAATTGCGAGGGCGTTATTACAGCAGCCAAAAGTATTTTTAGGTGATGAACCAGTAGCTAGTCTTGACCCCGGGACAGCTCACAAAATTATGCAATTAATTAAAACCATTCATAATAAACATAAATTATTAACAATAATCAATGTTCATGACGTTACTTTGGCAAAAAAATATGCCACAAGAATTATTGCTTTAAAAGAAGGAAAAGTCATTTTTAACGGTTATCCTGAGACATTTAATGAGGAGATGTATCATCTTGTTTATGAAACAAATGAACCTGCGTTTTTTGAACAACATCCTCTAGTGATGTCGATGTAACTAAGACTTGTATACTGATTATCAAAAACTTTTAAGTAAGAAATGTGCAAAATAAAGAAGGAAAACTAAGTGTTCGGAGGATAAGAATACTATATATGGTAATATAAAAAATTTTACGGAATTTTTTATAAAAAGGGGGATTTTTCCTCCTATCGAAATTGGTTTGGGAGGATAATGTTGATGAAAAAACTTCTTAGAGAGTTACCAGCAATACATTTAATACAAAAGGATGAAAGATTTCATGCATTAGAAAAAGTAACATGCATCCCATCTCAAAAGCTAATTGAATGGACCCAGAAAGAACTTAACTACATACGCAAGGCGATTATTGATGGGGAATGTTCAGTAGACATGAAATTGAAAGAGGATTTTTTAAACTATATTTTTACTAAATTAAAACAACATAGTCATTCTTTTTTTGATTACACTCTTAAAGAGGTAATTAATGCAACTGGAACGATACTACATACGAATCTAGGACGGGCAAGATTAAGTGATGAAGCCATTAAACATGTGGTTCATACAGCACGTAATTATTCAAATCTCGAATATGATCTTGAAATGGGAAAGCGTGGATCCCGACATACAATTATCGAGTCAACCCTCATAGATCTTACTGGTGCAGAAGCAGCAATGGTTGTTAATAATAATGCTGCAGCAGTGTATTTGATTTTATGTGCTCTTGCTAAAGAAAAAGAAGTAATTGTGTCCCGGGGTGAGCTTGTTGAAATTGGCGGCTCATTTAGAATTTCATCTATTATGGAAGAAAGTGGGGCAATATTAAAAGAAGTTGGTACAACAAACAAAACACACCTATATGACTATGAACAGTCAATAAATGAAGAAACTTCAATTCTTATGAAAGTCCATACCAGCAATTTTAAAACGATCGGATTTACTCACACTGTAGGTACAGCAGAATTAGTGGAGCTTGCAAATCAACATAATCAATTGATAGTCTATGAGGATTTAGGAAGCGGAGCACTTTATGATTTCCCCATCGGAAGTGAACCGGTTGTGTCTAGGGTGTTAAAAACAGGAGTAGATATTGTTTCGTTTAGCGGGGATAAATTATTAGGTGGACCTCAAGCCGGGATTATTATTGGAAAAAAAGAATTGATTGAAAAGTTAAAAAAGCATCAGATGGCCCGGGTCTTACGCGTTGATAAAATGACGTTGGCTGCCTTGGAAGCGACAGTCAAAAGTTACATTCAAGGGAAGGCAGAACAAATTCCAACGATTCGCGATATTTTGCTCCCATTATCTGAGATTAGAAACCGAATAGATTGTTTTATTGAAGGTGTTAGCCAATACACAAATAATTATACGTTTACTATTAATGAAGAAACTTCACAAATTGGTGGTGGAACGATGCCTGGTGTTGAACTTCAAACCCTTGCCGTTGCTGCAAGTCATCCTAAGTTAAGTGCACAACATCTTTTTGATCGTCTACGTTTAGGTAATCCGGCAATTATAACTAGAGTTAAGAATGAAAAGGTTATTCTTGATTTTCGCACAGTGACTGAAAAAGAAATACCAGCCATTATAAATAGTTTCTTAATCACTGATCAATAGGTAAGAAACTTATAGTATTGTAATAAAATGTTTAAGAAAGATTCCTAGCAGTTTAATAGATACGAAAATACAAAATCTATAATAAACGAGGTAATCAAGTGAATTTAAGAAAGCTTGAAGCGTTTGCATTGTTGATTGAGAAAAAGAGCTTTTCTGAAGTGGCGGCACAACTTGGGTGTTCACAGCCTGCAATCAGCCTACAAATCAAAAGTTTAGAAGACGATTTCAACATTACTCTGTTGGATAGAAAATCATCTATCATTCGGCCAACTCCTGCCGGACATTTTGTTTATCAAAAAGCAAAGAATATCTTAAAACAATGGAAAGAGTTGGAGAATGAAGTTCAAGTATATCATGAAACATTAACGGGAAATTTGAGAATTGGTGCAAGTACGATTCCTGGAACATATCTTTTCCCACAGTGGATCAGTGAATTCCATCGCCTATACCCTAAAGTCAATGTTTCTATAGAAATTAGTGATTCTGAAAAAATTCTTGAGAAACTATTAAACGACCAAGTTGATGTGGTAATAATTGGAGTGAAGCCCAACTCAAATAAAATTATTTCAACTGAGGTAGCGTCTGACTCCCTTGTACTTATTACACCAAACGAACACCCTTTAACGAATTCAAATCGTTTAGATGTTCATACTCTTCGAGAATATAATTTTGTGTTAAGGGAAGAGGGATCTGGAACTCGAAAAGTGATGGAAGAATATTTAACTCAATATGGAATTAAAATCTCTGATCTTCGTTCAGTTGTTCATGTTGGAAGTCCAGAGGCATTAATTGCTTATGTGGAAGAAGGAATGGGAATTAGTTGTGTATCTAAATTAGCGGCAATTCCTGCTAATAAAGCTGGACGTATTCAAATTATAGAGGAATTTGAATACGTCCAACGAGCCTTCTATTTATCAACATTAGTTAAAAATTTAAATAATCCAATCATTAAAGAGTTCTCTTCAAACCTCTCTTCAAAAATCTCACTGAAAAAAGATGGTACAAATTAATTTTTAACACCTTTAAGTACATCTTTACAATAGTAGTTTATAAATGAATGAAGATCATAAAAAACTCAGAGACGTAAAGTTTTATTTGTACTATCAATTATTTTTTCTCTATTAACCGTGGGATGCAGTCAATCGAAGACTGATATTACTTTAAGTAAAGAGCTTAATTCCCATAAATGTGATATGGAAGGTTTTTACATTTTTATTGAATCTGTATTTAGTAAATGTTGTCTGCTTATGGTATACTAAAAAAAAAATCATGAATAATTAAAAAATAATCATGATTAATTTATTGAGTTTGAGGGTGTTTACTAGTGAAAAAACAACAGACGCAAAATAAAGAAATTCAAGCGATTCGTGTGATGTCATATTTCATCGAGTCAACAGCTAAAATTATTGAAGAAGAAGGAATTGATAAAGTTACAATCAGAAAAATTGCCGATTTAGCAGGCTATAACAGTGCAACTTTATATAATTACTTCGAAGACTTGTCCCATTTAATTTTCTTTGCTTCTATGAGATTTGTAAAAAAATATACAGATGATTTACCACATTATATATCAAAAGCCAAAAACCCTTTAGAGAGATATTTTTTAATTTGGGAATGTTTCTGTGATCACTCTTTTGCATCACCACAAATCTATTATGCTGTGTTCTCTTCCGATTTAGGTGTTCACCCTAAAAAACTATCAAAGTATTATGAATTTTACCCAACTGACTTATTAGAAGTGCCAGAAGATTTAAGAAACATGATGTTAGAAACTAATTTGTCAAGAAGAACTCGAATCGCTCTAGAACAATGTATAAAAGAAGGTTACATTAAGGAATCAAATGCTGATCAAATTGCTGAGGCACATTATTTAATATGGCAAGGAATTCTTACGATGTTTATTAATCATAGATCTATGAACACCGTTCAAGAAGCTACAGAAAAGACCATGAAGCACATTCGTCATACAATTGTTCTAGAGGATTCATAACTATTAGCTGACTTCCTGTTGTTCAGGCATGTCATCTTTTGGTAGATTTGACTGCATTTTTATTGCGGCTTTTTCTTCTTTTAGACCCTTAAACAGTGCATAACACATAATGGTCATAATAATCGTAAACGGAAAAGCTGCAGCAATTGATGCAGATTGTAATGTATTTAAACTACCGCTTAACAGTAATACAACAGAGATTAAAGCTAGAAGAATCCCCCAAGTCACCTTTTTTAATCGAGAAGGATTCAGGTTACCTTCCGAACTAAAGATCGCTAATACTAATGTGCCTGAATCTGCAGATGTAACAAAGAAGGTCACGATTAAAGTTAGAGCGATAATACTTAAAGGGAAACTCATAGGGAGATTTTCGAAAAAGACGAACAAAGCTAATGTTACATCATTATTCACTGCGTCTGCTAAAGCTCTATTTCCCAAATTATGAACAAAATGAAGAGCTGACCCACCGAAAGTAGCAAACCATACAAAAGTTCCTAACGTTGGAACAATTAATACCCCCAAAATAAACTCTTTAATAGTTCTTCCCTTGGAAACTTTGGCGATAAAGCTTCCAACAAATGGACCCCATGCAATCCACCATGCCCAATAAAACAATGTCCAACTTGAAATCCAAGAATTATCTCCAAAAGGTTTTATTCTTAAGCTCATATATAAAAGTTGATCAAAATAGCTTCCCATTGTATTGGTAAAAACTTTGAAAATCTGAGCTGTTGGACCAAAGATAATTATTACAGTCATTATAAATATAGCCAACAAAATATTAATATTAGATAAAATTTTCATTCCGCGGTTGATCCCAATAAAAGCAGATCCAGTAAATAAAGCTGTTAAAAAACATATAATAATGATTTGGTTATTAATCGTATTAGGTACATCGAAAAGATGGCTTACACCGGTCGTAATTTGCAATGCACCTAATCCTAATGAAGTGGCAATACCAAAAACGGTGGCTATAATAGCTAGTACATCGATCGTTTTTCCAATTGGTCCGTAAATCCGGTCACCTATAATTGGATAGAAAACTGAACTTATTTGGCCCGGAAGGTTTCTTCGATATTGAAAAAAAGCGAGACTTAATCCGATAACCGTATAGATTGCCCAAGGATGTAGCCCCCAATGGAAAAAAGTATATGTCATTGCTGTATTTGCTGCGTCATCTGTACTTCCTTCGCCAAAGGGGGGAGATAGGTAATGGACCATTGGCTCAGCAACTCCCCAAAACACCAATCCAATTCCCATTCCCGCGCTAAATAGCATGGAAAACCAAGACTTTGTACTATATGCAGGCCGGTCTGTATCCTTCCCAAGCCTTAAGTTTCCAAACCTTGAAAACAATAAGTAAATTGTAAAAAATAAAAAAGTTAGAGTAGCAGTTAGATAGAACCAACCAAAAGATTCAGTCGTAGATTCTAAAAACCATGTTGTTAGATCTGCCAGAAGATCATTAAAAAATACCCCAAATAATACGAAAATCACCGAAATTAACAATGAAGCAAGGAACACAATGTTTTTACTTAAATTCATATAAATAACCCCTTTTCGTTTTTTTTAATCCATTATCCTCACTTTCGTAAGATTGTAAGCGATTTCAGAATGACCTAACTCATTTAACCTGGATTGTATCATAATCAAGATTATAATACAATTCAGAATATTCAAACCCCTTTTACTGGGATAGTATTTTACAATTAATGAAGAGTTACTAGACAACTTTTAGTACTAGTCTTTGTAAAAAGATTTCCTGGACGATGCTGTATGAATCACTAAGACTTTTCTCGAAAAGAAAATAGATGTTAAACACTTAAGGCATTGGCCGGATTATGCACAATTTCATATACTTGAGAATATAAACGGGCAATAAAAAAATGAGGTGTGGTAATCATTTAACCACATTCCATTTGATCTGTTGAAAAAGCAAACCTCCCAAAATCTCAAGTGAACAGTGTAGAGAAGACAACTAAATAAAGGACCGACCGTTGTTTTTTCAAAAGTTTTTATTATTTATTTATTAAAAAAACTGAAAGTTGTTTACATTCTGAAAACTAGCTAATATAATTTAAACAGAATTACTTTATAATCATGATTAAAGGAGGTTATTAGTTTGAAGTTGGAATTAGGTTATTTTCATGTACGAGATATTGTATTTGGAGAAAAGACCTTCTTTGCAAATGGAGTATTAACAATAAACAAAGAAGAAGCTTTGAACACTGTGTTTGAAGACGAAAACATTACATCTGCAGACCTTTTTCTTGCAAAAAAAGGTGATCCTATCCGTATTACTCCAGTAAAAGACGCAGTTGAACCTAGGTGCAAAGTTTCTGGGGGAGTAATGTTTCCAGGGGTAACAAATAAATTGATGCAAGCAGGCCAGGGACGTACACATGTTCTAAAAGGCAGCTGTGTGTTAGCAGTAGGTAAACACTGGGGAGGATTCCAAGACGGTTTAATTGATATGAGCGGTCCTGGAGCAAATCAAACGATGTTTTCTGAGTTATTGAATATTTGCTTAGTTGCTGATACTAGTGAAGAATTTGAAAAAAAGCAACAACAGAAAAAAAATAAAGCATTACGGTGGGCAGCGATGCGATTGGCTGAATATTTAGGAAATTGTGTTAAGGATTTAGAACCAGAAGAGCTTGAAGTTTGCGAACATCTTCCATTAGATAAACGAAGTGAGGAAGTTAACAAGCTTCCAAGAGTTGTATATGTATTACAACTTCAGTCTCAAATGCTTGAAAACGGTTACAATGCCCTTGTATATGGATGGGATTCTAACCGAATGGTACCAACTTTAATGAATCCAAATGAACTGCTAGATGGAGCAATTGTCTCAGGAAGTTTTATGCCATCTTCTTCTAAAATTTCAACTTACCAGCATGTTAATAATGCAACCCTTAAACGGTTAATGGAAGAACACGGTAAAGCGATTAATTTTATTGGTGTAATCATGTCTAACTTAAATGTTCAATTAGAAGAAAAACAAAGGTCAGCGTATTTTGTACGTCAGTTAGCAACTTCTCTAGGTGCTGAAGGAGCTATTGTTTCTGAGGAAGGATACGGTAATCCAGATTCTGATTTTATTCTTGTGATTAACGAATTGGAAGACGCAGGTATTAAAGTCGTAGGAATTACAAATGAATGTACCGGTCGTGACGGGAAATCTCAACCCCTTGTTGATTTATCTGACAAAGCGAATGCAATCGTATCCACTGGAAATGTATCACAATTTATTCAGCTACCACCGATGGAGATCGTCATTGGAGAGCTTGAGTCGTTAGCAAGAGATGGGAATTCAGGTGGATGGGAAGGATCTGTACTAGAAGATGGCTCTATTAAAATGGAAAATAACGGAATGTTTTGTGCGGATTCAAGCACAGGCAATCATTATAAAACAGTAGTTGAGTATTAAATAAAGGGGGGGAAACCATGAAAAAGGCGATACACTATATTAATCAATTTTTCGGGCAAATTGGTGGCGAAGATAAAGCTGATTTTGAACCAGTAATTCGTGAAGGTATTGTTGGACCAGGTTTATTATTAAATAATTTATTGGCTCCTGTTGCGGAAGTAACTCATACAGTTATTTGTGGCGATAACTTTTTTGGTTCACGAAAAGAGGAAGCGGTTACAAGAATTTTAGACTATTTAGCAGATAAAGAGTTTGATGTTTTTATAGCCGGACCAGCTTTCATGGCAGGACGGTATGGGGTTGCCTGCGGTGAAATTTGTAAAGCAGTTAAGGATCGATTTAATGTTCCCGTAATCTCAAGTATGTATGTTGAAAACCCAGGGGTTGAAATGTATCGAAAAGAGATTTATATCTTTCCAGGTGGAAATGGTGCAGTTGCAATGCGGAAAGATGTACCGAAAATGGCGGAGTTCGCGAAAAAAATCCTTAAAAGTGATTCTATTTCATCAGCTGAAGATGAAGGATATTTACCGCGCGGCATCCGCTTAGAAACATTTAAAGAGCCAGCCATTAGTGGAGCTGATCGAGCCGTGACCATGTTACTAAAAAAATTGAACGGCGAAGAATACACAACGGAAATGCCGATGCCAGTGATTGATAGAGTAGCGATTGCTTCTCATGTTGAAGACTTAAGCCAAGCAACAGTTGCACTTGTCAATTCAGGGGGTATTGTTCCTGTTGGCAATCCTGACCGTATTCAGTCAGCTTCGGCAACAAAGTGGGGTAAATATGATATTTCGGATCTTGATTCATTGAAAGCGGGAGAATGGGAAACGATTCATGCTGGATTCGACCCTTCTGCTGCTAATGCTGACCCAAATGTTATCGTACCGTTAGATGCTTTGAGATATTTTGAAAAAGAAGGACGAATTGGAAGAGTACATGAGTATGTTTATTCTACTGTTGGGACAGGTACAACCCAAGCAGAAGCTAGCCGCATGGGTGCAGAAATTGCTCAGCAGTTAAGAGATGCTAATGTTTCCGCTGTTGTCCTTACCTCGACCTGAGGTACTTGTACTCGTTGCGGTGCAACGATGACAAAAGAAATTGAACGTGCAGGTATTACCATTGTACAAATGGCTAACCTTGTATCCATTGCGTATACGGTAGGAGCAAACCGAGTTGTACCTACGATTTCAATACCGTACCCATTAGGAGATCCAAATACTTCGAAAGAAGACCAATGGAGATTACGTAAACACCGTGTAGAAGTTGCTCTAGACTCATTATCTTGTGAAATTGAAGAAGCGACTATTTTTGAAGTGAAAATATAAATTTAACTTTTGGAGGGGTATATGATGTTAAAAGACAAAAAGGTATTTGTACTTGGGGAAAGAGATGGCGTTCCAGCTCCAGCAATTGAGGAATGTATGAACGCTATTGGAGCAGAAGTTATCTATAAAGATACCCAGTGCTTTGTTTGAACGGCTGCAGGTGCGATGGACCAGGTGGTCCAAGAAGAATTAAAGAAAGCTGCAGAAAAGTATGGTAAAGAGAGTGTCATCGTTATTCTCGGTTCACCGGATGAGGATAGTGCTGATATTTTCGCAGAAACGGTAACCGTTGGGGACCCAACTTATGCAGGTCCGTTAGCAGGTGTGGCGTTAGGCCTTCCAGTTTACCACATCCTTGAGGATGAAATTAAAGGTGAAATTCCTGAAGATGTTTATCAAGATCAAATTGGATTAATGGAAATTTCTCTAGATAAAGATAGTATTTGCAATGCGATTAAACAAGCAAGAGAAAAGTTCCTATAAAGGAGGGGAAGAGTATGAGTACCGAAAAAGTTTATGACGTCATTATTGCTGGGGCTGGTCCAGCTGGTATGACAGCAGCGGTTTATACTTCTCGAGCAAAAATGGATACTCTAATGATTGAAAAAGGTCTACCTGGTGGACAAATGACCAAAACAGAGGACATTGAAAACTACCCTGGTTTTGAATCGATCATAGGTCCAGCTTTATCGAAAAAAATGTATGATCATTCCCTAAAATTTGGAGCAGAATTCGTCCGTGGTGATATTAAAGAGATTAAAGACGACTATCCACTGAAAACAGTTATCGTTGATAATAAAGAATTTAAAGCAAAGTCAATTATTGTCGCAACTGGGGCAGAGCATCGTTATCTTGGTGTCCCTGGGGAAAAAGAGTTGTCCGGTTTTGGAGTATCATACTGTGCAGTCTGTGATGGAGCATTTTTCGTTGATCAAGAGTTAGTTGTTGTTGGTGGTGGAGATTCGGCTGTTGAAGAAGCACTGTTTCTAACTCGTTTTGCAACAAAAGTGACAATTATTCACCGACGTGATAAATTGCGTGCACAAAAAATTATTCAAAAACGTGCATTTGAAAATAAAAAAATCGACTTTATTTGGAATCATACAGTAGAAGAAGTTCTAGGTGATGGCCTAGTTTCTGGCGTGTTAATCAAGGATGTAAATACTGGAGAAACTAGAGAATTCCCTTGTAGCGGTGTGTTTATTTATGTAGGTATGGACCCTCTTACAGATTGTGTTAAAGGTTTAGGAATTACAAATGAAAATGGGTATGTCGTTGTAAATGAAGATATGAAAACATCAGCAAAAGGTGTATTTTCGGCGGGTGATGTTAATGAAAAAATGTTGCGTCAAGTGATCACAGCAACAGGTGACGGTAGTGTAGCTGCATTATCAGCACAACATTATGTAGAATATCTAGAAGAAGAACTAAAAGAGAAAGAATTAGAGGTGCGTTAAATATGGTAACACCAGTTATTAAAGGAGCTTCTTTTGTTATAACTCATACGCCAAGTTTAGTCCGACATGGGTCTAAACCAGTTCGGGAAATTGAAAAAAATAAAGATGTACTTGGAGATATTTTAAGTCATTTAAGAAGTTATGAAGATGCTGTTGCTTATCCACCGAATCAGGTTTTTATTGGTAATATGAGACCTGAATTATTAAAGGAATACGAAAGACCTTGGACAAATGCAAAAATTGAAAATGCAGACAGGTTTAGCCCATGGGGTGAGATTCTCCCTGAAGATGAATTCTATGGATGGCTTAAAATCTCTGACTTGTATAATCTAGTTTCTTTAGAAGAAAGCTTTTTAAACAATATAAGAACTAACTTAGAAAAGCATCCTCTTGTTAAACCAGAGGATCTAAAGGCTCTGGAGAATGGCGTTACATTTGAGCAAATCGAGGAAAAGCTAGCTGATGGCTCTGCTCTTCCCCTCTATATTAATAAAGATCAATTGATAGGAGTTTTCGTAGCAGGCCATAATGAAGATAAATTTCTGTCGGCACACATTCTGTTAGAGAATTTAGCGAATAAAGCATCAGGAATTGTTGCTATGCGACATGCTCTCAACTCATTTGATGTCAAACCTGAGCAAATTGATTATGTCGTCGGTTGTGACGAAGAAGCTGTTGGAGATCGTTATCAACGTGGTGGCGGTAATATGGCGAAGTCTATAGCCGAACATGCAGGTTGTATTAATGCATCTGGATCTGACATAAAATCATTTTGTTGTGCACCGGCTCATGCTGTAAGTGTTGCTGCAGCTTTTGTCCAATCCGGTATTTACGAAGAAGTGTTAGTTATCGGGGGAGGATGCTTAGCAAAATTAGGGATGAAATTTGCTGGAAACCTTTCTAAGGATATGCCAATTACGGAAGACCAAATGGGTGCAATTGCTATCCTTATTGGAAAAGATGATGGTAAAAGCCCTAAAATTCGTACAGATGCATTTGGAAAGCACGAGATTTCCGCTGGGTCATCTGCTCAAGCAATCTATCAATCTTTAGTCGTTAAACCACTCGAAAGAATTGGTAAAAAGATTTTAGATATTGATAAATTTGCTGTGGAATTGCACAATCCAGATGTTACAGAACCAAATGGTAACGGTAATGTACCAAAAGGAAACTACCGAACTCTTGCAGCTATGGCTGTATTAAGAAAAGAAATGGATCGTTCTGAGATGGACTCTTTTGAAGATAAACATGGGATGTTAGGTTTTTCTCCTACTCAGGGGCATATTGCATCGGCAATTCCATTTTTAGGTCATGCGAGAGACATGATTATGAACGGTGAAATAGATAATGCAATGTTTGTAGGAAAAGGAAGCTTATTTTTAGGGAAAATGACAAACCTTTCCGATGGAATGTCATTTGTTATCGAAAAAAATGATGGGAGTGGTTTATAATGATCGTAGTAGGTAAAGATAATTTTGAAGCAGAGGTACTTCAAGCAGAACAGCCAGTAGTAGTAGATTTTTGGGGCCCAAGTTGCCAACCATGTCTTCAATTAATGCCAGATGTAGAAGCATTGGAAGAAACATATGGCGATAAAGTTAAAATTGTTAAACTCAATAGTGCAGAAAATCGAAGAGTTTGCATTAATCACCGAGTTATGGGATTACCGTCTTTCTTATTGTTTAAAGATGGTCAAGAGGTAAAAAGAATTTCTGGTGGGGAATTGACAAAAGAGGATATTGAAAATCTTATCAAGGAATCTATTTAGTTATTAATTTCATAAAGAAAGGATGATTGAGATGGATTTAAAAAACAAAAAAGTATTTGTTCTTGGAGAAAGAGATGGTGTACCAGCTCCAGCAATTGAAGAATGCATGAATGCAATTGGTGCAGAAGTCATTTACAAAGATACTCAATGCTTCGTTTGAACGGCTGCAGGTGCGATGGACCAGGTGGTCCAAGGAGAATTAAAGAAAGCTGCTGATAAGTATGGAAATGAAAATGTCATTGTTATTCTCGGTTCACCGGATGAAGATAGTGCTGATATTTTTGCAGAAACAGTAACAGTGGGTGACCCGACCTATGCTGGTCCGTTAGCTGGTGTTGCGTTAAAGCTTCCTGTTTACCACATTCTAGAGGATGAAATCAAAGGGGAAATTCCTGAGGGTGTTTACCAAGATCAAATAGGCTTGATGGAACTTTCCTTAGATAAAGAAAGCATTTGTAATGCGATTAAGCAAGCCAGAGAGAAATTTTTAAACGTATAATAGAGTAATAATATTTGAGTGAATAAATTGTACTCTAGTAAATTAAAAATTATATAAGGAAACGCCGATTTCATATTCCCAGAAAATCGGCGTTTCTATATTATGAGTTAAATTTAAATATCATAGCAGTTGGAAATAAACACTACCATACTAAAAGCACCCTTAACTAGTATTAAGGATGCTTAAATCGAATAGTATTTTTGATAAGTTTTAAACAACTTTTTATCGTAGTTAAAATAGTCTTACTGAAAACTGAGCAATAACTGGTGAAATCTAATAAGTCAGAGTAAAGGTTTAAAATTAACCTCAAACCATCGTAATTCCTGGTATAAATGGCGGGAGAGGATGGGAATCGAACCCACCGAACGCCTCACGGACGTCCCACTCGGTTTTGAAGACCGGGAAGGGCACCAGCACCTCAGCCAACCCCATAACCCAATTTTACATAAAACTTTCTTATTTTACAACACATATATTTTGATTTTTATGAAAAATAAAAATTTATATAATACAACCAACTTAATCTCTTTGATATACTTATGATAAAGGGTATAAACCCAATTAATTATATGAAGATAGAAAGAAACGAAAACTTTTAAAAATGCAATTTTTTACTAAAGCTACTATCTTTGTACAGTGTCTTTCAATATATATCACTATTAAGATAGACTATGTACCTAATAACGTGATCGGGGGTAGACCGATGGGATATTATACGATTGGAATCGCAGGACATATCGACCACGGCAAAACAACGTTAACAAAAGCATTAACGAATGTCGATACAGATCGTCTAAAAGAAGAGAAAGAACGTAACATTTCAATTGAGCTTGGGTATGCCCCATTTCAAATTAAAGAGAATTATCATGTCTCTATTATCGATGTACCAGGACACGAAAAATTTATCAGACAAATGATAGCAGGTGTGACCGGTATTGATTTAGTGCTTGTAGTTGTTGCTGCAGATGAAGGTTTGATGCCGCAGACGAAAGAGCATTTTGAAATATTATCTCTACTAGGTATTAAACAAGCGATTATTGTGGTAACGAAAGCGGATTTAGTTGATGATGAACAGCTGGAACTAGCCAGTGAGGAAATACGAGATTATGTCAATGATACTGACTTCAAAACGGCGGAAATTGTTTATGTGGACGGAGTTTCTAAGCGTGGTATCTCTACTTTGAATGAGAAGATTATCGGAAATTTAGACCAACTTCAAAAAAGAGACGATAAGGGAGCCTTGCGTTTACCTGTTGATCAAGTTTTTACTCTCCAAGGTCATGGAACGATTTTACGTGGAACATTACATGATGGTACGATAACAGCTGGTCAATCGATTACGATTTTACCTGATGGATATAAAGGAAAAGTGCGTCAGTTGCAGTCGCAAAACAAAACAGTTACAAAAGCTTTTCCCGGACAACGGGTTGCTATCAATATTTCCGGTATAGATCGGGGTAAATTGCAACGTGGGCATGTCATTGTCGACTCTGGGCATTATGCTATTTCCGAGTGTATAGATGTGATCATCCGAACAACGAGATTAATGGAGCTTCCATTAAAACAGCGGACACTAGTGAAATTACATATTGGAACTTCAGAGGTTATGGGGAAAATTGTTTTCTTTGATCGCAATACATTAGAAGCAGTTGCTGAAGAAGAAGTTTACTGTCAAATCAGACTTGATGAACCTATTGTTGCAAAAAAAGGAGATCGCTTTATCTTACGCCGTCCTTCACCAACTGAAACATTTGCTGGTGGAAAAGTTATCAACGTAAACGGAGGAAAGTACCATTTTGGTTCAAAAACAATTAATATGTTGAAACAAATGGAGAAAGGTTCCCTTCTTGATCAGTTAATTTCCCTTCTTGAAGAACATAAATTGTTATCTTATGAAAACATGATAAAACAGCTCGGATTAACCAAACAAGAATTAAATCAATTGTTAGAAGAAGGAGTAGCGGCAGGTCAAATTATTAAGCTTTCTGGACAAATTTTTGCTTATACCGTTGTCAAACAACTTGATGATGATGTTTTACTACATTTGGAACAATATCATATTCAAAATCCATTACGACATGGAATCCCTAAAGCAGAATTGATCCAAACCTATAAGAAATCTTATCCTGAAAAATTGGTGAACGCTGTCTTTGACCAATTAAAAATTAATAATGATATTTGTTTAAATGGTCCCAATATCTACTTAAATACTTTTCAACCAGCATTACCGAAACAATGGGAGAAGAGAATGAATGGTGTAATTGACAAGCTTGAGGAACAAGGATTAGAGCCAAAACCAATTGAGGAACTAACGGTTCAAGCAGAAATACCAGATAAAATTGCTAAAGAATTCATTAACTATTTAAAAAATGAACAGATTGTTGACAAGTTGGATGAGAAGCATTTAATCCACCATAAAGTCTTACATCATACAACTCATGTTTTAAAAGATGAGTACCCCGATTCATTTACGCTTCAAGAAGCGAAAAGTGTTTTGAATGTTAGTCGTAAATATCTGGTTCTAATTCTGGAATTGCTTGATAGAAAAAAAGTGACAATTCGTAACGATCAAAAACGAAAGTGGACTGCTATTTAAAAAACGCCTTTCTCGTTTCATTGAGAAAGGTGCTCTTTTTATTGCTTAGGAAATTATAAAATTCTAGAACTGTGGCTAAGCTATTCGACATCTACCTCAAGCGCCAAGCCCACTTGAGGTCACAAGCCAATCCTCCCTGTAAGGTAAAAAGTTCTCTGTGAGTCTCGTCTTGTTTACCCAAGGCTTATCAAGGCACTACACTTTTGTTCTGTTATTTATTTTAAAACGGAGATTGTTTTTACCTTAGCTTCTGATACTTCACCAATAATCGTTGCAAATTCTCCCATCGCCTTCATTTTCGATACATATTGGGCTGCTTCTTTTTTGGGCAATGAAACAAGAAGTCCACCCGATGTTACGGCATCGCATAAAATTAATTCTTCGACATCGGTGATACCTTGATAATTAATATGTGGTTTCGTCCACTTATGATTCGCTTTAGATCCGCCAGGGATAATCCCTTTTTCTGCTAATTCAATTGTTCTGTCAAGAAGAGGAATAGAGTTGAAATCAATTGTAAAGTGGACATTGCTACCGCTTGCCATCTCAAAGGCATGTCCTAGAAGTCCGAACTCGGTTATATCGGTGACAGCATGGACATTGTATTCAAATAGACTTTCGGCTGCTACTTTATTAAGTTGTGCCATCAATTTGGATACTTGTTGGCATTCACTCTCAGACAGGGCTCCCCGTTTTATCGATGATGTCAAAATTCCTACTCCGATTGGTTTCGTCAAGACTAGCGAATCACCTGGTAGAGCTCCTATGTTACGAAAAATTTTGTCTGGATGAACGATTCCGGTAACAGACAGTCCGAATTTCGGCTCTTGGTCGTCAATCGAATGTCCACCAATGGTAACTGCATCTGCCTCATCAACTTTATCCGAAGCACCCTTTAAAATTTCAGCTAAGATAGATGGATCCAACTTTTTAATTGGAAAACCGACAATATTTAAAACTGTTTTAGGTATACCACCCATCGCATAAACATCACTTAACGAATTCGCTGCAGCGATTTGGCCAAACATATATGGGTCATCAACAATCGGTGTGAAGAAATCAACTGTTTGAATAATCGCAAGATCATCCGTTAACCTGTAAACTCCTGCATCATCCGATGTATTGACGCCGACTAACAAATTTGAATCGTGCTTTTTATCTGGTAAATAACGCAGTACCTGCGCTAGGTCTTCAGGACCGATTTTGCACCCTCAACCTCCTTTTGTTGAAAAGGATGTTAAACGAATTTTTTCTTGGCTCTTCATCGACGTCACCTCCTAACTACAGTATAAACAGTTACATAAAGTTATTAAAGAAAAACATTTGGGGATTCTGTATACTACCTCTGTATGTCAAATTTCACATTCCTTAGTACTTTTTATAAAATTGTATCTAAACTACAAGATAAATAAAAGCGTTTAAAGTATATGCATTCCACACCCATAGAACGCTGTTAAAAGAACTACAGGACCGTCCCCTATGATCGTTATATCGTATGATTTTATGTTTTCTTTCACACATATCCCCCCAATTAATCATGTAAAAGCCTGCCAAATAGATTTAATATTTATAATACGTTTTAGAAGGGGCAAAATAATCGATAAACGTTCACTATTTTTTATATCCCTTTACTAACGGCTTAAGAGGGGGAAATACAGAGGAAGCCTATACTCTAGCGAGCAAAGTCGCAGCAAAACATGCAGCTTCCTTGAATGCTCAGGCTTATCAGTATTTCCCTAAAAACCCACGAAGTTTATCGGTTAAAGACTACGATCAATTGGATGCAGAACTGTGTAAAGAATTTTGTTAAACACATCAAATCGTTTCTGTTGCTCACACACCATATCCAACGAGCTTAACTCCTTCAAGCGCAAAAAAAGAACTTACGATTCAATCGTTGCAAAATGATTTAGAGATCGCAGATGCTTGTGGCTCAGTCGGTGTCGTTGTACATTTCGGGAGTGACGTTAGCGGAAATGATCCACTTGAAAGTTATCAGTTGATGATTGAAATGTTGAACACGGTTCTATTGGAGTGGGAGGGTGAATGTAAGATCCTCCTTGAAAATCTAGCGAGTAAACAAGGCAGCATCGGAACAACCCTAGAGGAGCTTGTTCAAATTCGTAATTTGAGTGATCAATCTGAGAAAATAGGCTTCTGTCTCGACACCTGTCATGCGTTTGCAAGCGGGCTCTGGACAGGTGGGAATTGGCGGGATTTGCTAGCCAACGGAACAAGTTTAGGGTATTTTCAAGAGGTAAAAGCGATCCATCTTAACAACTCAAAGTATCCATCAGGTGAGGGGAAGGATCGACATGCAAATATTTTTAAGGCGGGCTATATAAAAGAAGCTCAAATTGAGGAACTCGTCTCGACTCCAATTTTAATGGATATTCCGTTTATCTTGGAGACTCCATCTGATAAGGGAGTTTCCCACGGTGAGGAGATTGGAATGTTGTATGAAAAATGGGGGAGGTAGCAGGGCATACAAAAGCAGTAGAAATCTTATTCGCGATTTCTACTGCTTTTGTATGCTTATGGTTGAATAATATGTAATCCGTGCTGCTCCAGTCGATCAACAATCTGTTCATGAGCAATGTCGCGGTCATTATATTCAATCTTGATTTCACCATCGTTTACATCGACTAAAGCTCGTTCAATTCCATTCATTTGTGTTAGAATTGTTTCAACCGTTTGAATTGATGGCTCGGATGTCGCTTCTTTTACAAATATGGTCGTAGTGGCCATTGTTTAGTCCCCTTTTCGGATTTGTCCTGTTATATCTATACCCTTATATGCAGGAATATATGTTTAGAAGCTAAATCTTAGGCTATTTTCTGGCTATAGGACCGAAAAGTTGCAGTGTTTGCATTTTATCATCGAGTTTGCCACTTATATCGATCAAGTTTCCAAATATATGATCAAGTTTTCGATTATATAATCAAGTTTCCGATTATATCGATCTATCGACAAAAAACAACATAATTCGACCTAACTTCTTCAATAAAAAAATCGCCTTACTACTTCTGCATGTCAGCAAAAGAAGAAAGGCGATTTCGAATCTGGATTATCCGACTAATTTCTCTAAATCCTTAAAAGAAGCAGTGTACACGGTAGTCGTTGTGTGCATCGCATCATAATGAACGAGCATAAATGATGGCTCCGTAATAATTTCACCAGTTACGCGATAATGGGCAACATTGAAAGGCAGCTCCTCAAGAATCGTATGCTTGAACAAATCCTTTTCTGTCATTTGTTTGCTTGCGAACTCTTTTCCGAGAAGAGTAGGCTCATTCAAGATTGCGTGATAAAGCTTGCTGCGTTCTTGCTTGGTGAGGGCATCATCCCACCATGCTTTTCGCGGTTTGTGCTTTTGATTTTGCAGATAATCAATCTTCATGAAACCAAGGGCACTTTCAAGATGCTGAGGTTTCACTGCTTCCAGGAAGTTATGAAGACGTTTGTAGAGGTCCTCAAGCTGATGACCAATTCTGCTCCAGCCTTTTTCGTCCCAGAACGTTCCAAATTGTTGGAAAAAGTCAAACGGTGAAGGAAACACGTGCTGAATTAAATATTCAACGGTTTCATCCATGCGATGGTCATTCCAATACTTTTCTAACACGTCTTCCACTTGTTTGATTTTTACAATATCTTCAAACGATAGCACATTATTTTTAAGAATTTCATAAGGTGACTGATCCATATACACATAGTCATGATCGGCAGCACGTAGACGTAAACCTGTTCCACGAAGCATTTTTAAAAATCCTAGTTGCACCTCTTCAGGACGAAGTTCAAACACTTCATTAAAAGTGTTTCTGAAAGAATCGTAATCCTCCTCAGGTAAGCCAGCAATTAAATCGAGATGCTGATCAATTTTCTTACCTTCTTTAACCATTGTTACCGTTCTTGTAAGCTTACTGAAATTCTGTCTTCTCATCACAAGCTCATTTGTCGCATCATTCGTCGATTGAACGCCAATTTCAAAACGGAACAATCCAGCAGGAGCATTATCATTTAAAAATTGAATCACTTCAGGTCTCATAATGTCAGCAGTTATTTCAAATTGAAAAACAACTCCAGGAACGTGCTCGTCAATTAAAAATTGAAACATTTCCATTGCGTAGCTACGGCTAATATTAAAAGTCCGATCGACAAATTTAATCGTTTTTGCACCGTTTTTCATCAAGTAGCGAATGTCTTCTTTGACTTTTTCACGGTCAAAATAGCGAACACCCACCTCAATTGATGACAAACAAAATTGACAACTAAACGGACAGCCACGGCTTGTCTCAATATAAGTAACTCTTTTTGGAAAATGAGCAAGATCTTCTTCTAAACGAAAAGGAGACGGTAAATCCTTCAGGTCAACTTTTGAACGCTGCGGGTTAATGACAACCTTCTCATCAACACGATGAGAAAGCCCACTCACGTTTTCAAAGTTTTGCTCTCCATGCGCTTCATCTAAAAATTGCTTAAAGGATTGTTCACCTTCACCAACAAAAATGAAGTCGACCTCTGGGATTTTCTCCATCCATTCCCGCGTGTCATAGGTAACTTCAGGACCACCGAGTGCAATTTTCAGATCAGGATTCACTTTTTTTAACATTTTAATGACTTTAATCGTTTCTTCGATGTTCCAAATATAACAACTAAACCCAATGATATCAGCCGATTTTCGAAACAAATCACTAACGATGTTCATTGATGGATCTTTGATCGTATATTCAGCGAGCTGGATGTCATAATCAGGCTGCGCGTAAGCTTTTAAATAACGAATCGACAAACTAGTATGGATGTACTTTGCATTTAAAGTTGATAAAACAATATTCATATAAACACCACTTCTTGCAAGATTATGTTGCTTAAGTCAATTCCACTATTTTACCACAGTTTAACCAAAAAGGAGAGGGCAATAGTAGCCGCTCTCCTTCAGAAATGTTTTCCAATTAAAATCTTTAATATAGTGCACTTTTTTCAACCAATGCTTTGTAGCTCTGCTTCAAGTTTGTGGCACGAAGCTCAATAATTGGTTGAGCGATCGTTTTTACGATATTCGTCGATAAAATGAACGTTAACAAAATCGATAGCATTATTAGTAGGGTTAAGCTCTGATAATCTTTCATCCATTCAAGAACCTCGCTTTTTCTAAAGGCTTGGATGATGAATCCATGTAACAAGTAAACGTAAAAGGTTCGTGTACCCCAGTGAGTAAAAAAGTAAGTTTTGTTCGGAACCAATGCTAAGAAGCTAAATGATGTAAGAAGTGTAAGTGTGTAAAAGCCCATTCGAACAAAAGGACTTAGAAGCGTTACTTCACCTAGTTTTGAAAAGGATTTTGAACCAAATAACCATTCATAGTTAAAGTCTAATTGAAAATAAGCTAGAAACGTAATAAGTAACAAACTAATTGAAATCGTTCGCCCAGGTACGGTAGTGAGTGCTCTAAAATGTGACCGATCTAGGTAGAACCCAATTAGAAATAATGGGAAAAATACAAACGTTCTCGACAAACTCAAGTAGTTACTAACAAAATCAACGTAACCAACAGCAATTCCGACTGCAAAAGCCGCGAGAAGTGCCCACTTAGTTGGAAGCTTCGTAAACGGTACGAGCAATAAGTTCCAGAAGAACAAACTGATTAAAAACCAAAGTGACCAATGGGGATCAAGTGGATCCAAGACAATGGTACTGTTTGATTCCACCAAATAATAGTAAACAGAGTAAATACCTTGGAAAATTAAATACGGTAATATTAATTTTTTTGAGATTTTACTAACATAGCCCTTCTTTTTAAAGCCTTTTGCAAAATAACCAGACACTAAAATAAACGCCGGCATATGGAAGGTATACACAAATTTATACACATTCATCATGAATGCATTATCATCTATAAATGAACGACTTACGTGGCCAAAAACCACTAACAGTATCAAGAGAAACTTGGCATTATCAAAGTAGCTGTCACGATTTTTCAGGGGAAATCACTCTTTTCTTAGCTGTGTCATGATATCCAGCTCCAGCGCCTAGCCCCGACGCACAGGACGTGCTTGTCGGTGCAGAATCAAGGCGCTTACGCTTTAGATTGTATACCCGCATTTTAACCACTTTAAAACAGAGAATCAAAAATATAAGCCATTTTTAATAGTTTGTAAAGAAAATGTAAAGCCGTTGTAAAAGAACGGAAAAATGTGACTTATTCCGAATGGCAATTAAAAGATATGGGTATTTCTTAGGATTTCTTGTCTTTTTAACGCGTGTTATGAAGGACTATACCCGAATTTGTAGAATACAATTAAGTAGAGAAACGCGGCTAATTAGGGGTGAAAAAATGAAACAAATGGTAGAGGTTTCGAAAACCAAATTGATGAGTGACGAACTAGCACAACTGAAACTTGAAAATGAGCATTTAAAACAAGAGCTTACACACAGTCAGATTATTTTTGAACAAGCATTAGATGCAATCATGATTTTTGATCAGAAAATGAACTTTATCGATGTGAATGCTGCAGCTTGCGAGATGTTTCAACTACCAAAAGAGGAGCTTAAAAAGCGAAAATTGTTTGACTTTCTTGGATTAGTTTCTGAAGAGGAATTAACCTTACAAATAGATAAGTTAAGTACGAGCGGAGCGTTGAGCGAGGAATTAACATTAAAGCTCGATAATGGTGATGTTAAATTTGTGGAATATTCGGCGAAAAAGAATGCTTTCGGAGTTTACGATCTTTCAATTATGAGAGATGCTACCGCAAGAAAGATGCTTGAAAGAGAGAGAACGATCAATGAGCAATTATTTAAAGACCTCTTCCATCGAGCAGTGGACGGAATAGTTATATTTGATCAATCTGGGTGCTTTGTTGATGCAAATGGCTCATTTTGTTCGAGCTTTGAAATTGATAAATCCTGCATAAGCTCTCATAGTCTAGGAGATTTCGTAGAGGAAGAGAACACTTATAAAATAGAGAAGTTATGGTCATGTTTAAAGGATAATGGAAAAGCCAAAGGAGAATTACCCGTTCTTTTGAAAAGTGGCGCAAAAAAGATTTTTGAATTCACAACAACCTCTAACATTTTAAATGGCTTTTACATGTCGATTATGAGGGACATAACTGAAAAAAGAACGATGGAATTGAAGCTATACAAAAGTGAAGAGCGTTTTAGAGAGATTTTTGAAAATGCAATAGATGCGATAATGATGTGGGACAATAATGGGTATATTCGTAAAGTTAATCAATCAGCGAGTAGAACTTTTGAACTTCCCGAAAAAGATTTGATCAAAAGTAATATTGTCGATTTTATGGATCCACATGACCCAAGGTTCAAAAGGGTCAAAAAGGAGTATTTCAAAACGGGTGCCATCAGAGAAGAGTTACTTTTTTATATGCCGAATGGTCAATGGAAAGAGCTTGAATTCACGTCGAAAATGGATGTCATCGATGGCCATCATTTAACGATTTTCCGAAATGTTAGTGATCGAAAAAGAATGGAAAAAGATCTTCGTGAAAGTGAACAAAAGTTCCGGAAAATCTTTGATGGATCAATGGACGGAATCATTCTTTTTGATAACAACTACAACATTATCGATGCAAACCCCGTCGCAAGTAAAATACTTGAGCTTCCATTTGAAACACTTCGTCAGTATAACCTGTATGATCTTGTCAATTTTTATCAACGAATGGAAAGTCTACGAACAGATATTCATGAATGGAAAGAGGTACCACTTGAAGTTCCATTTAAGTTTAAAAATGGTCATGAAAAAATCCTTGAATTTTCTCTGAAACGTAATATTAATGCAAATATGAATTTAGCTGTTTTCCGAGATGTAACAGAACGCAAGGAGCTAGAAGAACGATTAAAAAAATCGGATACGCTACATGTAGTTGGTGAGTTGGCAGCTGGAATTGCCCATGAAATTCGTAACCCAATGACTGCACTAAAAGGGTTTATTCAGCTTCTTCAAGGCAGTGTAAAGGAAGACTTCTCCATGTACTTTAATGTCATCACCTCTGAGCTCAGCCGAATCGAATCTATTATTACTGAATTTTTAGTGCTTGCAAAACCACAAGCCATTCAGTATTTGGAAAAAGATGTCGCCAGGATCATGAGAGAAACATTGGATTTGTTAAATGCTCAAGCATTGCTAGCAAATGTGCAAATTCACTTAAACAAGGGCGAAGACTTGCCGTCCATTTACTGTGAACCCAACCAATTAAAACAAGTTTTCATAAATATTTTAAAAAATGCAATTGAAGTAATGCCTGAAGGTGGAAACATCACAGTAAAAGTAGAACAAAAGGACTGCGACCATCTACAAGTCTCTATTAAAGATGAAGGCTCTGGAATATCAGAAGGTAAACTAAAACGTTTGGGCGAACCATTTTACACAACGAAAGATCGTGGAACTGGATTAGGGTTAATGGTTAGTTATAAAATAGTTGAAGAACACCACGGAACCGTCGAAGTTGAAAGTGAAGTAGGAAAAGGCACGACCTTCCACATCTCACTCCCGATTCAACAGAAGTAAGGCCCAAAGCTCTATGTCTTGTGCGTCTATGAGAATATCCGTTCCTAAGCTAATAATAAGGAGAACAAACATGAATCACTTCAAGCAAGTTAATACACCAATTGGAAATTTAACGATTGTAGCAAATGAACATGCAATTACTCATCTATTTCTTACGGAAGAGGGTTTTCATGAATTTTTGGAAAATGAATCATCTATGGATGACAGTGAATCAGAGCTTCTCACTCAGGCTGATATCCAACTCCAAGAATATTTTCAAGGTAAAAGAACAACGTTTGATTTGCCGTTTGAGCAAAGTGGCACACCTTTTCGTGAAAAAGTTTGGTCTGTTTTACAAAACATTCCATATGGACAATCTTACAGCTATCTAGATGTTGCCGAGAAAATCGGTAGTCCCAAAGCAGTCCGCGCAGTCGGACAAGCAAACAAAGCCAATAAACTGCCAATCTTTATTCCCTGTCACCGTGTAATTGGTAAAAATAAGGGACTAACAGGATATGCCGGAACACAAACAGATGTAAAAGCGAAGTTGCTGGATTTGGAGAAGATTTTATATAAAAATTGATGGTGTGATCAACAATAGCCTCAGGTGAAATCCCCCTATAGTAGGAAATCTACTTTATGGGGGATTTTTAATGTAATAGAGTGACTATTTAATAAAAAAGTATAATAAAATTAGCTCATTTTAATAATTGAAGAGTGGGAAGAAAGTAAGTAAGTAAGTAAGTAAGGGGTTTAACTCCAGTTTGTTTTTAACAAAATATTCCCTTGCTAGGAATAACTAATGAACAACTTATAGTTTAATAGCTTGCTCTACAAAAAAATGGTTTAAACTTTTTATACTTTAGTATATGATGATGTTAATACAAATGAAGGGGCGAGAGAGATGAGAAATTATTTGGCTTTCCCTATTTTGTTGTTGCTTTTAGTATTTACTCTTTCGTCAGTCCACTTTCACTTAAATGACGATCTAACTTTAAAATTTCAAGATTTCAACACGCTGCTTATCGACAATTCTGACATTCCCTCACTAGATGATAATGGGAAATATAAGATCATAACTGCAGCCTTTGCGGTATTATTTGTATGTTCAGGCATTCATATACTTAAGTCATTTTTTCTATACATTAATGCGATAAGAAGACTTATCATAATTAACCCAGTCTTTTACCAATCAAATTATGTGATTCATCCTTGCTCGTAGTTTCGACTATTAGTAAGGGAGGGCTCATAATATGTGGATTCGATTTGTGTTAATGGCGATGTTTTCAGCTACAGCTATTACTTTATTATCCTATCAAAGTATTGAAATATACCATGCATTCATGGATTATTTTAAAGAAAAATAAACGGTGGGGCATGTTCTTATAACATGTCCTTCTCTTATGCTTTTAGCTCAGTAAATTGACGGCATTAGGTATACATATTATAATTGAGGTATTCACTTGAATTTTTCTTCCTTAAAGGGGAGTAGCTATACAACAAAGTCGTCATTACGGGACCTGTGATCCTCGGCTTTGTTGGCAACTTTTGTTGTTAGCGAGACCTTTACCGAGTATTTGGTAAGGTCTCTTTTATCTTTGAAAAGACGTTATGACCAGGTAGTCTAGGGTTATGACGTCTTTTTTTATCTTATTAAAAGGAATGGTGTAATTGGCGAATATAAAAAGCATCCTTAAGAGTCCTGTCGTGAAAAAAGGTCTTAAATTAGCAAAAGAAAAAGTTTTGCCAATGGTTATTAAGGAATATAAGAAGAGAAAAGACAAAAAATAATTACTCACTGTTCCACGAAGGGAGCACCTCGTTTGATTACGTACAATGAACTTGCTAAAAGTGTAGAATTTTCGTCCACCAAGAGAGGGATTGTTCTTGAAAGGAAAAGCAATGATTTAGAATTTATAGGTGCTGGGCGAAGTGCGTACGTATTTAAAATAAAGTCAACAAACAAAGCGCTAAAAGTGTTTTTCCCAGAGTTCAGTCACATTGCAGGAGAAGAAGCGGAGATCTACCAATTACTTCAAGGCATTTCGTATTTTCCTACAATGTACGATGCTGGGGATAATTATTTAGTGATTGACTTAATAGAAGGTCACACACTTTTTGAGTGCTTATCAAAAGGGATTGAAATAAAGCCAGATAAAATCAACAAAATAGATGAAGCGTTGAAACGGGCTAAAGACCAGGGGTTAAACCCATCGGATATTCATTTGCGAAATCTAATTATTACACCGGAGGAACAAATAAAAATCATAGATGTTGCACGGTTTCGTCAAACGAAAAACTGTACGCAATGGGACGATCTTAAACGAGCATTTTATAAATTTTATTGTAAGCCATTATTTCCTAAAAAAATCCCAGTCTTCATTCTTAATAGTATTGCAGCACTTTACAAAAAAGAAATTCTTATAAATCTTGTGAGAAGATGAAAATCGATGGCACTTTTAATTAGGTGCTTTTTTTGTTTGGAATGTTAACGCTTTCAAGTGTTCTTAAACGGATACAAATTGGGGATAGAAGTAACTCGAAAAAAGAAGAAGAAACTAAAACGTTTAAGGTCAAATGAATATATAGTATTTCTTCAAGAATCGCTTAATAACAATCACTTCACGCATTCTTCCTACACTCCTCATTTTGAATATCATGATGATGACCTCATTAAAACCTTTGATTTTGTATTATTAGCACCTAAAGGAACTTTGAAGATTGATTTCAAAGTTCCTTTTTTATTAAATATGAAAGTATATAATTTAACACTAAGTATGCGTTTCCGAATCCAGCTCCAGCGCCTAGCCCCGACGCACAGGACGTGCTAGTGCAGTCATGGCGATTGACGTCGCGTTTTTGACTGCCTCGAGGTCATAAGTCAATTCTAAATTGAAGGCAAAGAACGCCTTCTATTTAGAATCGCCTTATGCTATGCCTAAGGCTGAACAAGGCGCTTGCGCTCTTTTTTTAATTTTCTGAATTGAGTGGGCATAACGGGTGCTACATTGCATATTATATAATGTATACAATATATATAAGGAGTTGAAAGGGAAATGTTACCACTTTCTGGTGTTAAAATACTTGATTTAACTCAGTTTTTAGCGGGTCCTTATTGCACAATGGTTTTATCAGATTTGGGTGCAGAAGTGACAAAAATTGAGCGATTCCCAGGCGGCGACGATTCAAGAAGGCTAGGACCATTTATTAATGATGAAGGTTATTGTTTTGCGATGCCTAATCGAAACAAACAAAGTCTTGCCCTTGATTTAAAGTCAACTAAAGGGGTGGAGATTTTTCATAGTCTTGCTAAACAGGCTGATATTATCATTGAAAATTTTCGTCCTGGTGTGGCAAAAAAATTAAGCATTGACTATGAAACTATTCAATCAATTAATCCCTCCATTATATACTGTTCCATTTCTGGATTCGGACAAACCGGTCCATACAGTCAAAAAGGTGGTTTTGACATTATTGCACAAGGGATTACTGGCTTCATGAGAATGACTGGTGAACCAGGTGGAAGACCAGCAAAATTTGGGATTGCTATTAACGATATTGCAGCAGGCGCCACAGCTCTGTATGGAATTTTGGGTGCTTATATTCACAAGCAAAATACTGGTGAAGGTCAGTACCTTGACACTTCATTGGTTGATGCAGGGTTGGCTTGGACAGTTTGGGAATCAGCAGCGTTTTTTGGGAAAGGTGAGGTCGCTGAACCAACAGGAACAAGACACCGTCGATCAGCCCCATATCAAGCTTATCGGACTCAAGATGGCTATGTAACGGTGGGAGCAGGAAACCAGCGTTTATGGGAACGTTTTTGTATACAGGTAATTGAGAGACCTAGCTGGGCAAAAAGTGGGAAGTATGTGAATTTACAAGACCGAATGGATAACATTGATGAGTTGGAAAAGGACATTGAGGAAGTCTTAATGCAACAGCCAACTTCATATTGGGTAGAGCGACTAGATGACGCAGGTGTGCCTGCAGGTCCAGTTTATACGTATGATCAAACACTTAACGACCCACATGTACAGGCAAGGGGTATGGTGCAAGAAATCGAACATCCGAAACTAGGGAAAATAAAAACATTGGGAATTCCAATTAAATTCTCTAAGACTCCATTACAAATTCGTAAACCAGCTCCATGGCTTGGACAGGATACAACCGAAAAATTAAAAGAAATTGGTTTATCTGATAGTGAGATCGAAAGTCTTTATGACGAGCAGATTGTCTTTGATAAATATCGTGAAGAAGCCGTAACCAAGGAGGGGAAGTAAATGGAAAAGAAAGATATTTATTTAGATAAACAAGGTGAGGTAGCTACAATTTACTTTAATCGCCCGGAAAAAAGAAATGCTCTTACTCATGAAATGTGGAAGGTCATTCCGTCACTCATTCAGGATGTGGAAGAGGATCGAGATATTAAAGTGTTAATTATTCGGGGAGCAGATGAAACTTCGTTTGCAGCTGGAGCAGATATTAGTGAATTTAGAACGTTACGAGCCGAATCAAAGGGTGCAAAAATTTATAATGATGCTACTCATGAAGCCGAACGGGCAATTGCAACAATGAAAAAGCCGAGTATCGCTATGATTCAATCATTCTGTATAGGAGGTGGTTGCGAAATCGCCCTTGCTTGTGATTTGAGATTTTCTGACACAAATGGAAAATTTGGCATTACACCTGCAAAGCTTGGATTAGTTTACAGCTTGACAGCGACTAAACAGCTAGTGGACCTAGTCGGACCGTCACAAGCAAAGTATATTTTATTATCAGGAGAAATCCTCAATGTCGAACATGCACAACGTATTGGTCTTATTGATCAAATTTTTGAGCCTGAAGAAATTGTTGAAAAAACGTATCAATTTGCAAATGCATTATCTCAAAAAGCTCAATTTACTGTAAGAAGTATGAAACACATTATTAGTTTGATTTTAAGTGGCCAGGTGGGAGAAAGTGAAGAAACAGAGCATTTAAGAACAAGTTCCTTTGATACTGAGGATTATCAAGAAGGTGTTAGAGCATTTCTTGAAAAAAGAAAACCTAGATTTACTTATTCTTAACGAGGCATGAAAAAATGGCCAATCTAAATAAAAATGTACAGAAACGTTTTGAGGAGGCTCTGTTGCTGGAAAGAATGGATTTTGAAGAATTCTTTTTGGTTAAATTCTTCGGTTTAACCTTCAGCTATGGGGAAGAGACTTGTATTATTAATCTCGAAAGTGATGAATACATGTTTAATCCCCAAGGTTCTCTCCATGGAGGTGTTATTTCCTTCATAATGGATGTATCAATGGGGCATCTATGTAAAAAGTTTATTGGGACAGCCGTCACATTAGAAATGAAAACACAGTTTGTTCGACCTGTTTCTAAAGAAAAGCTTCGTTGTGAGGCTAGCTTCATTAAAAAAGGAAAAGAGATTATTATGGTCGAATCTAGATTAATAAAAGAAAATGGAAAGCTCGCTGCTATTGGAACTGCAACATGGAAGTTGTTGAATAAAAATGACTAAAACAGATTTTATAAAGGAGTTTCAAGAAGTTAGACATCTTTTGTTTTAAGTCTCGTTTTAAAATCACAGAGAAATGAAAGCGCTTAAATGAAGGGGAGAATATAAAATGAAGAAATATCTATTCTTTTTTGTGGCAATATTGCTCAGTATGTCGCTAGTGGCTTGTAATGATAAGGAGGCTTCAACCACTGACAAGGCAAGTGATACAAAGTCTGATCAATATCCACAAGAACAGCTAGATTGGACAATTGCTTTTGGTCCTGGCGGCGGCAATGATATTATGGCCCGTACTTTAATTTCTATTCTTGAGAAATATGAACTTTATCCTGAAAGTATCATTCCTGAAAATCGTGAAGGCGGGAGTGGTGCGGTTGGTTGGGGATATTTAAATAATCAAGCCGGCAACGCTCATCATATTTCAACAACAAGTGGTAGCTTTATAACAACACCCCTTCTATCTGATACTGGTTTCAACTATGACAATTTTACTCATATTGCTTTAATGGCAACTGATGACATGTTTTTCTTAGTACCAGGTGATTCAGAATATGAGACTTTAGAAGACTTTATTGAAGCTGCGAAAACAAAGAAGTTAAAAGTAGGTGGAATAGGTGCTGCAAATGTGGATCGAATGATCACCACTACTTTTGCTAAAGAAGCAGATATTGAACTTGAATATGTTTCATTTAATGCTCAAGGAGAAAACGTCTCTGCAATTCTGTCTAAAAGCCTAGATGCAATTGTTAGTAATCCTGGTGACATTGCCGGGCAAATTAAAGCAGGTCAGTTAAAGGCACTCGCTTTTTCTGGGAAAACACCACTTCCGGAGTATCCAGATGTTCCAACGTTTATTGAGGCAGGATATGAAGTGAGTATCCCGATGCCTAGGGGTGTAATCTTACCAGCAGATGTATCTGACGAGTCGAGGGAATGGTGGATTGAGACAATGAAGAAAGTGGCTGAAACACCAGAATGGAAGGCATACATTGAAGAAAATAAGTTAACTGAATACATCTTATATGGTGATGAGTTTAGTGATTATTTACAAGAGACAACCACTACGTTTGAAGAAATAATGATTGATTTAGATATTTTGAAACAATAATTCCTTTACGAATGTTTACCAATGCTGCACTAGACAGGGTGCACTAAAAAGATAATCAACAAAGTGCTTTGAAGGAAACAGAAGGCTGCCGCTTAATCTACTCTCTTGCGGCATGCCAGTTTCTTTCTGAAGATTATAAAAGGAGGGGTAAGCTTGAGAGCGGTATTTTCGGGAATATTGTTAGTACTCTCTATTTTCTTCACTATATATGGTTTTAACTATGACTATTTAACAAATGGAGGCCAAGTTGGTGCTGGTTTTTTCCCAAGGTGGATCGGCTTTTTATTAATACTTTTTACAGGTATTAGTTTTTGGAAAGACCTAAGAATTGTTCTAAAAGAAAAGCAGGAAACCAAAGAATTAACATATGTGAAAACCGTCGTATACGTACTAGGTTTATCCGTTTTATTTATCGCGTCTCTCCAAATCTTAGGAACTTTACTTTCTATGATATTCTATGTTTTTTCACTATTGATACTGTTAAACAGCGGAAAAATTTGGACCAATGTTATTGTAAGTTTAGCTGTTCCAATCGGAACTTATCTTCTTTTAGAAACGTGGTTAAACGCTGGCTTTCCGAAAGGTTTTTTAGGATTTTAATAGAGAAGGAGGTAAATAGGTGGATATTCTAGAAAACTTATGGCTTGGTTTCTCCATTGTGTGCACTCCAATGAATATATTATTTATTTTCATAGGTGCCTTTGTTGGTATGATCATTGGTATTATTCCAGGGTTTGGTCCAACAGCTGGAATTGCAATATTGCTATCTTTAACATATACCCTCGAACCGACAACAGCAATCATTATGCTAGCAGGGATTTACTATGGTTCCATGTATGGCGGGACAATTACATCGATTTTGATTAACACACCAGGAGAGTCTGCAACGGTTGCTAGCACATTTGATGGATATCCTTTAGCTAAAAAGGGGAGGGTAGGACCAGCATTAGTCATGCAGGCAGTTGCATCGTTTATTGGAGGTACAATTGGTGTCATCCTCATAAGTGCATTTGCTCCCTATTTTGCAAGTGTTGCTAGTTCATTTGGTCCCCCAGAATATTTCATGCTAATAGCTATGGGGTTGTTGACCCTTATCATAATAATGGGTGAGAATAAGATATACGGGTCCATCTCTGCTTTGTTAGGGTTAGCAATTGCTGTGGTGGGTGTTGATGTTATATCAGGTGCTCAGCGGTTTACATTTGGTCAAGCAGAATTAATAAACGGAATTTATTTTCTGCCTGTGGCAATCGGACTTTTTGGTATAGGAGAATTGTTTTACTCAATATACGAAGGAGCACACAAGAGTGAAAATAAACAAATAATTGCTTTTGACAGGCGTAAGGATTTCTGGCCTAGTGCAACAGAGTGGGCGGAAAGTAAGTTTACTTTTATCCGTGGTTCATTACTTGGTTTTTTTGTCGGCGTACTTCCTGGGGCTGGAGCAACCATTGCCTCACTTATGTCCTATTCATTAGAAAAGAAGGTATCAAAAACCCCTGAGAAATTCGGGAAAGGGCATATGCCTGGACTGGTTGGTCCGGAAGCGGCGAATAACGCTGCTTCATCTGGTGCGATGGTACCACTATTAACACTCGGGATCCCTGGATCTGGATCAACAGCCGTGTTACTCGGAGCATTTTTGATGTGGGGATTACAGCCCGGACCATTACTGATGAAAGAGAACCCAGAATTTACTTGGGGCCTTATTTCTAGTATGTACTTAGGCAATATTATCTTAATTGCTATTAATATATTTGCAATACCTGTGTTTATTAAAATTATGAAAGTCCCATATAAAATGATGGTTCCTACAATTATGATTTTATGTGCAGTTGGAACCTTTAGTCTAAATGGAAGTATGATTGAAACATGGCTTATGCTTGGATTTGGATTAATTGGTTTTTTCATGAAGCTTTATGATTTTTCACCTGCTGCTCTTGTATTAGCTCTAGTTTTAGGGCCGATGGCGGAAAATACTTTACGACAATCTTTAATTATTTCTGATGGTACCCTTGGAGTTTTCGTAACAAGACCTGTATCATTAACAATTTTATTGATTATGATTGCGATAATCTTGATCCCATTCATTAATATGATATCTAGGGCAATTAAAAAGAACAAGAATGGTTCAGATATCAAAGGTTAAAGAATAAATTTCAAAAAGCGGTCTGAAATTAAGCACTTAGACTGGGATTCTTATATTTCCCCTTGGTTTAATAGAACGAATAATATGAAACTCTTTAAAAGAGAGGTAGACCCTTAAAACGTAGCTGAAAAAAAGAATATAGATGTGAGGGATGTTTATGAGTTTAGCGGCGAAAACTGTTACTGGAGCAACTTATGAAAAAATAAAATCAGATATTATTTCTGGGGAATACAGACCTGGACAGAGATTGTTGGAGAAGGAATTGACAGAGACACTAGAAGTTAGTCGGACGCCGATACGAGATGCTTTAGTTCGCTTACAGGAGGAAGGGCTAGTCATTATAAAACCTCATCGAGGAGTGTTTGTACGAAAACTGACTCGGAAGGATATTCAAGATCATTACCAAACGCGTGCTGTCCTAGAAGGTTTAGGTGCCAAATTAGCTGCAATTAATGTAACGGATGATGGGAAGGATATTTTTCGGAATTTCGTGGTGAAAATGGAAACAATTTTGGCAACTGAAGCTAAGGTTAAGGGCTTCAAATCAATTGCCGAAGTAAATGATGAGTTTCATTCTTATATATTTTCAGTTGCCGATAATGCGGTACTTGATAAGATGAGGAGAACATTAGCGAGCCCGATTGCTTTAATTCGTTCTACCTCATGGATAAATCAGGAACGTAAACATGAAGTATATCAAGAACATCTAGAAATCACAGAAGCAATTATAAATCAAATCCCTTTACTTGCCCAGGAACGTGCTGAGGCACATATTTATAAGGCATGGAAGTCCGCAGAGTTTAATCTAGACCAATTACCAATAGAGGAAGGAGAGATTTAATTGCAGTATCGACTTAATGGAAAACAACCAAAAGTTAGTCCAAACACATATATAGCTCCTGGTGCAATGCTTATTGGGGATGTATCCATCTCGGAACAGGTTACCGTATGGTTTAATGCTGTGTTAAGAGGGGATAATGAGTCGATTTGCGTGGGCAAACGCTCGAATGTACAAGACGGGGTCGTCGTTCATGCTGATCCTGGCTTTCCGGTTGTGATTGGAGAAGATGTCACCATTGGACACAATGCGATAATTCATGGATGTACGATTGAAGATGGTGCTTTAATTGGCATGGGAGCAACCATTCTAAACGGTGCAGTTGTGAAAAATGGATCGTTAGTGGCTGCAGGAGCTATAGTAACAGAAGGAATGGTCGTGGAGGAGGGAATGGTGGCAGCTGGTGTTCCTGCAAAACGATTAAAAAATTTAACTGATAGTCAAATAAAAAGGTTAATGAGGGCTGCAACTACTTATTTACAGAAGGGGAAAGATTATCGCAATTTAGAGCTAGTAGAAGGGGAGTCAAACAAACATGTGAATCCCTAAGAATATTTATACTAATCGTACCCTCTTTTACATCATTAATATTGCAAGTTGGCTTCTAATTTATTATTTACCGATAGATCATGCAAAGATGTTTATTGTTTTGATTTTTGCTTTAACTGGATGGGCTTTTGGACCTTTGCCCCAACCGATTATATCATTAACGCTCATCTTATATTTGGATGTTCTTGGAATTTCATCGTTTGGAACAGGACTTGAAGGCTATGCCCAGCCTTTTGTATGGCTTCTTGTAGCTACCTTTATAATTGCTGCTGCATTTGAGAATACAGGATTAGGACGTCGAATAGCTTTGGTTATTTTTTCATTAGTTAAGGGAAATGGGAATGCTAGCGTGGCTTTGGTTATTGTGGCATTAACTGCACTTAGTTTTTTGATACCAACAGGTGCAGGGAGAATTGCAATGATTTTACCAGTATGCGTAGGATTAATAGAAGTCGTTAAAGAAAACAATCTTGGCAAAACATATGCCAAAAATGTTTTGCTGGGGGTTACAATTACATCCTCTATTATGTCTTTTTCACTTATTACCGGTTCAAGTTCGTCTGTTTATGCTGCTTCAGCTATAAACAATTTGACAGGGTACACGTGGAATTATCTGAGCTGGTTTGTGGCTCATTTTCCTATCGCTCTTGCATTCATCTTTTCCCTTTGGCTTATTCTAAGATGGCGTTTTCCACTAAAAGCTGAAGAAGGAGGCAAAGGAAAAGAATATATTGATAGACAATTAGCTGAAATAGGGAAAGTGAAAAAAAGTGAACTTAAACTAATCATTATCAGCATCTTTATGATTGTTGCTTGGATGACAGAGCCGCTACATCATTATTCTGTAGCTATGATCGCCATGTTGTCAGCCTTGCTCTGCTGCTTTCCAATTACAGGCATGCAAACTTGGAAACAGGCAAGCTCAAAAATTGATTGGGATGTAATCATTTTATTTGGTGCTGCTTACGCTTTAGCGGATGCCATGCACACGAATGGAACAGCAAGCTGGCTAGCTTCCATTTTAGCAGAATTTATTCCAGCAAAAAGTCCTGTTTTGGCTGCTATCGTAATGGTCAGTATTGTGACTGTTTTTCGGTTAGGTTTTGCTAATATGCTAGGTGTTACAGCAGTTTTTTTACCGTTAACTATTAGTCTAGCTGAAGCACTTTCTATAAACCCAATTTGGCTAGCGCAAATCGTTATTATTACATGCTCTTTTGGTTATTTTCTTCCTTCACAGAGCCCTGCCAACTTAATGACATATTCTAAAGGAGAATATACAAAAGCTGAGCTCTCAACTGTCGGAATATTCATGCTTATTGTAACGATCCCAATAATGTACATTTTTGCTTTTTATTATTGGCCATTAATTGGATTAAATCCATTTTGAGGAGGGTTACTTTTTGAAACCATTAGACGGAATAAAGGTAATTGATTTATCGCGAATCTTAAGTGGTCCATACTGCACAATGGTATTAGCGGATTTCGGAGCCGAAGTTATAAAGATTGAATCACCTAAGGGTGATGATACAAGAGGATGGGGACCTCCTTTTGTAGGCGAAGAGAGCGCTTACTTTCTAAGTGTAAATCGAAACAAAAAAAGCATGGTTATAAATTTAAAGACAGAGGAGGGAAGAAGCGTTTTACTAGATTTAGTAAAAGAAGCTGACGTGGTAGTTGAGAATTTTAGACCAGGTACACTTAAACGCTTAAAGATTGACTATGAAACATTGAAATCTGTGAATCCTACCATCATTTTAGCTTCAATATCAGGTTACGGTCAAACAGGACCTTATACACATAAACCTGGATATGACGTTATTGCACAAGGGATGGGGGGGATAACGAGTGTGACAGGGGAACCTGGACAGCCACCCGTGAAAGTTGGTTTTTCAATTGCAGATATTGGTACGGGGATGTGGGCAATTGTCGGAATTCAAAGTGCTTTACTTGCAAGACAACATACTGGGAAAGGACAGTGGATTGATGTTTCCCTCCTAGATACAATCATTTCATGGCAAACCTATTTAGCAGGCAATTACTTTGCTAGCGGGAAGAACCCTCAACCACAAGGAGGTGCTCATCCAAATATTGTACCCTATCAACTATTCGACTCGTCAGATGGCTATTTCAATATTGCTGTAGGCAATGAAGGGCTTTGGGAGAAATTTTGTATAGCATTAGGGGAACCTATTTTAGCTGTAAATCCTAAATATAAAACGAATCAACATCGCCTCGAAAACCGTGAAGAGCTAATCGACTATTTACAAAGCATATTTAGCACTAAACCATCGAAGTATTGGATTAGTTTATTTGAGGAAGCAGGATTACCATGTGGACCTGTCTTATCCTTTGAAGAGATTTTTAAAGACCCACATGTTCTTGCAAGGGAACAGTTAGTTGAGCTGGAACATCCAAGAGCTGGGAAAGTGAAAATGACTGGAATACCAATCAAACTGTCAGAAACTCCGGGAGCCATAACCTCACCACCTCCGATATTAGGCGAACATACCATTGAAATATTAAGAGATACATTACATTTAACTGAAGGGAAAATAGCAAGTTTGATAGAAAGTGGTGCCATTTCCCCAATGAAAGAAACAAAGACATATCTTTAAGCTTTTATTGTAAGATGCGTATACATAATGTTGTATACAGTGTGTGATAGTAGAATAAAGCTATATAGAGAATATAAAGGTTTTCCTTGAAGGATAGCTGTGAAACTTGAAAACAATCCCTTATTCGTATAAAATATAATCATACACATAAAATAAAAGACGTTGGTGCACAATCACCAACGTCTTCGTCTTCAAGCTACTCCGCAGCGTATGTTGCGGTGGCTGAGGCAATAAGAGTAAAATGACTAGTCTCCATCACCGACATCGCCAAATGCTGGGTGGTGGGCTAGTCGTTTTTGTTTTCGTTGTTTCTAGAAGCAACGATAATTGAAACGATTAAAGCGGCGAACGCGATCATTGTGTCCAGTTCGTCTCGACTAATGTACACGGCATCACCCCCAATCTTACCAAAAGGAGTAACCACCGCTGCCCATACCCTGCATGTAGCTTTTTCCATTATATCACAAGAAAAGTAGCACCTTTTACTCAATTTATCCCTTGCTTGTCACAAACTTTTATTACCGACATATTATTTATTAAGGTGAAAAAAGTTGTATAAACGCAAGAAAGGGCAGGTGATCTTTATGTGGTTTTACAACCGACCAAGCAAAATTTATTTTTACGCGTCACTAATCAAGAAAATAAATATCATATCTGAAGAAGAAAAAAACAACATGCTTACAAAAAAAGGTTCCTAAAACAAGGAATCTTTTTTAGTTGTTAAGGAAATTATAAAATTTTTGAACTGTGGATAACGTTTCTGCATCTAGCTCCGACGCACAGGACGTGCTAGTGCAGTCAATGCGACAGGACGTCGCGTCTTTGACTGCCAGCACCTAGCCCCGACGCACAGGACGTGCTAGTGCAGTCAATGCGACAGGATGTCGCGTTTTTGACTGCCTCGAGGTCATAAGTCAATTCTAAATTGAAGGCAAAGAACGCCTTCTATTTAGAATCGCCTTATGCTTGTCGGGGCTGACCAAGGCGCTTGCGCTTTTGTTCTTCAACTAACCATCAGCGATCTTCTGATGGAAAAAGGAACTTATCAGGTTCTTAGTCTCAGTTGACCCGAAGAGATTACAGAGACTTAGGAAAGTGGTTTGACATACTCGAGTAATTTTATTATTATCTAATTAGATACATATCAAATTAGAGGGTGAAATCAAAATGCATCTTAGCAGGCTTGTTGCCTTTCATAAAGTAATGGGGGATCCAACTCGAATTCGCATCCTTGCCATCTTGGCAAAAGGCCCTAAACACGGGCAGTCTTTAGCAGGGATTCTTGGATTAACAGCACCCACAATTACACATCACATAGCAAAATTAAAAGAAATCAACCTTGTCACACAACGCAGAGAGAAAAATACGATTTATTTTCACATCAATGAAACCGTTTTAGAGCATTTAACAGGTTCCACAATGAAAGTTATCTTTGGAAAAGAGGGGATGACGATGGAAGAGGAAAAAAAGCTACAATATAAGCAAATTGTTGAAAATTTCTTGACTAAAGAAGGTCGACTAAAAACAATCCCAGCACAAAGAAAGAAAAAATTGATCGTCCTTTATCATGTTGCAAAAGATCTAGAAGCAGGGAAAAGGTATGTGGAAAAAGAAATAAATGAATATATCAAACAGTACCATGACGACTTCGCTACCATTCGACGGGAATTTATCATCAATGGAATTATGTATCGGGAAAATGGAATTTATGAGCTTAACCCAAAAGAGATTTGGTCAAGAATTGAATAGAAAAAACGATTACTAATCCCCTAAAAATACAGGAAAATACAATACATTTACTAAAGTAGAATGCCTTCTTAATCAATAACTCCAGTCTAATCTATTGTGTATATAAATCTATCATAAATATAGCTTAGAAAATTGTTAAACCTATGTAAAGTTCCACTGATTCCATTGAGCTTAATAAAAATGATTGTTAAAATTAAAAGGGCATTAATTCTAAAGTTTTTACTAAAGACTTTTGATACAACATAAAGAACTGTATAGGGAGCTACTATGAAAAAAAATAAGCTACAAACATTACTTGAAATTCTACTAGTATCGATAAGGTTAGGAGTTACTTCATTCGGAGGCCCTATAGCTCATTTAGGATACTTCCATGAGGAGTACGTTCGTCGAAGAAAGTGGATGGATGAAAAAAGCTATGTAGACTTAGTGGCGCTTTGTCAGTTTCTTCCTGGTCCTGCAAGTAGTCAGGTTGGGATAGGAATTGGAGTGATGCGTGGGGGAGTAATGGGTGGAATCGTTGCCTTTTTAGGATTTACGATGCCTTCTGTAATTGCTCTCATTTTGTTTGCATTAGCAGTTAATGAATTTGATTTAGGCGATTCTGGTTGGATTAAAGGATTGAAAATTGTGGCAGTTGCAGTTGTGGCACACGCAATATTAGGGATGGCTCAAAAACTAACACCTGATATACAGAGGAAGTCAATTGCTCTATTCGCTGTAGTTGCGACATTGTTATGGCAAACGGCGTTTACACAGGTGGGCGTTATCCTTTTATCTGCGTTTGTGGGATTTCTTATCTTTAAGCAAAATAAAACAGAGGATGCCTCAATTAGTAAGTTCCCAATTTCACGAGGCTTTGCAACAATTTGTTTAGCGTTATTTTTTGGATTATTAATTATTCTTCCTATATTAAGAGAAGTAACATCATTAAGCTGGATTGCGATGTTTGATAGCTTTTATCGATCAGGTTCCCTTGTGTTTGGTGGAGGACATGTTGTTCTCCCTTTACTTGAACAAGAATTCGTTCCAGCTGGTTGGCTTACTGAAGAAACATTTCTAGCGGGGTATGGTGCAGCTCAAGCAGTACCAGGACCACTGTTCACTTTTGCTGCTTATATTGGGGCTGTAATTAGTGGCTGGCAAGGTGGATTAATTGCAACGATTGCCATTTTCCTCCCAGCGTTTCTCCTGATTTTAGGAACATTGCCATTTTGGGATGTGTTACGTCGTAATCCAAAAATAAACGGGGCACTGATGGGTGTGAATGCTGCTGTTGTCGGAATCTTAATTTCTGCTTTTTATCATCCTATTTGGACGAGTTCGATAATGAAGCCAGTTGATTTTGCATTTGCGGCAATTCTTTTTAGCATGCTCAGTTTTTGGAAGCTGCCACCATGGGTTGTTGTGATAACTGGGGCCGTCGGAGGTATGCTGTTGTCAATGATTTAGACTTAATAAAAGCAGTGTAACTTCAAAAGTTACACTGCTTTTTAAATGAAATAAAATTGCTATTTAGTTGTTATTAAACTAAGATGGAAAGATATGAAAAAATTCCGTTATTTGGAAATATGGTAGTTGATGAAAATGCTGGTTTAAGCCACACTCATATAGCATTATCTATTATGGCAGTTAAATATCCAGCAACGATCTTCATTTATTTATCAAAATATCCACAAGGTAAACGAATAAAAAAAATTTTATATACAGCAGCTTGGGTGCTATTATATGCAGTTAATGAAACGATCGATTTAAGCTTTAATCTTTTAAAGTATTATAACGGTTGGAACTTTTGGTGGTCGATCATGTTTAGTACTGTTATGTTCACTCTCCTACGGGTTCATTATAAAAAGCCTTTAGCCGCATGGCTTTTAAGCATTGGCTTTATTGTGTTTTTATGGAATCTTTTTGATGTTCCTTCGAGTGTATTTAGGTGAACTAAGAATTAATCAGTTTTCTCAATTGCATTATGAGGTAAAGTGAAATGGAATATCGATTAAAAACCTTGAGAAAAATTCAAGTGACAACGCACAAGAAATTGCAGGCTAATGAGAAAAAATGTTAAGAATGAACTTTAATTGTGAGAAAAATTCAGCGGCGATTCTCTTAAATGAAGCGCCGCGTTTCCCTAATCAAACCAACCCTTCCTTTTAAACCAAACATACATCCCAAACCCAATCCCAAACATAAAGATAAGAATAAGAAAATACCCAAAGTTCCAAGTCAGTTCGGGCATATTCTCAAAATTCATCCCGTAAACCCCTGCAATAAATGTAAGAGGCATAAAGATGGTTGTAATTACAGTGAGCACCTTAACAATCCTATTAGTTTGATGTGAATTGAGTGAAAGGTAACTATCACGGATGTCGTTCGTCAATTCTCGATTCGCATCAATCAATTCAGTAAGCTTTAATAGGTGATCATGAATGTCTGAGAAATATTCTTGCTTTTGTTGAATGCCCTCTAAGCGGGTAGAACTAAGAATTCGATAGATTAAGTCTCTCATTGGAGAAACGGTATGCCTTAAACCTAACAAATGGTGTCGTGTATTAAAAAGTTGCTCAAGCAATTTCTCCATTGGCTGCTTTGTAGGATTGTTTTCAATCGTATCTAAATCTTCTTCAAGCTTGTAAACAATGGGGAAATAATTATCAACAAGTTTATCTATGGCATGGTAGAGAACTAAATGCTGATCCCATACTTCAATCTTCTTCGTCTCTTTTACGCGATTCCAAACTGTATTCATTTCGTTGGATTCACTGTGATGATATGAAACGATATAATTTTGTCCTACGAAAAAATTAATTTCCTCTTTATTCAATTCAACGGGGTCTATGCTATGGGTAACAAAAAAACTATAGTCTTCATAATAATCTAATTTAGGTCTCTGAAGCTTATGGATACAATCTTCTATTGCCAAAGGATGAAAGTGTAAAGGATCAGCCAATTTCATCGTTTCTTCCTTCGTTGGTTGATTAAAGTCGACCCAGTACCAACGAATGTCCTCTCGGCTCAACTCGTCTAATGGAGAATCAATAATAATTTCAAGCTTATCATTTATTGCGATTGTTCTAATCAAGCTGAAACTCCTTCTACCTATGTATTTAATTATCTAAAATTTAGTTTATCTCTGTTAAGGTGAATTAACCAGCTATGTTTTTTAAATTTAGTCGAATAAGAGAATACTAAATTTTAGGATAAAAAAAGAGGAGAATTTCAGATGAGAAAAACAAAGATTATTTGTACGATTGGACCAACGAGTCAAACAGAGGAAAAACTTCAAGAACTCAGTGACAGCGGTATGGATATCGCGCGTTTGAATTTTTCTCATGGAACACATGACAGCCAGTTGACTACAATTCAAAATATTCGTCATGTGAGTAACAATATGTCTAACAAGGTTGAAATTCTTATGGACATTAAGGGACCGAAAATAAGGCTACATAAAATTGAAAATGATCGAGCAGTGCTTAAAAAGGGACAAACTCTTTCTATTTATATGAAAGAAATTCTAGGAAACAGTGAAAGTGTTTCAATATCGTACCCAAACCTTATTGAGGATGTTGAAGTTGGTACGATGATACTAGTTGATGATGGGACAATTCGGTTGAGGGTAATCGAATTAAATGACGAAACGAAAACAATCGTTACACAAGTTCAAACTCCAGGTACTCTAAAAAATGATAAAGGCGTCAATGTACCTGGTGTGCAAATAAGATTGCCAGGTATTACTGAAAAGGATCGTCATGACATCCTTTTTGGCATTGAAAATGGAATTGACTATATCGCTGCATCCTATATTAGAAAAGCAGCCGATATTGAAGAAGTTCGCGAGCTTTTGAAGAGTCATCATGCTGAACATATCAAGATTATCGCAAAAATTGAGAATCAAGAAGGTGTAACAAACGTTGAAGAAATTATTAAAGCCTCCGATGGAATAATGGTTGCCAGGGGCGATTTAGGAGTAGAAGTGCCAATTGAAGAAGTTCCGTTTATTCAAAAAAAGTTGATTGCTGCGTGTAACCTCGAGTCAAAGCTTGTCATAGTAGCCACACAAATGCTGGATTCCATGCAAAGAAACCCAATTCCTACCCGAGCAGAAGTAAGTGATGTCGCAAATGCAGTCCTAGATGGAACAAATGCGGTCATGCTATCGGGAGAAACAGCAGTCGGAACGTTTCCGGTCGCGTCTGTGGATATGATGGATCGAATTGTGAGACGAGCTGAAAGAGGTAGCTAATGGATTGAGGTGTTCACTTTTGTTAATTTTAAGACCACTTGATCGATATATCGTCTAACTTGATCGTATAGTGTTCACTCTGATTGAAAAATAGTCTACAATGATCGATATACAAATCTCTGCTTGTTCGTATTACAGAGCAAAGTAAGCTTTGTCCAAACGGTATGGCATGCGCCGACCGTTTTTTATATGCGAAAAAACTATTTAATTTTAGAAAACTTCTTTGCGAGCTTCCTCGTCTAAATTAAGGAAAGGAGGAGATGAGTTGGAAGATACGATGATTGAAGCATTTGAAATGGAAGATAAAGAAGTGCTTATCCATGAGATCATGGATGCATATGGCCAGGAGATCTTACAGTTGGCGTTTTCCTATGTTAAAAATAAGGCGGTTGCTGAAGATTTAACTCAGGATATCTTTGTTAAGTGTTATCAATCTTTTCATACATATAGTGGGAAATCCAAGCTTCGAACATGGCTGTGGAGAATTGCCATTAATCATTGCAAGGATTATTTGAAAAGCTGGTATACGAAAAATGTGGTCATTACAGAGACAGAGTTGTCATACAGAGGCACAAAAAAAGAGACCGTAGAACAAGACGTCATTCAAAAGGATGAGGATGATCGACTTGCCTCTACAGTTATGAGTTTACCCCTTAACTACCGAGAAGTGATTTATCTTTTTTACTTTGAGGAAATGACAATCAAGGAAATCTCAGATGTTATTAGTGTGAATGAAAATACGGTTAAAACTAGGCTTAGACGTGCCAAAGAACTTTTAAAAGTACAATTGGAGGGATGAGCAAGATGGAGAATCGATTAAATGAGCTTCGGAAATCCATGAAGAATTCCCCATTTAATGAGTTGGAATTTAATGACCAACATCGGAAAAATATCCTAGAAAAGATTCATAAGGTAGAGGAAAAAGATGAAGATATCTTTTTCTCAGTCATGCAACTACTTACTCATGAAAAAACAGGCTTCGAGTTGGCCAAAAGCTTGCGTAGTCGAGGAATTAAACGATTTGAGGATAATGAGGGATTTTTATATACCCTTCTTCATCGTCTAGAAAAAACGGGCTACATCAAGTCTAGTTGGGATGACAATGGAGCAAAGCATTATCAGTTAACTAACAAAGGTACGAAGATCTTGCAAAAGGCAGAAAGCAAGCAATCGAGAAAACATCTTGTTTTAAAAGAGCTATTAGAGGGGTGAATAATAAGTGGATAATCGAAAAAACTCCTTTTTAACTGAGGTTATGGAGCAAATTAGATCAAAGGAAGCGAAGGAAGCTGTTTCAGCAGAGCTGAGCTACCATATTCAAGAAGCGAAGAGAGAATGGGGAAATAAGGGGCTAACTGAAAAGGAAGCTGAAAATAAAGCGGTGGAACAAATGGGGAATCCTTCATTACTTGGTATCCAAATGAATAAACTTCATCGACCGAGGATAGATTGGGTGATGCTTGGTCTATTCGGTACAATTTTATTGATAGGGTTTTTGCCGATTTTGTCACTTGGATATCTAGATGAAAGTCACTTCGCAACGTCTAAAATCATTTTTGTCATTCTTGGAGGTTTATTAGCTTGCGTTCTGATGTTAACAGATTATCGAAAGTTCAAAAGGTATAGCTGGGTGTTCTACTTGATTGGCATAAGTATTCTTGTGATCCTTAAACAGTTTGCAAATAATATGGTCTTTGGACATCCCTATTTCATATTAGGGCCTATAGCAATTGAAAGCTCAATGGCATTACCTTTCTTATTATTAGCGTGGGCATCCTTTTTACACAACAATAAACTAAGGATATGGCAATGGGGTGCTTTATTATTATTGTCTCTTTATCTTCTTTTTGCTGTAATTAGTCTGCCAACTATTTTTATTTATATAGTGATGGTATTTGCAATGATTTGGTGGAGTAAAATTGGCAGGAAGCACAGTTTAAAAATGTCGATTATCACAGTCAGTTTTTTAGTTTCTGCTAGTTTTATTCTTTGGAATTCTCTGGTGTCTTATCAAAAGGATAGGCTATTGGCATTTGTATATCCCGAAAAGTATACAGAGGAGGCTGGATATCAATATCTTTTCATGAAGGAACTTATGTCCAGTGCAGGCTGGTTTGGAAATTCAAAGGGAGATGAGTTTATACCCTCTGCCCATACTGATTTAGTGTTTGTCAGCTTCACCTACTACTTTGGGTGGTTATTCGCAGCCATTCTAGCTTTGCTTCTGACCTTACTTGGGGCTAGGATTGTCATGACTGTTCGCAAAATTAATGATCCCTACGGAAAGCTGTTGTTGATTGGGTGTGTTTCACTTTATGCTGTGCAGCTCGCATACAATCTTGGAATGACATTAGGGTTCTTGCCTATTACTAGTATTTCTTTTCCTTTTATTAGTTATGGACTAATGCCAACCTTGCTAAATGCATTTTTAGTTGGAATTGTGTTGAGTGTTTACCGTCGGAAGGATTTGACGTTTGTAAAGAATGCGATCTAGTTACTTTGTAAAATAAACAAAATCCCCTTATTATGCAAGGGGATTTTAGATTGGTACTATTTCTTCAACAACCTCATAATTCCTTGATTCCATTAGTCTCTCTCGTAATAGTAGTCGCTCTGTTTCGATTTTTGGAGAGGTAGTTTTTGTACTTATTTTATCTTACTCTTTGATCGGTCTTTTAGCGGGAAATACCCAGACTCTCTCAATGGAGCCAAGTCCTCGTCATCCTCCGCCATTACAATAAAGCGATCATCTTTATCTAGTTCAAAAACGACCTCGAGTTGTATGGCACTTTCATTTAATTTTCCTAGAGCAGCTAAGTAGCAAGCACGGTTGTAGAGACTGCAAGGTTCTTCGGGATCAAGCTCAATCGCCTTATTTACCGTTTCCAATGCTTTTTCAGGTTTTCCTTGATGCTGATAAAGATGTCCAAATTGAATATAATTTTCAGGATCCTGTGGGGCGATTTCGATTGCTATTTTAATTGCTTCTTCCGCTTTCGAATAATCGCCCATTGCTTCGTAAAGTCTTGAAAGATGGAAGTAGCCACTGTCTATAGTTGGCTCCATTGATAAGCTTTTTACATACGCTTCTTCCGCATGAATCAAATCGCCTAACTCGAATAAAACATGCCCTAGTAGATTGATATAATCAGGATCTTCATTTTCTTCTATACAATGCTCCAGTAAATTCTTTGCTTTAAGCAAATACTGAGTTTGTTTTTTCTCGCTAAGCTTATCGCTCTCACCAAGATAGAGAGTTGAAAGTTTGTAGGCAATCATGAGATTCCAATGGTGCTTGAGTGATTGTTCTAGAACCTTAATAGCGTCCTCCACAAGGGTTGACTGTATATAAAAGTCTGCTAACCACTCAACAGCTGTAATATTTTCTCGGTCTAATTTTATTGCTGTTTCATAGAGTGATAGCAGCAGTCCCATATTCATACTAAACTTAGAGAAATTCGTGATCTTCTGGAACAAGCTTTTCTTTGTGGTTGCTTCCTCCACTGTTTCTTGAAGCAAATCAAGCGTTTTTTCATAGGCTACCGCAGCATTCATGTATACAATACTTTTCTCTGGTTTAGCTAGCTTTAACTTACTCAAATCATGATCAAGTTTTGCAAGTGAGCGTGTATTTAGTACAAGCTCTATCAATGTATCGTATAGTTCTTGGTCTGTAGTATCTTTTTCGATGAGTGATAAAAGTTGTTGTTTAGCAAGTTTTAGTTTGCCAGTTTTCATCCAGAGCTTCACTTGATGGTAGAGAACTAATGGTTGATCTGGGGATAAAGCGATCGCTTCATTTAAACAAGCTTCTTCCTCTTGAATGTTGCCAAGCTTTCCATGAACATAGGAAGTCGAGTTCAATATAAATGACTTTTCATATCTGTTGTCTAAGCTTTCGAAGTAGCTAATCAGTACTCGTAATTCTGTTTGATCCTGAATTACGTTGACTAAGTGTTCAACAGATACACAGTAAGGGTTCATATAAAGAGCTTTTAGTAGGAAATCTTTCTCATCTTTGCCCTTTTCCATTCGATTTGCAATCGATGCTAGGTCAAGAAGGGCTTGCTCATGATTAGGATCTAGCTCAAGTACTTTTTTATAAAAGGATTCTGCTGTTTCATTTTCTCCGAGCTTGTATGAGATTTCTCCTAATCGATAAAGAGGGAGGATATCCTCTCTTATTGTTAGCGCAAGGTGAAAATATTCCTTTGCTTTAGAGAAATAACCACTTTGCTCATAAAGGCAGCCGATATAAGAAATATAGAAGAATTCGTCTTCAGCTTTTTCCCGTGCATCCTCCATAAACTGTATGCCACGTCGATAGAATGGCGTATCTTGGATAAGACCTACATATAACTCAAGTGCTTCTTTTAAATTGGAAGGAGTGTTTCTAAGTCCTTTTTCAATATGTGAAAGTGCCAAATCATAATAGCTTTCGTCTGCATTCGATAGCTCGGTAGTTTCCCAGATTAACGTTCCTCCATTAATTAAGAATTCACTATCTTCCTGGAATCTTTCATAAAGTGTGTTCATCCATTTGAAAAACTCATCAAACTTCGCTTCTTCTTTTAAAAGGGAAGCAAGAGAGAGCCAATAGTACGTGTCGGTAGGGTACTTCACAGTTCCTCTGCTAAAGCAGTCTCTTGCTTTTTGGAACTGTTTAGTACGTTCATAAAAATCACCAAGCTCTTGTAGCAGTACACTCGATTCGTCTGTATGCTGAAGTCCTTCCTGTAAAACTTGTTCAGCTAATACATTGTCTTCGAAGTAGAGTTCATATAAGTGTGATAATTCACGGTAAGAAAAAGGAACGTCATTTTCTAAGATAAGAGCTGTTTTAAAGCCTCTTAACGCAAAGCGCGGTCTTCCTAGCTCACTGTCACACCTTGCTCTTTCATACCAAAGATAGGCATTGGATTTTTCTTCCTTAAGGAGAGTGTGAAAGATTTCTCGAGCTTCTGTATATTTTTGTTCATCAAATAATAGGACACCATGATTGATCCGTGGAAAAACGTCTTCATCATTAATATCAAGAGCTACTTCATTGCAAGCGAGCGCTTCTTTATAGTTGCCTACAAGGGCGTACCCTTTGGATAGATAAGTCCAAAACACATAGTCATCTGGTTCATGTTTAATGGCGTTTTTAAAGCCTGTAATCGCTAATTCATCCTGATCTTGCTCGAAATGCAGTCTTCCTTTTAGGTACCAGTAAGTTGAAAGGTAGATTTTGCATGGTTTCTTTTCAAGATAGTGTGTTGCAAGATCAAAGTTTTTCTTTCGTATAAAAGCTGATGCGATGATGAGATTAAAGTATTCACTTTCATTAAATTGCTCATTAATAACTGCAACGGCTTCATGCAAAAGGTCTTCATCAACAGCATCAGCTAAGTATTTCACAAGATAGGCTGCGACAATTCCTTCTTGGATGTGTTCCTTTAAAAAGACTATATCGTGTTTGCTTCCTTTTTCGGTATAGGCCTCAGAAAGAGTAAATAGCTTCTTTGTCAATCCATGTTCATGCTCGTTTAGAAATGCCAATTTATCTGACTCTTCCTTAGGAACAATCGCAATGGACAGAGCTTTATTATTTCCATACTCCTTTTCGAAATTTTCATATCGAATTGGATAAGCTTCTCTAAAATTAGGATCTTGAATTGAAAAAATCTCTAAATTGTCATCATACCCACCTACTACTTGGACGTGTGCAGAGGTCGGATAATCGATGCTAATTATTACTGCTGCATGTAAGTCAATTAACGTCTTAAATCGATCAATACTACCGTGAAAATAATGACAAACAAACCCTTGTTCTTCAATGAATGCAACTGCATTTGAAAGCTTTGAACCAGAAACTGAAAAGACTGATTCTGCGATCGTATCCTGACTAATTCTGAGGTTAAACATGCTTAAAAGCATTTCAACACTTGCGGGGACACAATAACTATACTTTTGAACAATCGGTGTGTAGTTTAGTTGTTTACGAGCTTTGTTATTGAAAGAATGAAAGTGTTTGTAGTTAGATTCTTTGGCATATCTTGAATGATCTGTTAAAAAAGTTTGTAGCTGGTCGAATTTTTGTTCTTGATAATAGCTGTCAGCAAGATAATCTCGACACATTGTTTGGTATTCGTGATAGGGTGCTACGTCTAACAAATGTTCAATTGACGCTCTCATCTCATTCCATTGCTTCAGCTTGTAATGGTAACGAATTTTTTCTACAAGTAGCTTTGGGAATTTAGGATGATGAATTAAGGCTTCTTCTAAAATCTGATTCGCCTTTGTGTCGTCACCTTGTAAAGAATGATGCTCAATTAAAAGTCTATATGCGATAACTCCGTCTTTTTCATCCGTTTTTCCATCATTTAATAACAGGAGGGCTTTGTTCCATTCACCCTTTTGAAGATGAAAATATCCCCATCGAGTTAACATTGATTCTTTGGCTATCTTTTCGCATTTCGTCATATAGAAAGAACCTGCTTTAAATCGCTGCATCTGAATCAATACCGATGCCATCAAAAAATAGGTTTTCTCCTGTATTTCAGGTGTTAGCTCTTCTTTTTCGAGTAGCTTTAATTGTTCCTCTGCTTCAATCAGCTTGTTTTGATCAATTAGTTCCTCACAATACCAAAGCGTTGTTTGGTGTGAAGGGAATCGACGATGAGCATTGCGAACAATTAATTGACTCAACTGCCCCATTAATGAAGTGTCAGCGACTTTTAGTAGAACGGTTAACTCTTCCTCTGTTTGAAATTTGCGAAGCCATTCTTTTAAAAAAGACATTTTATTTTGGTTAATAAGTGTTGAATACTCACTCAAAAAGAGAGCAATTGCACTTTGATATTGTTTTTCTTTTAATAATTGCTTTATTTGCTTAGTCTCCATTTTATCCCCCGAAGTAGTAGTCAATAATCAAAACAGTTAATCTTAATATACTTTCTTTTTAGTGTTTTGCAATTACCTATTTAAGAGTTTTTTCATATTAGTTGATATTTATTGTTTTCTCATTAGTTAATTCATAAAAAACAATAAAATTGTACCAAGTAATCGTTACACACCAAGAGATGATATTCATAATGGAATAGTAAGAAATTACTTGAAACAGACATCTCCATACAAAGAGACTGCTGATCAGGATAAGATTACTTCCACTTAAAAGTTTTTGAGAAAAGGAACTAGAATTTTCAGAATATCATCTGGCTTTAATTGACAATCAAAAAACATCAGTTATACTTAAATTAACTACTTTGCAAGGCAAGGTAGTTAAAAAATAGCAAGCTATCTTGTAAGACATAGTACTAATGAGGTGTTAAGAATGACAATAAGAAGTGAACTATTAAAAGGGATTCTAGACGCATGTGTGATGGCTGTTATTCAAGAACAGCCTGTATACGGATATGAGCTATCACAAAAATTGCAGAAAGTTGGTCTTCCGAATATAAGTGATGGGACAATTTATCCAGTGCTGCTTAGGCTACAAAAAAATGGATTTATACGCAACGAAGTAAAAACATCCACATCAGGTCCAAATCGTAAATACTATTTTTTAACAGAAGATGGAAAAGAAGAATTAATCCAAATCACTCAGCAATGGAACGTAATTGCGACTCCAGTAAGTGAATTATTAAATAGGGGTGAAGAGAATGAGTAATGCCGAATTATTAATTGAAGAAAATAATCAAAAACGTCCGCTATTAAATGCTGCAAATGAAAAGGTGTACGGTGACTTTTTACTTTATATCAGGACAGATTTACGAGTAGCCGAACTTGAAGGAGAAGAAGTCTTGATGGATTTACTGAATCATTTGTTGGAAGGACAAGAAGAAGGGAAGACTGCAAAAGATCTATTTGGAAATGAGCCACAAATATACGCAGATGAACTGATCGCAAGCTTACCCTCCGAGAAAAAACGAAAAGTCATTCCATTTGTCATTTCCAATCTATTTAATACCATAGGATGGTCCAGTTTACTATTTGGTTGCATCTATTTAGTATTGCTAAATTTTATAGAAGTAAAAGAAACGATCTATATTGGCAATTTAATGGTTATTTCAACAGCTATTGGAATAATGATCGCATTTGGTATTAGGATTATTTTTTTACTTATCCGGTCAACGCTGTTTGTTACAAAAGTGAACCAGAAACATGCATATTGGAAAGTAGGTTTATTCGGTGGAGGTTCTTTCGCGGTTATTTTGCTTCTAACCTGGCTACTTCCTGAATTTGGACCAGAGCTTAAGGTAGTTTGGTGGGTTTATCTAATTATTGGTGGTGCGTTTATTCTGATGAGTAAAGTTATTGGGAGTAGGAATTCAAAATGAATTAGATATAAATCGATGGACTTCTTTTACCGTCATAATCAATTTAAGAAACAATTAGTCTTAAGTTTTGTCTTGGGAATAGACAGTTATAGAGTCATGTTTTTACTTACAAGGGGGAAAACGTTGAGGAAATTAATAAAGATTATCCTTATTATTATCAGTGTAATTGCCTTAGGAATCGGTATACTCATATTTTCATTTATTCAGAGCATGAAGCCAGACCAAGCGGAAGAGGAAAAGGTTAGAATACAAGCGGAGGAATACGTATTAAAAACATTTAAAGATGAGACAGTGTTAAACGACACACTTTTTGACAATATGGGTAACTTCCCTTATTTTGAATATGCTGCCGGATACTTGTGTTTATGGGGTGGTTAAGTGAAATTTGTAGTACTCAAACAAAAAGTATTCCCATTTAACAGAAATACTTCGCGTTGGTTATTAAAACGTTCTATTAAGACTGACTCCTATTTCGATAAGAAATAATAGAGTTGATTGCAGATAATCCAATGATTGCAATAAACATATAAAAACATTCAGTAGATTGAAGATTCATTTCATCAGCAGCATATCCTAAAAAAATAAGATTTAAAGCTGAAACCACTATACAAATAAACGAAATACTAACCACGGTGAACCAGGTGATTAATTTAACATATTTTTTAAGAAAAACAATCACTATAAATAATGTAACCAAGATAATTGTAAAGAAATTAAAAACATATGTAATATAATTAAATGCTTCATAGGATAACATTGTGCACTTCCTCCTTATCTAGGGCGTATCGTACAATGAATTTTGTACATGAACTGCTACCTTATTATTATAAAGTACTAAAATAAAAAAGGAAATTACTTCTATATAACACAGTTTGAATAAGGGGATTATTATCAGTAAATATATTAGCATTTTTTTCTTAATTTTAATGATATGTTCCCTACTCTTTTTCACTTTTGGTTCATTGTTTATTTGTGGAGGGAATCCAGCAGAGCAAGCAGTTTACACGTTCGGAACCATTACGATCGTTCTTCTTTCATTTTTAATTCCGCAGATGTACTTTCTGATAAATTTGATAAGAAGGAAAATGTAGGGATCAAAATTAGACGTGGAAAAGCACTCCTTAGTATGAAGGGAAAGTAGAAGTATTTAATTCTTAGTAACTCGCTAAGTTTTGTTTGAGCGATGCAACTTTTGGTCAGGCGCTAGAGACGAAAATAATAAACTAATAGCATTTGGTTATGTTTGTGGAAGGGGCTTAGAACATGGTGGAAGATATTATCGTTCACCATGAGTATCAAAAGCAGGGAATTGGAGTTAAATTGGTAAAAAAATTGTTACGTGAATCTGAACGTTTTGGATTAGGAATTGTAACGGTAACATATAAGGACCACAAAACTGACTTTTATCTAACGTGTGGCTTTACACCTGGTTCGGGAGGAGTAAGGCAAGCATCACAAATCAAGTTATAACGGGGGCTTTACTTCATTTGAAAAGAGCTTTGCTTGTTCTACTAAGGTGCAGTTTAGTTTAATAAGACTGTTTGGTAAAATAACAAAAATATGAAAAGAGCAACCTATAACTTTGCGAAATTCCCCGGTTTTTAAACAATAAATAGAATATCTTCTTTAATGGATTTCTTTAATGCCAGATAAGCGAATTGAAAATATCCTTTGTTGCTCATCTTTCAACATTAAGGATTGTTCAATAAGATTAAGGTTCCATATATGCCCCTTACAGGTTTGTAGCAAACCATCTTTAAAGTAATTGACTGTAATATAACGATCTTTTCTTAACTCTCTAAGAATCATAAAACTTTCTCCTTTCTTTCTCTAAAATATGAATGTAACTTTATTATACAACTTTTAAAGTAAGCGTTTTCATTAAGAAATGAACAGTTTGTGAATTTTAAACAAAAACACAACAAGATTAATCGCTCCTAATAAGAAAAGTTAAAAAACGGTTATTATTTCCAACTCTTTGTGATATTATAAATTTATTCTTTTATAAGAGGTGAGCCTAGTTGAGTATAGTTGAGCAGAGTGCAAAATTAAATTTAGAACGAATTGTTTTTATTGGAAGAACCTTTGAAGAGTATATAGATATGTTTTCTCTTTCAATAGAAGAACTAGAGGGAAAAAAGATACTCGATTGTCCAGCGGGAGCGTGTTCTTTTACAGCTGTTGGAAGTAAATTAGGTTTAGATGTAACAGCCTGTGACATTGCTTATTATCAAACGTGTGACAACTTAAAAAGTAAAGGTCTCCAGGATATTGAACACGCGATGGAGCATATGGAAAAAGCAAAAAACAACTATGTTTGGGATTATTTCAGCGATATAGATACACTGAGAAAACACCGTTTAAGTGCCTTAAAAGATTGTGCAAACGATATGAATGAATTTAACGAACGATATGTTCCAGTTACATTACCGTCTTTACCTTTTAAAGATTCGGAATTTGATGTGATTCTTTCTGCACATTTCTTATTTATGTATGCTGATCGACTAGATTATCAATTTCATATAACAACGCTAAATGAGTTATTAAGAGTTTCCAAAGACGAAATTCGGATTTTTCCTTTAATGGGTTTAGATGGAAAACGATATGAGCACTTAGATAAAATAATAAGTTACCTTGAAGACAAAGGATGTCTGGTCGAAGAGGTTAAGGTTTCATATGAATTTCAGAAAAATGCTAATTCGATGTTAAAAATAATTAAGGGCTAACAAGAGGGCAACGTTCATCGTTGTCCTTTCTTTTTTAATTACCTTGTTGATAACCTTTGCATGCCAGCCAGTATGATGTTGAGGAATTATCCTGAGTTCTTTGTGAATTAGAATTAGTAAACCAACCGGGTTATTTGAAATAGATAGTTTCAACGCTTTTGTCCAATCTTACACGAAAATTAACAGTAAATAATTAGAATAATTTCATTGCTGTTCTACAAACTATAAATGTAGTTTGTAAAGGAAAAGATAGTAGCTGCGAACAACAGAGCTTTTTAATTTTCGTTATAGAACAATGAGAGGATATAAAAGATGAAAAAAAATACTGTGCTTGTAATTAGTTTAATTTTAATAATGCTAATAAATATATCTCCTTCTCATGCAGCTGGAAATAAGACCAGCAATATTTATGTGGTAAAGTCTGGAGATACCTTATCAGGAATTGCAAATAAAAATGGGACTTCTATAAGAGTGCTAAAAGCAACCAATGGACTTACATCTGATCAAATCTATTTAGGCCAAAAATTAAAGCTTACTCCTAAAAAAATGACAGTGCAAGGACAGTATATCCTTATGACAAAGGAAGAATTTAGAAATTGGTTATTTCACAATAAATTTAATAGGAAAATAAGTATTATCCAACATCATCACACATGGTTACCGTCATATAAGCAATTTAATGGTTCGAATCATTTTGAAATGTTGAAGGGTATGGAGAATTATCATGTTAAAAAAATGGGGTGGAAAAATATCGCTCAAAACATAACTACATTTCCCGATGGAAAAGTAGCAGTTTCTAGGCCATTTAACGTAGCTCCCGAAGGTACAATTGGGTTAAAGGCTAACTCTTCTGGAATTGCCATCGAAAATGTTGGGAACTTTGATATAGGACATGATGTTATGACTGCGGAACAAAAAGAAACGATTGTTTATGTCACTGCCTTACTTAGTATAAAATTCGGGTTAACTCCTTCAATTGACAGTATCACTTATCATCATTGGTGGAATTTGAAAACGGGAGAAAGAGTGTTAGATAGAGGTGCAGTTTATGATGTTAAAACTTGCCCCGGTACTGGGTTTTTCGGAGGTAATTCCACAAATAGTGCAACAAATTATTTTTATCCCCTAGTGTCACGTAAAATACAAGAAATTTTAGCATCTATGCATTAAACTTTAGACATTAAAGTCTTATTAAAATATTCATAATTATATTAGTCATTGTCTATTTGTCAGGCTGCAATCTGTATGATTAAGTCGGATCGGAAAATGATCAAATAATTTTAAAAAAGTAAAAAACCCGCATTTAGTTGCGGGTTTTGTTGAGTTTTATAATAACTACTCGGTAGTATACACGTTTAAAGATAAAGATTTAACAAAAAGATATTTCAACGGGGAATAAAGTTGAATAAAAAGAGTTAATAAAAGAGGGGAATATCCTTCTAAAATAGAAAAGTATAAAATTAAATGGCAAATATTATGAATTCTCTTTTAGAAGGAGTGTTACAAATATGGTTCACGCAAAAGATGTTATATCTGATCAGTTGTTAGCCAATGCTAATGAGCAAAGTTGGTATGTACCCTTTTCAGTATCAGTTGAAAACTTGACAGAGGAAGAAGCTTTTTGGAAGGTTAGTGAAGAAAGTAATAGTATTGTCGAAATAGTACAACACTTGCTATATTGGAATGAAACGTGGCAAACAAGGTATAAAAAATCTAGTGTTCATGTGGTTCCAACAGTAGGAAATAATGAAAGTACGTTTATCATTCAAAACAATAAAACATTTGATGATCTTCAAAAACAACTTTTAGAAGTTCTTTTACATTGGCAAGACATATTAAAGAAAAAGTAGCTAGAAAGTGATGTTCAAGGATTTTCCGATACCAAATGGTGGGAGGTATTAGGGAGTGTAACGACACATAATGCGTATCATATTGGTCAAATTATTTATATTAGGAAGATACAAAAAAGCTGGAATCACAGCAACAAGTGATAGTTGGGTGGATCGTATTTCTTTCTCAAAATAGAAAGAGATTGTCCCACACTGGTTCTTTTGGAATGTTGTTAAGTACAAGTTACAGAGGTATGGGAATTGGAAAAAGTCTTATGAAAGAATTATTAGACTGGGCAAAAAAGAACCCTTTAATTGAAAAGGTAAGTTTAGGGTATTCTCAACAAATCATAGGGCAATAGTCTTGTGCAAAAGTATGGGGTTCGTTGAAGAAGGACGTAAAATTAAAGAATTTAAGATCGATGAAAATGAATATGTTGACGACATTCTTATGTGCAAATTAGTTTATTAATAAGCTGAACGGGTTTTAGGAGTTAAGGCTGTCTCGGCAGCCTTTTTCTAATTGAACTATCCGGATTTGCTGGATGCATAACCTACTACTAGCTGAAATAGTAATCAGAAAATCCGGATATGAATTTTTGAAGTCCATTCTTAATCATTTAACCTATGACCAAGAACACTTTCATCACTTGCATATTATGGTAAAATTATATGATAATAAAATAGTTTGAAAGGTTTGTGAGTTTATATGATAACAGCTGTTATTCATGGTATTATTTTGGCTTTTGGACTTATACTTCCATTGGGCGTTCAAAATGTTTTTGTTTTTAATCAAGGTGCAACTCAGGACAAGTTTAGTAGAACTTTACCAGTAATAATCACGGCATCTATTTGTGACACTTTACTTATATCTTTAGCTGTTTTAGGTGTATCAGTCATTGTTTTAGGTATTTACTGGATAAAGGTAGTTTTATTAACCGTTGGAATTATATTTTTAGGTTATATGGGCTACGTAACTTGGAAAAGTAAGCCGAGTACATATTCATCTGATGAAAAAGCACTTGCTCCCAAAAGACAAATTGCTTTTGCGGCCTCAGTCTCGTTGTTAAATCCTCATGCAATTATGGATACGATCGGGGTAATTGGAACGAGTTCAATATCGTACTCAGGTATAGGGAAACTAGGGTTTACTTTAGCTTGTATTGTAACGTCTTGGATATGGTTTTTTTCTCTTGCATTCGTTGGAAGGCAAGTTGGAAGGTTAAATAATTCAGGAGGTTTTATTTCTACTTTAAATAAGATATCAGCTCTAATTATGTGGGGAACAGCAATATATTTACTTTTTACATTTATTCGTTAAGTGAAACTTTGAACAACATTTTAAACAAGGTTTGAAATTGCCACTTAGAGTACCACCGATAACATTTACTCATTACTTCGGTAGATTTAATGATTTAGATGGGGACATGAATAACTCTTTCTGAAGTGGAATTTATAAGTGATCAATCACCTGAAAATCATTACAAAATTGATGTTAGACCTGTTAATCAAAAAATTCCAATTAGGGAAAAGTATGTTTTAAATGTCTTTAAGTTAAAGAGCGGAAATGATGCAACATATATGAAGATTGCGGGTTTTAATGTATTGGTTTTTGAAAGAGATAGTTGGCAATATATGCTTAGTGTTGATAAAAGGGTTTCTGATAAAGTGACTCCCGAAACCTTAGTTCAGATAGCGATTCTATTGATTATCCCACTGAACGAAGTAGTTCGTTGTTAAAGTAGAATAAAAAGGATTTGTAGTTCAATTGATTCAGGTTTAACCACTAAAAAAAGGATTCGTTTGCTCTTTAGCATTCGAATCCTTTTTTTAATCCTTTTAATTTGCAACTTCCTTTTCAATTAATGCGATGTGTCCTTCTCCCCAACTGCACATAGCATCCAAAATAGGACGAAGAGACCAGCCATACTCTGTTAAAGAATAAACAACCTTCGGCGGAACCTGATCAAAAACTGTGCGATTCACCACACCATCCGCCTCAAGTTCACGAAGCTGCTGAGTCAGCATTTTTTGCGTGATGCCGGGCATGAGCTTTTTCAATTCACTCGTTCGTCTTTCTCCTTTAATTAAGTGACACATAATAACGACTTTCCACTTTCCGCCGATCACATCAAGTGTGGCTTCTACGGGAATATTGTAAGCCATGTTAATCCCTCCTTATTTATACTTATATAGGCACTTAAAGGTGCCTACATTACTTTAAAGTGCGTACTTTTCTTTTTTTACTATTGAAGTGATAATAACATACATAGCTGGGAAACAAAAGGACGAAAACGACCATAGGTACCTATAGGTTCCTACGTTACTTTAAAGTGCATACTATTATTTTTATATTGTATCTTTCATAATAGCGTTCATAGGCAGCGTAATGAAAATTTGCAAGGCGCCAAATTACACTGTCCAATAAAAATTACAAGGAGGATTCATTGATGAATTCAACTGCTATAAATAAACAAGAAAAAAAAGGTGGCACCGCCGCGTTAATGGCACTGGCAATTAGTGCATTTGGAATTGGTACGACAGAATTTGTACCTGTTGGTTTACTTTCTTCTTTAGCTGATGATTTAAATATTTCAATTACCCTTGCTGGTTTATTAATATCTGGTTATGCAATGGGTGTTGCAATTGGAGCACCAATTCTTACTGCGTTAACTAATAAAATAAGTAGAAAAACATTATTGATGGTATTAATGCTCGTATTTATTGTTGGAAACTCAGTCGCTGCTTTGTCGACAAGTTTTGAATTGTTGTTAGTAGCTAGGTTCATTACTGCATTTTCTCACGGGGTATTTTTCTCAATCGGGTCTACGATTGCAGCAGACCTTGTTCCAGAAAACAAACGGGCTAGCGCGATTGCATTTATGTTTACAGGATTAACAGTTGCCACAGTCACGGGTGTTCCATTAGGTACATTTATTGGTCAAGCATTTGGATGGAGAGCAACGTTCTGGGCGGTTGCACTTCTAGGCGTCATTGCAATTATAGCAAGTGCCATTCTAGTTCCTAAAAACCTTAAACAAGCTCCACCATCAAAATTAAGTGATAACGTTAAAATATTAACAAACGGTCCATTACTCTTAGCATTTTCAATTACAGCTTTAGGATATGGCGGTACATTTGTAGCGTTTACGTACCTTGCACCAATTTTAGAAGATATTACTGGTTTCGCACCAAGTGCAGTTAGTTTTATCTTACTTATTTACGGTCTAGCTGTAGCGATTGGTAATACGATTGGCGGAAAGGCAGCCAATAAAAATCCGTTAAAAGCCTTGTTTTGGATGTTCTTAATTCAAGCAATCGTACTGATTATTCTAACGTTCACAGCACCATTTAAAGTGGTAGGAATTATTACACTATTCTTCTTAGGCTTATTAGCATTCATGAGTGTTCCTGGATTGCAAATTTATGTCGTTCAATTAGCTGAAAAACATGTACCTTCAGCAGTTGATATCGCCTCTGCCTTAAATATCGCTGCGTTTAACGTTGGAATCGCAATAGGTGCTTTTGTAGGAGGACTAATCGTAGATTCAATCGGGTTAATTCATACACCTTGGATTGGTGGTGTGATGGTTTTTGGAGCTGTCCTTCTTACAATGTGGAGTTCTTCTTTAGAAAGAAATCTAGAGAAATGATAAAGTAGTTTAGGTTCCACTTTTTAGGGGGTGATAGATAAAAGCATATCAATTAGAAGAATGATAGGAAGAATACAACTAAAAAAGGAGTTTATATGATTAATAAAATAGATGATAAAGTAACTTTATCCAACGGAGTTGAAATGCCGTGGTTCGGGCTAGGTGTATTTCAGGTAGAGGATGGACAAATCGTCGTAGATTCTGTAAAAGCAGCTATTCGTAATGGGTATCGCAGTATTGATACAGCAGCCATCTATGAAAATGAAGAAGGAGTAGGACAAGGCATCAAAGAGGCAATCGCAGAAACAGGGATTAAGCGTGAAGAGTTATTTATTACATCAAAAGTTTGGAATGCTGATCTGGGATATGAGTCTACTTTGAGCGCTTTTGAAGATAGTTTAAAAAGGTTAGGACTTGATTACTTAGATCTATATTTAATTCATTGGCCAGTTGAAGGGAAATTCGTTGAGTCCTGGAAAGCACTTGAAACTTTATATAAAACAGGAAAAGTAAAAGCAATCGGGATGAGTAATTTTCAAATTCACCATCTAAAAGAGGTAATAAAGAATGCTGAAATCATGCCAATGATTAATCAAGTAGAACTACATCCTCTTTTAAATCAAGAGGAACTAAGAAAGTTCTTAAAAGAAAACTCTATTCAGGTAGAGGCTTGGGCTCCACTAATGCAAGGGCAATTATTTGAAAATGAAACTTTATTAACGATAGCCAAAAAACATAATAAATCGATTGCTCAAGTTGTATTACGTTGGCATCTACAAAATGGAGTGGTCATTATTCCAAAATCTATAAAAGAGCACCGTATCCAAGAAAATGGTGACTTGTTTAATTTTGAATTGTCTGAAGAGGATATGAAGCAGATCAATTCTCTTAACCAAAATCATCGTGTAGGACCAGATCCTGATAATTTTGATTTTTAAATAATATAGCCGAAGTAAAACAACAAACGCCCCAGCAGATATTCGTCTGTTGGGGTTTTTCTAAAGGAAACAAAAATCTACTGTTTGGTAATCTGCGGCATACTTCCCGAAGTAATTCTGCCATTTTGCTCTAAACCATTTCAAACTAAAGTCTCAAAAGATGAAGTAATGTCGATAACAAATCATTTTTTAGTTTTCCTTGATGCCAGGTGCCAGTACCGTTCATGAATTACGAATATGGTGACTGACTTAATTTTGGTAAGGTTCTGTGATGCAGGTGAATAGTGCTAGTTTATTTTCTTTCGATAACTCTCTCAACTTCCCTAACTATCGTATGTGCATCTAGCCCATACACCTTTTTCAAATAATCAGTCTGCCCTACTTGCCCAAAGCGTTCGCGAACACCAACTCGGTATAGAGGGACTGGGTAATGTTCAGCAAGAGCTTCAGCCACAGCGCTGCCAAGTCCGCCGTTTACATTATGATTCTCTGCAGTGACGACAGCCCCTGTTGCTTTGGCAGCCTCAATAAGAGTTTCTATATCTAAAGGTTTAATTGAAAACATGTCAATAACGGTTGCATCTATGCCTTGTTGAGAAAGTAGATCAGCTGCTTTTAAACTTTCAGCTACCATAATCCCCGATGAAACAATGGTTACATCTTTGCCATTACGCAGTACTTTGGCTTTTTCAAATGATTCATTTTCATCATAAAGGTTGACCGCTTTCTTCCGAATTGTGCGGATATAATGAACACCCCCGTCTTTATATGCTTTTTTCAGTAAATATTTAAATTGATGTGCATCACTTGCTTCATAAACATGAGCATTTGGAACTTCGCGCATAAGACCAATGTCTTCAAACGTCATATGCGTCCCCCCATTATGTTCTGCTGTGACTCCAGCATCAGATCCAACGATCACAGCGTTAAGCTGCGCATAACCAAGAGAAACGAAAAGTTGGTCAAAAGCACGTCTGGTAACAAACTGACCAAAAGAGTGAATAAAAGGTTTGCGCCCTACAACTGAAAGACCTGCTGCAAGACCCATCATATTGGCTTCCATGATACCGACATTCACATACTGACCTGGAAGTTCAGACTCCAGTCTGCTTGTGGACATGGCTGAGCTTAAATCAGCTTCGAGCGCGATGACACGATCATCTTTCTTGGCTAATTCATGTACTGTATCGGCGTATGTTTGACGCATTTCCTTTTGGTCTAGGGCAGAAGAAAATGTCATTGGTTTTGACCTCCTTCGAGTACTTTCTCTAGTTCTTCTAGAGTAGAGTTGATAGCACTCATGTCTACTTCTGTTGGGCGTATATGGTGATTGTCAGCTTTTTTCTCTAGATACGGGACACCTTGCCCTTTAATTGTATCCAGCACAATGGCTGTTGGTTTACCAGTACGTTTCTTAGCACGTTCTACGGCTGCATCAATTTCTTCGAGATTTGCTCCATCGACTAGCTCTGCAGCAAATCCAAAAGCTTTCATTTTCTCTACAAAATCAAATGGATTCATAATATCAATGGTTAGACCGTCGAGCTGTTTTTTATTATCGTCAATGAAGACGATTAAATTTTCGAGCTGATGATGAGCAGCGAATTGGAACGCTTCCCAACATTGCCCTTCATTTAATTCGCCGTCGCCAACAATGGCATATGTGTAATTCGTGCGTCCATCAAGCTTATTTCCAAAAGCGATTCCTGTTGCTGCTGATATACCTTGGCCAAGAGACCCGGTTGTCATTTCGACACCTGGTGTTAAGTTACGATCGGGATGTGAGGGCAGAGTCGTACCGTTCTGATTAAGAGTATAAAGGGTTTCTTCTGAGAAGAATTTTTTTAGAAAAAGTGTTGCATAGAGAGCGGGACCCCCGTGACCTTTTGAGAGCACGAAGTAGTCACGGTCTGGATTTTTAGCATCATCTGGCTCAACGTGAATGTGTTTGCCGTATAGAACAGCAAGCACTTCCACAATGGAAAGGCTGCCTCCATAATGACCAAAGCCGATTGCCTTTAATTCTTTAAGGGTATAGTAACGGATTTGATTGGCGAAAAATTGCAAATCTGTTTGTGTTGCTAGCATGTTATTTAGCCTCCTTGAAAGGTTCATTATTTGCTTGAATTTTTTTTGTGCGTTTAAAGCTGAGAGCAAACATAGCTCCTAGGATAGCAATTAGGCTGATAACAATGCCAGTTTGCCCAACATAATTAGCAAGTGTACCGAAGAAGATTCCAGCAACACCAAAGTCCGTATCAGAGAAGGTTGAGTTTGCGAATCCAAGGTCTCCTAAAACTGGTAAGAGGAAAAGCGGAAGAAAACTTATGATAATCCCGTTAATAAAGGAACCGGTAATTGATCCACGCACGCCCCCAGTTGCATTCCCAATAACACCCGCTGCTGCCCCCGTAAAAAAATGTGGCACAACGCCTGGAAGAATCATAACCGTTCCGATTAGAGACATCATCAGTAGACTAAAAAGTCCACCTGCGAAGCTAGCGAAAAATCCTATGAGTACTGCATTAGGTGCATACGTGTAAATGATTGGAACATCAAGAGCAGGTTTTGCATTAGGAACAATACGCTGAGAGATTCCTTTGAATGCAGGTACAATTTCTGCAAGGACAAGACGTACACCTGACAAGATTACGAATACACCAGCTGCGAATGTACCAGCTTGAATTAATGAGAAAACCAGGTAGTTCGTTCCATTACTCAAATCTGCTTCGATATAAGTTGGTCCTGCAAAAATTGCGACAATTAAATAGATCATCGTCATTGTTAGTGCAATACTAACCGTTGAATCTCGAAGAAAACCAAGTCCTTTTGGAAAAGGGATGTTTTCAGTAGAACGAGAATTTTTTCCTTTCACAAGCTTGCCAATCAACCCGCTTGCTGCATAGCCAATCCCACTAAAATGACCAAGTGCAACGTTGTTATTCCCAGTTACTTGACAGACAAATGGCTGGATAATAGCTGGAGAGAGGGTCATGATAATTCCAAGGGCAAGACCAGCAGTTACAATAAGAGAAAATGAGGTGAAGCCGGCTACCGTGAAAATTACCGCTAGCATACATGCCATATAAAGAGTGTGATGACCGGTTAAAAAGATATACTTAAAGCGCGTAAAACGGGCGATTAACACATTAAAAACCATACCGAAGAACATAATGAGAGCTGTACTTGATCCATATTCATTAAGTGCTAGAGCAACAATTGCCTCATTGTTTGGTACGACACCGCTTACATTAAAGGCTTGTTGAAACATTTCACCAAAGGGAGCAAGTGCACCTTGCAAGATACCTGCTCCGGCGGAAATGACAAGAAAACCGACAAATGTTTTAGTTGTTCCTTTCAATGTATCTGGGATGTTTTTACGCTGTGCGAGTAAGCCAATAAGTGCAATCATCGCAACAAGAATCGCAGGTTGACTTAGAATATCAACGATTACGTTAAGGAACCCATTCATGAATCTTCCTCCTCATTTAAAATCAAATTTTTTGTCTTTGTTTCATTACAGCTGTCACTTTTTCCCTTAGTTCATCCATATCAATAATGCTATCTAAAATAATCACCTCACCAAGATGACTACCTCCTTCTGCGATATCTTTTGCTAAAAAAAACACATCAGCATCGCCTGGCGTTGCTGAGCTTAAATCTGAATGACTAACTTCAACATCTTGCACACCCAGTTCACCTAAAATTTGCTGGATATTCATCTCCACCATAAAACTTGTTCCTAAACCTGATCCACAAACCGCTAATATTTTCATAATACGACCTCCTTGTTTTTAATAAACGCATGCAATTCTTCGGGACTTTGCATCTCTTTTAACGTTTCGATTGCTTCATTATTAGATAGAAGTGTAGTAAGCTGCGAAAGTGCTTTTAAATGTGTTTGACTGTCAATTGCCGCGAGACATATAAAGAGTTCCACTGGGTAATTCTCATCATCTAGCAAATAAACAGGGCGACTGACTCTAAGGAGAGACATACCTACTTGATTCACACCATCTTCAGGACGAGCATGTGGAATAGCAATGCCTTTACCAATATAGATATACGTCCCATTTTCTTTTACTTTTTTAACCATTGCTTCTATATAGCTACTTTCAACGCGTCCGTTGTTCGCCAGTGGACTTGCGCTAAGCTTAATGGCTTCTTCCCAGTTCAGGGACTCATTTGTGAATTGCATCATGTTTTCTGTTAATAGTTCCGAGAGCATTGGCTGGTAGTTCCTTTCTGGTGAAGTATTTGACCATAATTTCGAAAAAAGTGCTTCGTAAAGAGCTTTTTCATTTTTTACATCGGCATAACGATGGATCGTTGCCATGATTTCTTCCATTGAAACATTCCATACAACAAGATCTGGTATGTGTCGACCCACAGCTTGAATAAGTTGATTTTTCTCAACTGCCGTAAGCAAAGGTGGAATAACATGAACAGGATTAGAGCAAGCGAGCGGAACAGTCGAAAATACGACATCGTAACTTGCTGGATCAACACTCATGAATTCCTCAATCGAATAGTTCTGCGTAAAGGTCAACTTAGGAAAAAGCTGAGAAAGCTGGGTTCGCATCATAAGAGATGAACTGACACCATTCAAGCATACAAGTATCGCCTTATATTCATTCGGCTTTGCGAGCTTAAATTGGCTCCCAAAATGAATGGTGAAAAAACCGACCTCTTCCGCAGAAATAGGTTGTTTTGTTCTAGCTGCAAGTGGTTGAAGAGCCTCCTTTACAATCGCATATAATTCAGCTTGCTGTGATTGGATTTTCTCAATCAGAGGATTTGAAATCGGTACACGAAATTGAATACGGTAATAAGCTGGAACAAGATGCTGATAGAGCGTACGTTGTAATTCAGCTCTGTTTGGAATCTCAACAAATGTTTGTCTTTCTACACTTTCTATTAATTCAGACGCCATTTTTTCAAGAAAAGGGTAAAACATATCCTTCATAGAACCTTGAACAGCGGCAAGAAGCTGAATCGTGACAAACATAGCCTCCTCAATACTTGGGTGATGAAACAGTTCATTTGCTAGTGAATCTCCGACCGTATAAAGAGGATGTTTAGTAATGACTGCCGACTGTTCCTCTGTATAGAGTATCGTCTGTCGCTGCTGCCTTATCTGGATAAAAGCAAGAAAATAAGCCAGTTCGTCTAACCGATCCGTGACGTAGTGAATCTTATTTTCCTTAGCTGTCCTTTCAAACAACTCTCGAATTAGCTCATAGTTAAAGCTTACTTTCCATTCTGAAAATAGGTTCTGCAGGGCCTTTTCAGCAAAAGGAAATGGTAATATCCGATTAATGGAAATTGCTGCAAGTCTACGTTTGTTTTCTTCTAGTCCCCATAAGTGATATCCCTCTGATCTTGAATAAAGAAGATCAACTTCTTCCTCTTCACAAAGCTTTCGAACCTTCTTGATGTCACTTAAGGCTGTGTTTTTGCTTACGTTTAGAACCAGTAGGTAATGTAAATTAGACACAGGCTCCTGCCGAATAAAGGTATAGAGGTAAATGAGATACATCCGCTGCTCTTCTGAATATACAAGCTGCTTATCAGAAATTACATCAAACGGTATAGACTTAAGCAATGAATCTGGTACATTAAGATTCATTCCATCCAATTGGACAATCGACAAGCCTAATTCCATTAAACCATCATTCATTTTCTTTAGATCGTAGTGAAACTGTCTGTTTGATAGTTTTAATTTACGTCTTAGCTCTGGTACATTTTTCTCTGGGTAAGAGAGAAGCTCTTCAAGAAGCTGGGTAGATCGGTAATCAAACATAAAATTGAATGCCTTCTCCTTGTCATAATTATAAAACGCTTACATTGCAAAGAAAAGAATTGTTGAGTCCAATTAATGTTAGAGATATAGGAACAGATTGGGTTGAATACTGTAAGTGAATTAATAGATAAAGAGAGGGGAAATAAAAGAATAGAAGACCAATTCTTTGGGTAAAGCCTAGAGAATTGGTCTTCTATTTATAGTGTTTGATCGTTTCCGAACTCAGCCTCATGCTTCAAACCGTTTATCTCCTCTTCTGCAAATGAGACAAAGCCAACGCCCCAACCAAAATACTTCCCTTTAAAATATCCTGCGCATAATAAGGAACATTCATCATCGTCAGTCCGTTCAACAGAACCCCAATTAAAATAGCTCCGAAAAACGTCCCAATCACATTTGGTTTACCTGCACCGAAAACGGAAAATCCGATAAACGCTGCAGCCACGCCGTCCATTAGTAAAGGAGCACCCGCTGAAACTTGTCCTGTTCCAATTCTAGAAGCAAGAATGATCCCAGCTATCCCAGCGAACACACCACTAATCATGTAAGCGTAAGTTCTGTAACGATTAACTGGAATCCCAGAAAGACGGGCTGCTTCACGATTTCCGCCCGTCATGTAAAACAATCTTCCAGGTCTTGTGTAAGTTAAAAAGAGATGGACTGCGATTACAGTTAGAATCATAAAAAGTGCTGAAAAAGGAATGTTAAATACTTCGCCTTGTCCGATAAACAAGAAGGAGGGAATGAATTTCCCAGTTGCTGTGCCGCCTTCTTCTAACGGCATGTTGTTATAAATTGAATATCCTTTTGTATAGGTAAGATGAATTCCATTGATTACATACATAACAGCAAGTGTTGCTAGTAAATCTGGTAATTTTAACTTTACGACCAGTAGGGCATTGATTAACCCGACGAGACAGCCTAAGATTATTGGAATGAGTAGGGCAACGAGCAATTCTTGACGGTACAATACTAAAGATGCTGCGCTTCCAATGGTTGCTAAGCTGACTGTTGATCCGACAGATAAATCAAATCCGTCCACGATTAATGAAAAAGTAATCCCAATTGCGACGAAGGTTACAATTGAAATGGATCTCAAGATATCACTAAAGTTTGAATAAGAGAAAAACTCATCAATTGCGATGCTGAAAAATAATGTAATTCCTAAGATCACGAGCAGTGTTCCGTGTTTAAAAAGAAAGTGGAGTAGGTAATCTTTCTTCGAGATCTTCGTTTCTTGAATGATGGTTTGCTCCATTTTCATCACCTCCGGTTGCGTAGTAGACGAGCTTTTCAAAAGTTGCTTCTTCTCTTGAGAGGGTTTTAACGATCTTTCCATCGTAGAGAATGACGATCTTATCCGATAAATCAAGGAGCTCCTGCCATTCACTTGAAAAATAAAGGACACCCTTGCCTTGTTCAGTTAAATCATGAATAATTTCAAATACTTCTTTCTTTGCATGAACATCAATACCTTTTGTCGGTTCGTCGAAAAGAAAGATAGACGAGTCGGTTTGAAGCCATTTGCCAATAACAACCTTTTGTTGATTACCGCCACTAAGCAATCGAGCTGGGATAGTTGTTGAATTAGGCTTAATATTTAACCTGTTAATTAAATCAGCTGCTAAGCCTTTTTCCTTGTTTTTTTGAATCCATTGAAAAGACGTAAACTGTTTTAAAAGCTGTAACGTAACATTGACGGAGACAGATTCATCTACGAACAATCCTTGTCGTCTTCGTTCTTCTGGAATTAAGGCGATACCTGCTTTGATTGCGTCAGCAGGGGAAGACACTTGAGCTTTATTTCCGTTGATTTCCATCTTGCCCTTTGCTTTGCTTAGGCCGAAGATCGCCTCTGCTAATTCAGTTTTTCCTGCGCCTACTAATCCAGCTACTCCAACAATTTCACCTTCATGTAATGTAAGGTTCACTGAAGACTTCTTATGAGGAATCTCTAGATCAGTTAATTGAAGCAACTTCTTTTCAGAGATAGACCTAGTTTGTTTTTTCGATGTATCAAATGACTTTCCGACCATATGCTGAATCATTTCATCAATTGAAAGAGAAGAAGATCCAGTATACTCAACTGCACCATCCCGTAAAATCGTCACAGAATCACAGATTTCTTTAATCTCAGACAAACGATGAGAAATATAAATAATTGAGACGCCCTCATTCTTTAGTTGGCGTATGATTTGGAAAAGAATTGCTGTTTCTGTTTCACTTAAAGGAGCGGTTGGCTCGTCTAAAATAATGTAGGTGGCAGAGGATGAAAGAACCTTTGCTAAAAGAATTAACTGCTTTTCTTGAAGTGAGCAATTTTGAATTAGTTCATTTACATCTAGAGAAAGCTGAACTCGTTTGAGTGCTTTGTTTGCGATTGTTTTTTGTTCTTTTTTTGAAATGAAAAGCTTTTTTTGCTCATTGAGATTTGTGATATTTTCATAGATTGGCAGAGTAGGGAAGAGGGAGGTGTCGACTTCTTGAACAACCATGCCGATCCCTGAATGAATAGCGTCTAGCGGACTTTGAAATTGGACGCTTTTCGAATCAATCGTCATGCTTCCGCTAGTCGGCTGTTCATCTCCTGATAGTATTTTCATTAATGTGCTTTTTCCAGCACCATTCATTCCAAGTAAAGCGTGAACTTCTCCTTTTTTTACGGAAAAGTTCACACCTTTTAGGACCTCATTCGAATCAAATGATTTATGGATGTCTTTCATGGAGAGAGAGCTCATCATTTGTTCCCCTTTTCTTCAAGTCCTTCCATCCAAGGTGATGTAGCAACGGTTGATTGTCCCCAACCAGGAACATGCTCTGAAAGACTTGTCATTTTAATTGATTGATCTGGTAGTGATGAACGCTCGACCAAATGTGGTTCTAGTGAGAAAATATTAGGCGTATCTTCACCGGCAATTTTTTGGTAAGCAAAGCGTACTTGCACACGTCCAACCTCAGCAGGATCTGTTGCGGCAGTTGCAACCCATGGGCTATTTGGTTGTTGAATGAGTTCTAAATCTTCGTCACTCAAGTCAATTCCATAGACTTTAATTTCATCACGTCCTGCTTGTTGAATCGCTTTTGTAGCCCCTTTAGCAAACTCATCCCAAGCTGCGAATACTGCGTCAATGTCACCCTTATTCGGGTATTTTTTCAAAATCGCTTCCATTTGAGTTTGGGTATCAAGAGCTGTATTTGCACTTGCGGTTCCAAATTTCGCAACTTCTTTGATGCCGGGATAGCGTTGTTTAAATGCATCATAAATGACATGACGACGTTCCATAGGTGTAAAACCGCCCACCCAAACTGTGACAATGTTTCCTTCACCATTTATATCTTCTGCCATTGTTTTGAGTGATTTCCATGCTAAGCTGTAATCATCTTGATCGATAACAGTTACACCTTCAACATTAATATCACTATCAAATGCGACAACCGGTATGCCTTTTGCAACTGCTTTTTCAACAGGACCTTGAAGAGCTTCTGCACGGCCGTGGTCAATTAAGATTGCGTCGACATTTTGAGTAATTGCAGTATCGACATATGTAGCCATTTTCGATAGGTCGTTGTCTGCGTTGTATATCTGGACCTCGCCGCCGAACTTTTCTACTTGTTCCTTTACACCTGAAATGTATTGAGAAGAGAAGGTTCCGATTGACATTTGCATAATTGCAGCAACCTTGATCGGTTTTTGTACAGCTTCTGGAATCTCAACATTTGATGCAGTTTCCGTTGCAGTTTTTTCACTCGTTTCACTAGATTTCGTTTCTTCTGTTTTTACATCTTTGTCAGCTTCAGTTGTTGATGCAGCCTCCTGCTCACTCGTGCATCCTGCAAGGACCAATAATAGTAGACTTAAAATAATTAATAGGTGCTTAAACTGTTTCATTTTAATTATCCTCCTTGAAAAGCTCTTTTATTTCTTGTTGATAGTTTCCAGTCAGCACGCCTTTTTCCGTAATGATTCCGGTTACGAGTTCATGTGGTGTAACATCAAAAGCTGGATTAAAGACGTTGACTCCTTCTGGTGCAATAGAAACTCCATTAAAATGAGTGACTTCCTTTGGATCTCTTTCCTCAATTGGGATCTCACTTCCGTCTGAAATGGAAGGATCAAAAGTTGAGAGGGGGGCAGCCACATAAAATGGAATTTCGAATGCTTTTGCCAAGATTGCGAGATTATATGTACCAATTTTGTTGGCTGTATCGCCGTTCGCTGCGATGCGATCCGCTCCAACGATAATGGAAGAAATTCCTTTTGTTTTGATGGTGTGGGCTGCCATGTTATCAGTAATTAACGTGACATCCACATCTGCTTGCATCAGCTCCCAAGTGGTAAGTCGAGCACCTTGTAAGACAGGTCGTGTTTCACAGGCAAACACACTTAGTGGGATGTTACGCTCTTTTGCTATGTAAAAGGGAGCGAGAGCAGTGCCGTATTTTGCAGTCGCAATTGAGCCAGCGTTGCAGATCGTCATAATCCGATTGCCGCCCTTGAACAATGAAAGGGCATTCTCACCAATTCGTCTGCATACCTCTTCATCTTCTATTTGAATTTGAATTGCTTCATGTGTTAAAAGAGTTTTTGCTTCATTTACTGAAACAGCAGTTTTGACGCTAGTTAGTAAGCGATTCAAAGCCCAAAATAAGTTAACAGCTGTCGGCCTAGAGCTGGCTAAGTAATCGTGATCCTTTTTTAATGCAGCATAAAAGTCTTCTAGAGATTCCGTTTCATAGGTTAAAGAAGCTTGAGCTAAACCAAAGGCTGCGGTTATCCCGATAGCGGGAGCCCCTCGAACCTTTAGTGTGTGAATAGCGTCCCAGACTTCTTGAACAGTTGTTATTTCCAAGTATTCGTTCACATGTGGGAGCTTTTGTTGATTGAGTAAAATAATTTTTTCATCCTTCCACTCGACTGAACGGGGGATGGTAAAGCTGGCTGTTGTCATGATGTATCTCTCCTTTTATTGGTGTGCGAATGCTGCTGCGTATGATCTGAGTTGATTTGGGTCGGTGATTTCCTTTTTCTTTTTAACTAGTTCGCTTCCGATTGCAAGAGCTGTTTGCTTCGCTTCAATTCTTCTTTCTAAAGGCTCAATGGTGTCTAAGTCAGCAACATGTGCTAAACCGATTGTACGTCGAATCATCTCAACACCAGCATAGCCAATTGCGTCTTCAAACACTTGTGATAATACATCTTCGAGGTAGCCTTCTACTTTTGTAAAAACTTCTAAACTATCGTTTTCCCATGCTTTCGTAAATTCGCGAGTAAAAACGGCCCAGGTTGTTTCAATATGTTTGAACAATACTTCTCTGTTTTCTTCGGCGCGAGATAGTGAGTTTAAGAGTAGGTTGGCGAAGAAGTGTCCAATATCAAAGCCTAGAGGTCCATAATAAGCAAACTCTGGATCAATTACTTTTGTTTTGGATTCACTAGCAAAAATACTACCGGTATGAAGATCACCATGAACAAGAGCTTCAGCACTCGTTAAGAATTTTTGTTTGAGCTTGGCAACCTCTAGTTTTAAATGTGTATCATTCCAGATGCGTTCTACATCAGTCCGTAATTCTTCCTCGAAATTGTTCGATTCAACATCAAAGAATGGATCTGTGAACACGAAATCTTCGGTAATTTTACAAAGATCAGGGTTCGAAAATTGTTTGACCAATTGCTTTTTCTTCCTAGGATCTAACGCATAATCAGATGTGTAAAATAACGTTTTCGCGAGAAATTCTCCGATATGTTCTGAGAGAAGAGGTAGGTCTTTTCCATCAAGTAACGCAGCTCTTGAAATTTGTAGATGAGACAAATCCTCCATCACGGTGATTGCTAAAGATTCGTCTGTATAAAAAATCTTTGGAACTAATGTAGGCACAACTTCTGCTTGTTTTAATAGGGCTGAACTTTCAATGCGAGCGCGGTCTAATGTCAGCGGCCAGCTTTCACCAATTACTTTCGCATAAGGCAAGGCCTGCTTAATAATAATCCCATTGTTTGTCAATTGATCTTTAATGTGAAACACCAAGTTTAAGTTTCCATCGCCAATTTCCTTGCAAGTTAAAACACTGCTATCTTCAAAAAGTTGTAAACGAACAGTCAAAGCAACAGCCGTATTTTCAGTAAGTGGTTCATAAATAGATGATTTAGATACAGTCATTTTTAGATTCCCCCAATGAATTAGTTTGGTGGAGGGGGCTTTTTTAACATAAGAAAAGCCCCTTTCCACAAAAAGAAAGAGGCTTGAAGACTATGCTTCGCACCTCTCATCTGTCAGAAATAAAAAACTTTCTGATGGAATTAGCACCGTGCCTTATGGGGAAACCCCGGCGCAAAATTTCTGCGCCCCATTTCACAATGGTATTATGGTCGGTTGCTGCGGCGTCATTGGGCCAATACCCTCTGCCAACTCTTGATAAGAGATAATGTAGCTTAAAATTCGCCAAACGATAACCTTCGCATTTCTTCGTTGGCTCGTCATTCCGGTGCTCATGTATTACCTATACACTCTGCTCCTCATTCCTTCGCCGCCTCGAACTACTCGGTTCTCCTTCGTCAAATTTTAAGCTTTTATTAAATTGTAAGTTCTAAAGACCACCCTGATAAGCTTCGAATCTCTGCGTTAAATCGTCACTCCGGTGCTCATGTATTACTCATACACTCCGCTCCTCGCTCCTTCGCTGCCTTGATCTTCTCGCTTCTCGAACGTCTTTTTAAAACTCTTATTAAATTATGTAGCTTAAAATTCGCCAAACGATAACCTTCGCATTTCTTCGTTGGCTCGTCATTCCGGTGCTCATGTATTACCTATACACTCTGCTCCTCATTCCTTCGCCGCCTTGAACTACTCGGTTCTCCTTCGTCAAATTTTAAGCTTTTATTAAATTGTCAGTTCTAGAAAAGTAACAACTTAAAACTATGCTATTCCTTTAGTCAAATAGCTTAGCATTTTACTAGCTTGATAAAGGATATTGATAACACTGTAAATTCAGAACTTTTTGTTTTAACAAATTTTGTTTGCTTGATGAGAATCTTACCAATATTATTTTAGAATTGTCAATATGTTTTTTAAATTTATATAAAAACATTTTACACAAGAGCTTGTTGTCAATCGTAAAACTCTGGCAACCGATCTTCAAAGATTGGGATTTGTTTTCGAACTTCTTTTACCTTTTGTAAATCGAGGGAAGCGGAGATAAAACCGCTGTTTTCGTCGGCTTCTGCAAGGATTTCTCCCCATGGATCAATAATCATGGAGTGTCCAGCAAAAACATTGTTTGGGTCACTGCCTGATCGATTGCATGCGATAACATAGCATTGGTTTTCAATTGCACGGCTGAGTAAGAGTGTTCGCCAATGATAGAGCCTAGCAAGTGGCCATTCTGCGACAACGTATAAAATTTCTGCGCCACGTGTTGTGTGGGAACGAATCCATTCTGGGAAGCGAATGTCATAGCAGATGACGCCGGCACTTTTTGTTCCCGCAAGTTCAAATAAGCCTTTTTCCTTACCAGCTATGAGGTGGTGGTGTTCATCCATCAGCTTAAAAATGTGGAGCTTACTGTATTCATGAACGAGTTCTCCGTCTCGATTTGCAACATACATTGTGTTGGTTACACCATCTTGATTTTTTTTTGCAATCGACCCGCCGACAATGTTCACGTTATATTCCTTAGCTAACTCAGAGATAAACTGCTGTGACTTTAAGCCTTCGTGATCAGCAATTTCATCGAGTCTCGTTAAATCATACCCTGTTGTCCAAAGCTCTGGTAACAGAATCACGTCTGGATTTTCTTTTTCGACTGCATCCTTTACTAAATGACTAACTTGTTGATAATTAAAGGTAGGGTCGCCAAATTTTATATCAAGTTGAATACATGTTATAACTAGATTCATCTTTACACCTCTTTTTAAAAAGATACTTTACATGTTGCTACTAACAATATATGATTTGTGATTAGAATTTCAAGAATTTTTTGAGAAGGTGGAAAACGTGAAACATTTCGAGCAATCGCAACTTTTATCATCATTACCAAAACAATTTTTTGCTACGCTTGTTGCAAAAGTAAACGCAATCGTTGAACAAGGACATGATGTGATTAATTTAGGACAAGGTAACCCAGATCAACCAACTCCTGAACATATTGTCAAAGCAATGAAGACAGCTGTAGAAAACCCAATCTATCACAAATATTCACCATTTCGTGGTCAAGCTTTTCTGAAAGAGGCTGTCGCGACTTTTTATGAAAGAGAATATGGTGTGAAGCTGGATCCAACTAGTGAAGTTGCGATTTTATTTGGGGGAAAAGCTGGATTAGTTGAGATTCCACAATGTCTATTAAACCCAGGCGATGTAGCATTAGTTCCAGACCCAGGATATCCCGATTATTGGTCAGGAGTCGAAATGGCTAGAGCAAAAATGGAGTTTATGCCGTTAAAAAAAGAGAATGAATTTTTACCTGTTTATACAGATATAAGACAGGATATAGTTGACGAGGCAAAATTGATGTTTTTAAATTATCCAAACAATCCAACTGGTGCGACTGCTACAGAAGCTTTTTTCGAAGAAACTGTGTCTTTCGCAAAAGAAAACAGCATATGTGTAGTACATGACTTTGCCTATGGTGCGGTAGGTTTTGATGGAAAACAACCAATTAGTTTTTTACAAACAGAAGGTGCTATAGACATAGGGATCGAGATTTATACATTGTCAAAAACGTACAACATGGCAGGTTGGAGGATTGGTTTTGCAGTAGGTAACAAATCTGTTATCGAAGCAATTAATCTATTTCAAGACCACATGTTTGTGAGTGTTTTCAGTGCAGTCCAAGAAGCAGCAGCACAGGCGTTACTTAGCTCACAAGATTGTGTGAAAGAGCTTGTGTCTCTTTATGAAAAGCGAAGAAATGTATTTATAAATGCACTCCAAGAAATTGGCTGGAAGGTAGAGGCGCCACCAGGTTCATTTTTTGCATGGCTACCTGTACCTAACGGATTTACGTCTGAGACATTTGCAGATACGTTGCTTGAAAAAGCACATGTTGTCGTTGCACCGGGCATTGGCTTTGGCGAATTTGGGGAAGGCTATGTCCGCGTTGGTTTGCTAACTTCTGAGGAGCGTTTGCAGGAAGCTGCAGATCGAATTAAAGCATTGAATTTATTTTAAAACACTGTTGACAGTGGAAAAGAATTCTGTCATAATCCTAAGTAATTTCAGTTACGCGAATAGTGTGACAATGAAAATTGTCTAATTAAATAATCACGATACTTCTTATCAAGAGCAGGTGGAGGGACTAGCCCTATGAAACCCGGCAACCGACTTACCAGAGATGGTTAAGCACGGTGCTAATTCTTGCAGCACATGAGCTGATGGATAAGGATTACCCAGAGTACATATGCTTGCGGGCTCCTTCTATTGGTAGAGGGAGTCCGTTTTTTGTTTTTAAATCCCTAACAAGAAAGTAGGTTTTATTCATGAGCGAAGTGATTGCGACATACTTAATTCATGATGCGAAACACAATCTTCAGAAAAAAGCTGAAGGCATCGCACTTGGATTAACGGTTGGTTCCTGGACTGATTTACCACAGCTCGATCAAGAACAGCTAAGAAAACATAAAGGTCAAGTACTTGAGGTAAAAGAGCTCGATTCTTCAGAAAAAGTGAACACCTATTTAGGCAAAGAAGTAACCAGAGGGACAGTAAAGATCTCATATCCAAGCTTAAACTTTAGTCATGATCTTCCAGCCATTTTAACGACGATTTTCGGAAAGCTTTCACTTGATGGAGAAGTGAAATTAGTAGATATTGAGTTTTCTAGCGAATTAAAGCAAGCATTTCCTGGTCCGAAATTTGGAATTAGAGGAATTCGTGAAAAGCTAGGTGTGTATGATCGTCCATTGGTAATGAGCATTTTTAAAGGGGTAATCGGGAGAGATCTAGATTACTTAAAAGATCAGTTAAGGCAGCAAGCGTTAGGTGGCGTTGATTTAATCAAAGACGATGAAATTTTGTTTGAAAATCTACTCACACCTTTTGAAGAACGAATCAAAGTGGGTCGCGTGGTTTTAGATGAAGTTTTTGAACAAACAGGTCACAAAGCGTTATATGCTGTGAATTTGTCAGGAAAAACATTTGAGCTTAAAGAAAAAGCAAAACGTGCTGTCGAACTAGGAGCAGATGTTCTTCTTTTTAACGTGTTTGCTTATGGACTTGATGTGTTGCAAAGCTTAGCTGAAGATGAAGAGATTCGGGTTCCAATTATGGCACATCCAGCGGTTAGTGGAGCTTTCACTTCTTCAGCTTTATACGGTTTTTCAAGCTCATTATTATTGGGGAAATTAGTTCGACTTGCCGGTGCAGATTTTACTTTATTCCCATCACCCTACGGAAGTGTTGCACTAGACAGGGACGAAGCTTTAAAAATTGCAGAGGATAGCTTGAGTAAAGATCAGCACAAACAAACTTTCCCCGTGCCATCTGCTGGAATTCATCCTGGCTTAGTTCCCCTATTAGTTAGAGATTTTGGCATTGACTGTGTAATAAATGCTGGAGGAGGAGTTCACGGTCATCCAAACGGTGCAGCGGGTGGTGGTCGGGCTTTCCGTGCAGCAATTGATGCAACTCTTGACGGGAAAACGCTAACTAATGCTTCAAAGGACAACGAAGATTTAAAGCTAGCAATAGATTTATGGGGAGTCTCAGAGGTAACAGTATGACCAGACCAGTGATTATTTGTGATTTTGATGGAACGGTTACAACCAGCGACAACATTATCGCAATCATGAAAAGATTTGCGCCGCCTCAGTGGGAGCAATTAAAGGACGATATTCTCGCTCAAAAAGTCTCAATTCGTGAGGGAGTAGGAAGCATGTTTTCATTGTTGCCTACCTCAAAAAAAGAAGAGATTACAGATTATATACTAAATCACGCTGAAATTAGAGATGGCTTTAAGGACTTTATAAACTACACGAAAGAGCAGCAGTTGCCACTCTACATTGTGAGTGGAGGCATTGATTTTTTTGTATACCCTCTTCTAAAAGGTTTGGTTGATGAGAGCAATATTTATTGTAATGTAGCTGACTTTTCCGGTGAGACAATTTTGATTAAGTGGCCAAATCCATGTGATGCAAACTGTGTGAATGAGTGTGGCTGCTGTAAGCCTTCATTGATTAGAAGACTAGTTGATCAAGATCAAAAGAAGATTGTTATCGGCGATTCAGTCACAGACTTGCAAGCTGCAAAATTAGCTGATTTCGTCATTGCGAGAGACTATTTATTAGATAAATGTAAATCTTTGAATTTACCACACAAGAGTTTTACAACCTTTCACGATGTCATTGAAATTTTGGAAAGTCGAAAGGGGGTTGGGGCATGAGTTTGATTGAGGAGCGTTGGCAGCTGCTGGCAGATGTGAAGAAAGAGCTAGCTGAAAGAGATTGGTTTCCGGGCACGAGTGGAAATCTTGCAATAAAGGTAGATTCAGAGCCTTTAAGCTTTCTTGTCACAGCAAGTGGGAAGGATAAGCGCAAAGTAACTAGTGAAGATTTCCTATTAGTAGATAGTGATGGATTAGCAGTTGGAGAAACCAATCTAAGGCCTTCCGCGGAAACACTTCTTCATGTTGAAGTGTATAACAAAACGAATGCTGGTTGTAGCCTTCATGTTCATACTGTTGATAATAATGTAATTTCAGAGCTCTATGGCGATCAAGGTGAGATTACCTTTAAGGGTCAAGAAATTATCAAAGCGTTTGGATTATGGGAAGAGGATGCAGAGTTTAGGATTCCGATCATCCCCAATTATGCACACATTCCAACTCTTGCGGAAGCCTTTTCGGAATATGTAAATGAAGATGCTGGTGCCGTACTGATTCGAAATCATGGAATTACCGTCTGGGGACGCGATGCATTAGAGGCGAAAAAATACTTAGAAGCGTGCGAGTTTTTATTTTCATATCATTTGAAACTTTTAAGTTATCAAACTTTGTTGGTTAAGAACTAAAAAAATAAAAAAAACATTGGAGGAAGTAAAATGGCGACAATACGTTTTCAAGAAACTGGCGAAAGATTAACTACACAAGAGGAAGTTGCAGCGTTTTTAGACTCACAAGAGGTCATTTACGAGCAATGGGACTTAGCAAAGCTCCCAGAAAGCTTACACGAGAAATTTCAACTATCAGATGAAGACAAACAAGAAATTTTAGACGCATTTAAAGAAGAAATTGCCGATATTTCCAAAAGACGTGGCTACCAAGCACAGGACGTTATCTCGTTATCTGATTCAACACCAAATTTAGATCAATTATTAAAAAATTTCAAACAAGAGCATCACCATACAGATGATGAAGTTCGCTTTATTGTAAGTGGTCACGGTATTTTCGTTATTCAAGGAAAAGATGGGAAGTTCTTTGATGTTGAGTTAAACCCAGGAGATTTAATTTCCGTACCAGAAAACACTCGTCATTACTTTACCTTGCAGAGTGATCGCAAAGTTGTCGCAGTCCGAATTTTTGTAACGAGCGAGGGCTGGGTACCGATTTATGATAATGAAGAAGTGCAAGCATAATAAAAAAGTAACAGGCCTACTCACGATAGTGAGTGTAGGCCTGTTTTTTTATGACATATATTTTAAATTTCCTTTGTTTTCAAAAATTGAATATGATATATTATCATCGTAACTTATTAAAGAAGTTTAATAAGTATATTGTTATGTTAGGTGGTGGACATTGTTAGTGAGCTAATTGCTACTCCAAAATCTATGAGGAAGGTAATCCTACGTGGTATTCGTACAACTCTTTTAGAACTAGGGAATGCAACAAAAGTTGAACTAAGTCGTAAATTGGAAATTAGTTTCCCGACAATAAGTAAATTCCTAGCCCAAATGGAGAAGGATGGGGAGCTTGTTTTAGTTGGTCTCGATGATTCTAGTGGTGGAAGAAGAGCAAAACGATATGCATACAATCCGGAGCATATGTTAGGTTTGGCAATATTTTTAGAGAGTTCAGAGACAAATTATACAATTTTTAATTGTTTGGGTGAAGTGAAGGAACAAGGAAAAACGTCAAGTGTATTAATAGATGATGATCTAAGTTTATTAACCAAGTGTATTGAAGAAATAATTGCTCAATATCCGAAGATCAGTTCTATGGCAATTGGCGTGCCTGGTTCGGTTGATAATGGCAGAATTTTTTATATACCAGGCTACGAGCATTTTCAAAATCTTGATTTAAAAGGTTACTATGAGGATCGTTTTTCTATACCTGTGGTAGTAGAGAACGATATGAATGCTGCAGTTCTTGGATATCAAAATAATAGGGGAATTAAAGAAAATCAATCCCTTATATACTTGTATTCTGGTCAAAATGGCCCAGGTGCAGGAATTTTGATAAATGGAGACGTGGTCCGAGGAAGTACTTTTTTCTCCGGGGAGGTTTCATTCGTCCCTCAGTATGATGACCGAAATTTTCTGCAAGCTTTGGAAAATGGACGTGGACCTAAGAAAACAACTATCCGTGAGGAATATGAGATTGATGCAATTAGCAGATTAGTAGCTTCTTTTGTAGCTATCATTAACCCTCATACGATCATTTTTTGCAATGATGAAGTAAACAAATTAATAATAGACCGAATTGCATTAGGAAGCTCAAAATATATTCCAGTAGAACATCTCCCAGAGATTACAATGAGTGATTGGAAACAAGACTATCTATATGGATTACAAGGTCTTGGACTTGAGCTCATGTTCACTTGAACAAGCAGGTAAAGTGAGGCTTCATTCAGTGGGTTTTTTTCATCCTCCACTGAATGGTAACGAAACTTACCGGACTAAAGGGCAGTTTACCCCCATCTATCTTCTATACTTCTTTATGAATCTTGAATTTTGAGTTGGTGCTCTTACTGCCCGTTAAGAATGGGGTAAAACGAATTAGAAGTATACTAGAACACCGAAATAAAAAATGAAAGGCGGTTTACATATATGGCTACATTCTTTTTAGTAATCATCTATTTGGCTTTCATCAGCTTAGGCTTACCTGATTCATTGTTGGGAGTGGCCTGGCCTGTGATGCAATTAGAATATGGGGCACCACTTGAGACTGCTGGCTTACTTTTTATGACGATAGCAGCTGGTACAATTATTTCCAGTTTAGCAAGTGGAACTGTAATTAAACGGTTCGGAACTGGCAATGTCACATTTGTCAGTTGCTTAATGACTGCTGGGGCTCTGCTAGGTTTCACTTTTGCTCCATCGCTTGTTTGGTTAATTATATGTGCCATACCACTTGGATTAGGTGCAGGATCTGTCGATGCAGGATTAAACAATTATGTTGCTACACATTACAAGGCACACCACATGAGTTGGCTACATTGTTTCTGGGGAGTTGGAGCTACTCTTGGCCCCGTCATTATGGCCCAGTTTATTTCGGGGCAAAATGTTTGGAGACATGGATATCTTGCTATTGCTGGAATTCAGTTCGCATTAGTTGTAATCCTTTTCTGCACTCTGCCTTTATGGGACAAGGTCGCAAGAAAAAGCAATGTCACTTTAAGTGAAGAGCCGGAAGATTCAAACAGTGTTTTTTTTGTTGAAGATGATAAAAATGTAAAACCTTTGCAGATTAGGGGAGTTAAGCTAGCTCTGACATCTTTCTTGTTTTATTGTGGTGTTGAAGCAACAATGGGCCTATGGGGAAGTAGCTTTCTGGTAAATGTTAAGGAGTTACCCGTAGCGGTAGCTGCACAATGGGTTTCCCTCTATTACGCAGGAATAACAATCGGCAGATTTATTACAGGCTTTATTACTTTAAAGGTCAGTAACCGTACTCTCATTCGGGTAGGGCAAATAACAGCATCAGTTGGTGCGGTACTTCTATTATTACCATTGCCATCCAGTTTCTCACTTGTAGGCTTTATCACTATTGGATTAGGATTAGCACCGATATTTCCGTGCATGTTACATGAAACACCAGCACGGTTTGGGGATAAGCATTCACAGACAATTATGGGCTATCAAATGGCTGTTGCCTATACAGGTAGCATGTTCATGCCTCCTCTTCTTGGTTTCATTGCATCACATTCTACAATAGGAATCTTCCCGTTTTTTATTGTTGTTTTTGTTACAGCAATGCTCTTAGGTTCAGAAAAATTAAATGTCTTGATGAAAAAAAAGGATTTTTTAAGGGGGGAAAATAAAAACTCTACAGCAATTTAATCTAGGAGTTTCTATAATAAGCTATCTTGCATAAATAAATACTTCAAAACTGTAAGACAGATTCAGTCGAACACAATTAGTTGAAGTTCATGTTGTATTAGTTAGTGGGTGCAAGAATTGAACAAAGGAGTTGCCGAAGCAACTCCTTTTTCTTCTTAAACTAAACCAGCTAATAGTTGAATAAGGTATATAAATAAGGTGCACTAATTCAAGGAGGAGTTGTGCACTTTTTTGTTGCAATTAATAGAGAGATTTAACAAACATACTTATTTATCCTCTCCTTTAAAATTAAAACTACAATGTTTGTCCGTTTTATATCTTAAAATGTGTATGATTCTCCGTCATCAGGAACTAAAACATTTGAGGAGATTCCTTTAACATAAATAAATCTTTTTAATTCTTCCTTTGATAATGTCCAATGATTTACAGCTTCCATATGGCTTGCAATAATTTTTGCATTAGGGGCAGCCTTATACACTTCATAAACATCATCTTTCCCCATTACGAGAGAACCGCCTTCTAGGAATTGATTGTCTCCAGCATTTACAACAATGATTTCTGGTTTGTGTGTATCGATTACTTCTTGAACAGCTTCATACCAAACAGTATCTCCAGCCACATATAAAGTTTTTTCATTTGGATGGTTGAAGACAACGCCACACACTAGACCAGCAAGTTTTAATATTTCTCCTCTTCCGTGCTCGCCTTTAGTTTTAGTTAACTTAATATCTTCAAAGACTGTATCTCCTTGTAAAACTTCTACATTTTGAAAACCAGCATTTCTAACTTCTGTAGCATCTTCTTCATTTTGTACAAACATTTTTATATCTTTTGGCAATACCTCTTTGGCAACATCATCAAAATGGTCTAAATGTAGATGAGTTACAATGACAGCATCTAAATTATTAATAATATTGTCAATGGATGTTGGTAAGCTAACTAAAGGATTATATTGATCTTGTCTTAATGAATTTGGGAAAGGTGGGTAAGTCCCCTTCTCTGCTAAAAATGGGTCAACTAAAAACTTTTTCCCTGCATATTCGACAACTAGTGTAGCATTTCGAATTTGTTCTATATTCATATTTACAACTCCTTTTTTTTGATCTAGGTATAGTTTATACTATGACCAAATAACAATTACATAGATAAAATCAAGTCTTTTGGCAGTTTGACTTGATTAATGAAAGGAGTTGAATAAATGTTAGATAGCACGGATATGCGTATCTTAGATGAACTATCCAAAAACAGTCGTATCACTATGAAAGAATTGGGTGAGAAAGTCCATTTGACTGGACAAGCAGCCGCATCTAGAGTTGCTAAATTAGAAGATAATGGAGTGATTGAGGGTTATACCATTAAAGTTAATCAAGTTAAATTAGGGTGTTTTATACATGCTATTATTACTATCATTACACAAAGCACTTATCATCTACCTTATCTGTCGTTCATAAAAACACAAGAACAATACATAATACATAACTATAAAATCAGTGGAGATGGTTGTTACCTTCTCGAATGCAAATTTCCATCTAATGAAGTATTAGATAAATTTTTGGAAGACTTAAACAAGCATGCAAACTATAAATTATCGATTGTTATTAATAAATAGTGCATCAATAAAATGGATATTTGTGAATAAACACACTTAAACTATAGGGGGCAATTGCGTAAAAAGCAACGGAACTTCCGCTGCTTTTTCTAAAAATATTTTCTTTAAGACTCTCTTCTAAGGCTGCCACTTAAATGAACATAATTGAAGATAAACAAAAGGTCTTAGCTAGTAATCAGCTAAGACCTTTTGTTGATGTATTGTTGTTGGTTGTTCATCTATATTATTTCCAAACTTGGGAATATTACTCTTTGATGTATTGAATACAAGGAGGTTGTTTTATGGGGTTCATATTTAAACGATTCGTTAGGGATTTGTACGATTTCTTATTTATTAAAGGATGTAGAAGACCCTGATATTCGTGCTGTTCTAGAGAATGCTTTTCATACCGCAGCATTGAACAATGCAGGGATTGGCTATTATGGTGCAAGTATGGGAGGAGCAGCTAGAAGAGATTTATCAGCAGCTTATAGTCGTTTAATCATAGAAGTCGGAGAATTAGCAGAGGATGGGGCAAATATTATGATTGATAATGGGTGGCTCGAAAAACAACCTTCAGCACCTGACCGAAAAGATTTGGCAGTGGGTTGAGTAGATGAGACATCCAAAATTTTTATTAATAGCCATGTTGTTTCTGCCTTGGATAACAGTTCCTTTATTGGGAAAAAAAGAAATAAAGAAATTTTTACCAGCTAGTTTGTTTATTTCTTGTGTTGTAATACTCGAAAGTTACATTGCAAGAAAGCACAGTTGGTGGTGGTTTTATCAAAAACTCCATCCTAAATTAATAGGGGAATTCCTTTTAATATGGGGTCCGTTTTTGATTGGTTCAATGTGGATTTTAAAACTAACCTACGGAAAATTTTTCACTTATATGATTTCCAATCTTATCATCGACACTATTTTCACTTATCCATTTGTATATTTTTTGCAAAAATCAGGAATATCATCACTTGTTCGTTTAAAAAAATATCAATTGTCTTTACTATTCTTTTTAAAATCAATGCTTTTATATGGTTTTCAGTTCACCATAGAAAAAACTAAATTAGTAAAGGGATAGTGGGCGTGTGCATGGGGTGAAAGAAAAATTATTATGGAGCAGCCCTTCCTGGATTGGTGAATGCATATGGTGGCTGATTATTTTGGCTGAACGGATGAATATTGATAGCAGTGAGGCATTGGAAAAATTCTTATCTGAAACTGAAAAAAAATTAGACCTTTCACTATGACACCACCAAGATCTACTGATTCTTTTCCCAACCATATTTATAAATTCTTAGGTAAATGTGTATTTAAAACGATAAGCATTTTTACGAGTATTTTGGACATTATATAGGCGAGGTGATTGTATGACAACTGCGAAACCTGGTGATGTTATTTCTTTTGAACGGGAAGGAAGTAAATTTGAAGGTGTTGTTACCGCCATTAGGGAAAATTCCGTTATTGTTGAATACGGTAATTTAAATGCTAAAGGCGAACCGCTTACGACGATTGTTAATCATAAAAACTACAAAATAAAAAAGTGAAACGACGGATAGTAAAAAATCAAACTGGAATTAAAAGCAAGTAATTATGCTAAAATCCCTTTATTTCAAGGAATTTTAGTTTTTTTAAGTTTGTACTTAAATTAACGACGCAATTAAAGGAGACAATTGATTGTGAAAAAGTTAGAACAATTGAAGATGTGATCAGTTCCCCTTCTCAAACAACTGCTTGATCACTAACCCTTCAACCGTTTTCCAAGACAGAATACTCTTGAGCAAAATAGTTCGTCTAATACCCTTACCAATTGGATAGCGTAAAGTAGGATGTTTTTCTTGCGTTGCCACCTTGGCTACCAACTTTGCAACATCTAACGGATCGCCAAAGCCTGCACTGCCTCGCTCCATTTCCTTTTTATGCTTTTCATATAAAAATGGTATGGAGAGTCATTTTCTAAAGATTTAGATGAAATTTTCATACCACTTGACCAAATGTTTGTTTTGTAGGAGCCTGGTTCAATGAGAGCAACGTCAATTCCAAAGGGTTTTACTTCTAATCGCAAACTCTCGCTAAATCCTTCAAGTGCAAATTTTGAAGACACATAGGGAGACAGCCCAGGGAAGCCCATTCTCCCGCTAATACTGCTCATATTGATAATTTTTCCAGATTCTTGCTTTCTCATAAAAGGGAGGACTGTTTGTGTAATCGCAATAACACCGAAAAAATTTGTGTCAAATTGGTTCCGATATTCTTCAAGAGGAATTTCTTCGCAAAAGCCGCCAAGAGCGAACCCTGCATTATTGACTAAAACATCAATGGATGAAAATGTTGTGAGTTCCTGACTAAATTTTTTAACCGAGTCACTTGAGGTTACATCCAATTGGTGTACTTCAATGTTGTCTAAAATCTTTTGTTCTTTTGCTTTTATTAAGAGATCGGTAGCTTTTGCTGTATCTCTCATGGTAGCTATAACAGCAAAATTATGTTTTGCCAATTCAAGTGCACAGTGTAAGCCAAATCCACTTGAGGAGCCTGTGATGATTGCGGTTTTTTTCATTGTATTTCCCCCGTAACGTTATGCTATAAATATGATACATTCTTTTCCTATTAGCTATTATAATGGAATACAAGTTATTAGCGATTTGCGCATTCAGAAAAATTATAGTGTTTTCTTTATGAATTGCCTACAAATTTTTAAAAAGTGAGGTATCAGTATATGCAGACATTTCATTTCAAACTACCAGTCACTACTTTTTCTTCGAAGCGAATTGAGCTTTTAAATCAGAACAATGAAATTTGTGGGACATTTCGGAGGTTTTTTAAAAATTTTTTGCAAAAGGTTTTGTGCACATTACCTTTGGTTGATAAACTTTTTGACCGTAAAGATATGCGAGGCAAACTGAGTTCCAGTGAAATAGCAATTAATGAACGTTCATTTCGTGAGAATTTGATAAAGATGAAATGGGATGTCAAAGTAAATGATGATAATAGTGAAGAAACGCTTCTCCTCGAAGACTTAAGCAAAGTCAGTACAAATCAATGTTTTCTCTATCATAAAGGCGAGCGAGCCATTCTTTTTAAACGTGATGTGTTAAGTAGAAAAACAGTCGATTGCTTTCATGATACAGGCGAAGTTATCACTGAAATCCGAACAAAGAAAATGGTCCCTAAAACTCTCGAATTCACACTGAATTCAGACACAATAAACCAAGTTGAAGTTGCTGCTATTTTCTATACAATTTGTCTAACTTATAACAAGTAGAAAAATAACTAAAACTATTATACAAAGGTCTTTTGTTTCATGTAAAATAGAGTCTAGGTGTACAACCTACTAAAAATACATAGTGATGGTCATAAACTTAGGAGGAGTAAATTCTATGGAAAAAGTACTAGTATTCGGCCATAAAAATCCAGACACAGATACAATCTGTTCTGCAATTGCATACGCGGAGTTAAAAAAACAGTTAGGCGTCGACGCTGAGGCTGTTCGTTTAGGTCAGCTAAATGGAGAAACACAATTTGCTCTAGATAAATTTGGTGTGGAGGTTCCACGATTAGTTGAAACGGTTGCAAATGAAGTGAATAGTGTCATTTTGGTCGATCATAATGAACGTCAACAAAGTGTCAGTGACATCGATTCCGTTCGCGTCCTTGAAGTCATTGACCACCACCGTATTGCTAACTTTGAGACAAGCGATCCTTTGTACTATCGTGCCGAGCCAGTTGGGTGTACGGCGACTATTTTAAATAAATTGTATAAAGAAAACGGTGTAGAAATTCGCAAAGAAGTTGCCGGATTAATGCTATCCGCAATTATTTCGGATTCGTTACTATTCAAATCACCAACATGTACAGATCAAGACATTGCAGCTGCAAAAGAACTCGCAGAAATCGCTGGAGTGGACAGTGCAACATACGGCTTGGACATGTTAAAAGCTGGAGCGGATTTGAGTGACAAGAGCATTCAAGAATTAATCACTCTTGATGCAAAAGAGTTTCAAATGGGTACATTTAAAGTAGAAATTGCTCAAGTCAATGCGGTTGATACTAACGATGTGCTGGCAAAACAACAAGAACTTGAAAGTGCTTTAGCGAATGTAATTCTTGAGAAAAATTTAGATCTGTTTGTTTTTGTTGTAACAAATATTTTAACAAACGATTCAATTGCTCTAGCACTAGGTCGTGAAACGGCAGCAGTAGAGCAAGCATACAACGTGAAGCTTGAAAATAACACAGCGCTCCTCAAAGGTGTTGTATCACGTAAGAAACAAATTGTTCCGGTTTTAACTGACATCTTAAGTAAATAAAAAATTGCCAAACACCATTCCTTTCGAACGGTGTTTTTTTCAAGGTAGAGATCCGAACGGATGGTGAAACATGACGTTTATTGTCGAGAAATCGATATAATTCAAAACTTGATCATAAAAATACCCTACTCGATGATATAATCCAAAACTCGCCGTTATAAGTATTCAAAACCGATAATAAGGCACTCTATTGAATAAAAAGATGGGATTAAATTAACCAATTACACGTGAATCATCCTATATTGAAGTTCAAACCCTATTTCCTATCTTAACTCTCGAAAATTTACATTTTGATACGAAACTGCAGTCGAACTCTCTATAGAAGAGCTCAGAATAAAAATTTCCCCATTGAATTTACTAAGTCTGGTAAACTAGTTTCAAACGCTATCAGTAAATTCAAAAAAATGAGGGATGTCTTTATGTTTACCTACAAAATTGACAATCAAATTTCCTTAAAACTAGTAGAACTACGAGATGCTGATGAAATCTTTTCATTAATTGAGTCATCCAGAGAATATTTAAGAGAATGGCTTGGCTGGCTGGATAAGTCGACTAAGGTTGAAGACACGAGGGACTATATAAAAATGAGTCAACAGATGTTTGCTGAAAATAGAGGAATGAACGCCGCAATTTTATATGACGGAAAAATTGTCGGAATTGCAGGCTACAATGCGATTGATTGGTCAAATAAGATTGCTTACATAGGTTATTGGCTTGGTGAGACTTATCAAGGTAAGGGTATTATGACAAAGGTTGCTGAGGCTTTAACGGAGTACGCAATCAATCAGCTAGAGCTCAATCGAGTTGATATACGCGTGGCAGTTGAAAATAAAAAGAGCTGGTCAATCCCTGAGAGACTGGGTTTTGTAGAGGAAGGGCTAATTCGCGAAGCAGAGTGGCTTTACGATCACCATGTCGATCATGCTGTGTACGGAATGTTAGCTGAAGCTTGGAAAAAATAACCTAAAAAGCAAATTAACCATTAAAACTTCTTCATTTAGTTTTTTCGGAAAACTAAAATTAATCCTTCCTATCTGTTTAAGTTTATTATCAAGCAAACCTGGGAATATTCCTAACAAGTAAGACAAATTACAAACAGATAGGAGAATGTTCATGGGATTTATACTTTATTTAATAGTTGGAGGAATTATTGGTTGGTTAGCAGGACTAATTTTAGGTAAAGATATTCCAGGCGGAGTTATCGGAAATATTATTGCTGGTATAATAGGTGCTTGGATCGGTGGAGAACTATTAGGAGACTTCGGCCCTGATTTAGCCGGTATTGCCATTATTCCAGCACTAATTGGTGCTATTCTGTTAGTCTTCATTTTAAGCTTAATTTTAAGAGCTATGAGAAAGAAATAAGCTATAAATAAACACTTCAGTCCATAATGGATGGAAGTGTTTTTTATTGCTTGTAACTATATGTACCTTTTGATTATGAGCACAACAAAAAAACAGCCAGTATTACCTAGCTGCTTTACCTTGAATAAGATTTCTTCATTTTACGTTTATTCAATATTTTACGAGCAATTGGGTAAATGATTGGGGCCCATTTTACCAAGGATTTAATCATTTTTTTCATTAAAATCCCTCCTATGTGTTAGTGATTATATTCCCGTAATTTAAAAACACAAACCTGAAACACAAGTTTACTTGTCTTTTTTCTGCCTTGTTAAGTAAATGGCCATTAAGATGGAATCGGCTACATTACATCAGCTTTCAAACAATTAGCATAAGGTCAGTATTTGCAGAGAGTGCACAACTTATTTAAGGTTTGATAAAGCTGGATGAAAGAATAGCAATAATATGATAATAATCGTATAGAGACTGACATCGCTAGTAATGGGTTGATACCTTGATTTGGAAAAAAATCTCGCTTGTCTCCTCATATTAAAAATGTTATAGTAATCAAGCGATGAGCTAAAATTGTGTAAGTCGAGGAACACACCTTTATGGTAACGCGCAATGTGGTGTGCGGTTTCTCGCCTCAATTCGCAGACGTCTGTCTTTGACAGGCGTCTTTTTATATGGATTATATGTAATAGTACATAAATAAAAATAGGGATGCACACCTTACCAACCTAAAGAATAAAATGATTAAAATATTCTTTTTTAGGGTGGTAATAGCTCCTATGAAGTGGAGAAATTACGGAGTATGGTTATCGCTATCTTCCGTCTTTTACATGGTGTTACGTGATTTAGGACTTCAAATTGATCTAACTCAATGGGAAACGTATGTCACGGCTATTTTAGGAGTTCTTGGTATGTTAGGGATTATCTCAAATCCTGAAAAAGGCAGGGGTTTTTTAGATCGTGTACCTGCTAATGGGGTAGGTGAAATGGTCCAAACATCGTCAGCAGCTACCGGTAAATCGGGGGAATTGCCTTCCGAAGCGGAGAGTAACGAGATGTTAGCGCCAAGTGAAGAATTGAGTAGAACGGAAAATACAATGCAACAAGATCAATCAGCTGCCACACAAAGTGAAGTAGGCGGAGAAGATCATAAAAACGATCATAGAGAAATTGAGGCTCCCCCATTTCGAAGAGAGCCACCGAATGAAATGTAATCTGAATTCGTGTAGAATTGATTAAAAACTCTCATACTAGTAGGATATAAAGTGGGCTGCCTCTTAATTGGGGTAGCTTATTTGATTGGGAAGAATATAGTTGTTAGTTAAGATGAGAGTAAGCTGGTATTGATAATAAAATCAAACCGTTGTTTAGATTCAGAACAAAAGTGTACAAATTATTTAGTAATTATTTGTGATTTGATACAATTATAGGGAATAAGATCACTCATTTTCAGAAATTGTGAAGGGAACGATTCATCTGACATTAGGTCCACGAGTATTGAAAACAGGAATATCTGTAACGCTGGCTTTATACATATGTACTTTTTTTAAGTTAGAACCTGCTGTGTTTGCAGGAGTTGCTGCTATTTTTACGATTCAGCCTTCGATTTATCGGACATGGAAGCAAATTTCGGATCAATTAAAAACCAATACGCTGGGAGCTGCAATTGCACTTTTTTGTATTTACTTTCTAGGTAATAGTCCAATCATTACGGGTCTTGTTATGATTATCGTAATTTTGATTAGTTTAAAGATGAAGATGGAAAGCACGATTTCTCTAACTTTGGTTACTGTTTTAGCCATTATGAGTGCCCCTGGAAATCAAGATTTTCTCTTCACTTTAAATCGGTTTGGGATCATCTTAATAGGGATGGGATCGGCATTTTTAGTTAATCTGTTCATTTTTCCACCAAAATATAAAAGGAATTACTTTGAAAAAGTTCAGCTTGTTTTTCGTGATATGTCCCTGCTAATTCGAACGGCAGTATCCAATGAAATGACTGAAAAATCGTATCGCGAGCTTTGGGACCAGCTTGAGAAAAATATGAACATACTTGAAGAATCTTATCGATTATTTAATGAAGAACGAGCAAATATGACAAAAGTAAACCCTATAGATGGTAGGGAGATTGTTGTATTTAAACAAATGCTTCATACGCTTAAAAAGGGTGTGGAAATTGTTGAAGTCGTTGATGAACATTATTTTCAAAGTAAGAGAAATCAAGATGATAACCAATTTTTTGATGGTGAACTAGAAGAATTGATTAAATATCATGAGTATCTCTTGCTTAAATATGAGGGAAAGATAAAGCAAGACGACCAAGAGTACGGTCTATCAATTAGTGATGACAGTCAATTATTTTTGGAGAATGTGATGGCAATTAGCAACTCAGATCAAGGAAACAATCTCCGTTTAGTTGTGATCGGATCGGCAATCTTTGAATACTCCTTTCAGCTTCAGAGATTGGAAGAACTTATTCAACTTCATCTTAGAAAACGACATGATTAACGTTAGAAAGGATAATATTTTTTGAAAAATCAAAAAATTGTTTACTATTAAAGATGAGTGTGATACGTTTTTTACAAGAAAAGAAAGTATAAAATTTAATACTGAGTCTGCGTTTCGCAAGTCCAGCTCCAGCGCCTAGCCTCGACGCACAGGACGTGCTAGTGCAGTCATGGCGATTGACGTCGCGTTCTTGACTTGCCTCGAGGTCATAAGTCAATTCTAAATTGAAGGCAAAGAACGCCTTCTATTTAGAATCGCCTTATGCTATGCCTAAGGCTGAACAAGGCGCTTGCGCTTTTTTACAATGAATTGCACCTCAAGGAGGAAATACGATGAAAGTACGTTATCATTACGTAGAAAAAGAAGATGTGAAATATTGCGAGGTTTCAAGTACAGTTAAAGAAGCTTATGAACTACTAAAGGAAACAGGTTATCGTTCAATTCCAGTTTTAAAAGATAACGGAAAAGTGTTTGTAGGTTTTATTTATAAAGTCCATCTCCTCGAACATTATGTTGAGCACGAGGGAAAAGACGAGGATTCAATTGAATCATTGATTGCAAACCAAGAAGCGTACATATATGAAGAAGATTCTTTCTTTAAAACCTTTTTAACAATTAGAAGACTGCCCTTCTTAGCTGTATTAAATGAAGCTGAGGAATTTTCTGGCATCATTACTCATTCAAATGTCATGGATGTTCTTGAGGATTCATTCGGAATGAAAACAGGTGGCTACCTGCTCACAGTTGGAACGAAAGAGCATAAAGGTGCAATCAAAGATTTAGTAACGGCTGTTAAGGATGTTAATATTGAAGGATTATTAACATTAGACAATGGCGATCAATACATTCGCAGAGTTATTCTCAATCTTTCACATGATCTATCGGAGAAAAAGTTAGCCAAAATCATCAAAAAACTGGAAGAACGCGACTTCCGTGTCACTTCGGTTGATAAGGTGAATGAAAGTATCGGAAGTAAATAATAAAAGCACAATGTCCATTAAGAGACATTGTGCTTTTTCTTATCATAAGCCGTATCTGAATTAATGGATTTAAATTCTTTCTTTCTCACCTTAACTGTAAATAAAACAACCCCTGTCATAATTAAAAGAGCTCCGATAGCTTGAGCGCCAGTTATCTTTTCACCGAGGAGGAAGTATGCTAAAATGGCTGTGAAAATTGGATTGAAGTTTAGAAACATACCAGATTTTGTTCCTCCTATGTAGTGCACGCCAATGTTCCAAAATACCATTGCTAATACAGTTGCTCCGACTGCAGCGTAGAGAGTGGCTATCCAAAACACACCATCTGTTTGTATGGTTGTCATTTCACTGAATGTGAAAGGTAGAATAAAGATCGTTCCAAAAATCCCTGACCACAATGTAGCTTTATACGGTGAAACCAGTTTCATAGCGACTCTACCAGCCATTGAGTATAGCCCCCAAATCGAAACAGCGAGTAGCATGTATAGATCACCAATATTAAATTTCATTGAAAAGATATTTTCCAAATGACCATGTGTTAGGACAAATAATACACCAATCAGCGAGACGAACATGGCAAATATCTGCTGTACAGACATTTTTTCACGAAATATAAAATATGCTGCCACTGCGATTGCAATCGGATTTAAAGTTGAAAGTAAGCCAACATTGTCGGCTGATGTAGACCTTAGTGCGAGAAATAAAAATACATTAAATAAGACCACTCCGGAAAATCCCATTAATATCAAAGGGAGAAGTGCTTTTTTAGGAACAGTCACTGATTTTTCCTTCCATAATACAAAGAAGAAAAGCAAAACAACTGCAATAAGCCAGCGCATTTCAGTTAGAGCTAATGGACTAGCATAGCCAACTAAAAATTTGCCGGCAACGAAATTACCAGCCCAAAGGAAGCTGGTTACAAGTAGTAGTAGATAATAAAAGTGCATATGAGCCCCCAAAGTTGCTATGATATAGGATCATCTTACCGCTTTTAGATGATAATGTGAAGAGGGAATGAGCCTGGTAGTCCTCACATATCTCCCAACGGTCCTGAAACCCAAATTAGATCTGAAAGTGTTACAGGTTCGGCCCTTTTCTTTACGAGTGGAACGTATTCCTCAAGGACGGTTGCCATTTTTTCTCCGGCAATGCCAACATGCCCAATTGCAATCACTTCCTGATCCACATTGATTTTATCAATTAACAGATTCGCTTGCTTAATAATGTGACTTGTTGTGTACTGTTCATCAAAAAAAAGTTCATTTTCTAAAAACGGAACACCTAATTCTTTCGCTACCTTAGGTACAACGCTTTTTCCGTTCGTTTTGCTATCAAGATAATAGAGTCCACGCTCTTGACAAATTGATAAGATAATTCTCATCACTCGTTCGTCTGCGGTAACCTTTGAACCCATGTGGTTGTTCATCCCAACTGCATGCGGGACGGCATCAATTGCTTTTGTGACCCGTCTCTTAATTTCTTCGTCGCTTAAATCGGTTGTAATTGCTCCAGGTCCAAGCCAGCTTTTCTTCCCATGTAGAGGTTCCATTGGAAGATGGATGATCACTTCATGTCCTTTTTGAAACGCTAAGTTTGCATCTCTTTCTGTTGTCGATAGAAAAGGCATTACAGCGACTGTTAATGGAATCGGAAGCGAAAGGATATCTTCTGTTCCTTTCATACCGTTTCCGAAATCATCAATGACAATCGCAACATGATTTTTGATTTTTTTGTCTATTGTTTGGGCATCAGTAGAAAGAGGGCTAATTAAAAATGAGAGAGTTACTGAAATTAACAATTTTTTCATCGGAAAAACTCCTTAGCAAGACTTTTTTAACACCAGGAACTTATGCTATGCCTGAGGTTGGACCATGCGCTTGCGCTTTTTTATAAGATGCCCTGCTAAGGAGTTTTTCAATTATTCTTTTTTAGAGGGAAAGGAATCGTGAATTTCAATAGTCTTATCTTCGATTTCCTTCCATTTTTCAAATTGTTCAAGGTCTTTCCCAAGGTGTTTGACGACGAAGGCTAGTACAGCAGCGTCATCAACAATCCCAAAACCTAATAAAAAGTCAGGAATCAAATCAATCGGTGCTAGGAAATATAAAATGGCAGCTACAATCATAACGAGTGATTTTTTTGGAAAATGAGGGTACACGCCTGATTTCCATGCTTTAATGGCTTCAAAAAGAAGCTGTAGCTTGTGATAAATACCCTTTAAACCAGTACGATTTTCAACTGCTTTTGAAGATGCCTTAGTTAGCAAACCTTGCGTTTTTTGTTTATCTAAAAGGTATTTATTTGCTTTAGGTTCAAACCGTTTAAGTAACTGCCTAATCAAAAAATTCACTCCTTTTTAAAAAGAATCAGAATTTATATGAATTTCAAACTCAGTATGCGTTTCGGCATCCAGCTCCAGCGCTTTTGTTCATAATATCCTGTTCCTTATAGTTTAATCCTTATTTAAGCGGGGAATAAACTAATTAATTACAGAAAATAACCTTAAATATTGTCAATATGATGAACAAATGTTTTTGAAAAAAATGTCTAATATTGCGATTTCGTTTACAACACTAGTAGAATCTGTAATAATCTAAGAAGTTAACCAAAGGAGTGAAGTTCGGTGAAGCCAAATTCTTTAAAAGTTGAACTTCTTGAATCAATAAACGAAAAGCGTCAAGAGATGATTTCAACAGCAGAAACAAATGGATACACAAATGAAGCAGTCGTTCATTGTAGTCAAGAATTAGATAGGCTATTAAATAAATACCAACAATTATTATTAGAAGAAACCTATAAAACCACAACAAATCCTTTCCAAGAGTTTGTTAACAATATGAAAAAGTGGACATTTCGAGATCGGTTAGTGTATCAATCAGCAGAAAAATAGGACTTTACGAAAAGGTTTGAAATAAACCAAAATTCGTTCAGTCCTCTTTTTTTCTATTAACTTTAAAACATTTCAATTAACACGATCATAAGCAGGATTCCAATTATAAAAGAATATGTAGCGTTTCGTTCATTTCCGTCTCCATGACTTTCTGGAATTAATTCTTTATAAATAATAAACAGCATTGCTCCTGCTGCAAACGATAACCCATAAGGAATAAGAAAGTCCACATAGGAAGTTAAGAAAAAGCCAAGAAGAGCACCGGCGATCTCAACAGTTCCTGTTAATGTTGCAATAATAAACGACTTAAGTTTACTTATATTTTGATTTAAAAGAAAGAGAGCTACAAGAAATCCTTCAGGTGCGTTTTGAAGTCCTATCGCAAAGGCAATTAAATTACCAGTTTCATTCACATCTGAAGCATAACTTACACCGACCGAAAGACCTTCAGGAATATTATGAAGCGTAATTGCTGCAATAATAAGCATTGCTTTCTCATCAAACTTAATCCCGCTTTTCGTATGCTCCAAATCAATATGTGGAATTGCTTTTTCTAGCTTTGTTAGAGTTAGCACACCTAACAATAGCCCAACGGACACCTCAATTACTCCACCATTATTCAGTGCTTCAGGTATCAATCCCATCATGGCTGCTGCCATCATAATTCCAGCTGTGAATGCTAGTAAAATATCTCGCCAACGATGAGTAATCGTTTTTGTAATAATAAAATGGGCAATGCACCTAAGCCCGTTGATAATGCAGACAACGTGCTGCCAATTAGAACCTCTGTCATACGATTGCTCCTTTATTTGTAGTTTGAATAATGGAAACTTAAGATAATAGCATTATTATATCTTATATCCTTTAAAATGAAATGATTCCTTTTTAATTAATGATACAATGAAGAAATATTTACATATAAATATTTAGTGTACCTAAAGTGGGGGCGAAAAGAGTGAACGAAGTTATTTTAGTAATTGTTGAAATGATGAATGAATTTCATGATGTCATGATTGGCGTATTTTCTATATTGGGAATTAACATAACAGATAAGGAAATGCATTTTTGGGTGTTGGGCATTTTTGGTTTAGGGCTGTTCTTTTTCACTCATTTTATTTTTAAAAGAGTGTCAAAATGGAGTATTTCTAGCCTTTCATTTATCTATACGTTTACAGTGTTAGTCGTCATTGTATTTGCTATTGAAATTCAGCAAAAGGTCACAAGTCGTGGAAACATGGAATTTCAAGATGCAATTCAAGGACTATGGGGCTTTATTGTTCTATTTAGCATATACGCTGCAATAAAGCTAATCTTCTTAGCAATGAAAAAATCGCTAAAATCTATGAGTGCAACAAAAAATAAAAAGGGTAAAACAAGATTTTCAAGAAATCACCAGCTTTAAAATAGAGGAGGACTAGTCGCGAACATAAGCCTCCTTGTCCTTTACGTTATTAGAAATTTCTGATAAATTTAAAGAGTGACCATTTACTAATTATCATATAGAAGTAATGTATACACCACGGTATTTAAGAGGGGGAAAATAAGATGAATTATCGACGTTTAGGAAGGTCAGGTTTAAAGGTTAGTGAAATTAGCTTAGGAAGCTGGTTAACTTTTGGAAAGACGGTAGATGAAAAATCTGCGACTGAAATTATTCATCAAGCTTATGAAGTAGGCATAAACTTTTTTGACAGTGCAAACGTGTATGAGCGAGGGCAAGCTGAAATTGTTATGTCACATGCCTTAAAATCATTTCCTAGGGAATCTTATGTGCTAACTACAAAAGCCTTTTGGCCGATGGGGGAAGGGCCGAATGACCGTGGGTTATCGAGAAAACATATAATGGAACAGGTTCATTCGAGCTTAAAGAGAATGGAGTTAGATTACATAGATATTTTTTATTGTCATCGCTATGACCAAGAAACACCTCTTGATGAGACATTGCGTGCAATCGACGACTTAATTAGACAGGGGAAAATTTTATATGTAGGCGTTAGCGAGTGGACTGCTGCACAAATTCAAGAAGCTCTAACCGTTGCTGACCGCTATTTATTAGATCGAATTATCGTAAACCAACCGCAATACAATATGTTTCATCGCGACATTGAGGATGAAATTTTACCAATGTGTGAAAAAGCTGGTGTCTCACAAGTAGTTTGGTCCCCACTTGCACAAGGAGTTCTTACAGGGAAGTACAAAGATGGGACGATTCCTCAGGGAAGCCGTGCTTCAAATGAACAAGTGAATTCTTGGATGAAAAAAATTATCAATGATATTGTGGATCGAAAGGTAGAGCTTCTCGGTCAGCTTGCAAATGAATTAGATATTACACTAGCACAGTTAGCACTGGCTTGGACATTAAGGCAGCATAATGTTGCTAGCACACTAGTTGGGGCATCTCGTCCTGATCAGATTGTTGAAAATGCCCAGGCATCACAGGTTGTATTAGGCTATGAGGAGCTTCAGAAAATCGAAGAGATACTGACTATTTAATGGTAAAGGGAAAAGGAGTTAGAGTCAGATGGAAAAAGTGGTCAATGATTTATTTACTGAAAACATTCTTCACGAATTAGCCGAGAGTTTTGACGTATTTTCACGGGAATTTACATTGCTTGGTGATGCTGAAAATTATGTCTACGAAGTTACCAAACAAGCATCCTCATTTATTTTAAGGGTTACGCATAGCTCACATCGTGATGAGGCACAAATTTCGGATGAATTAAGTTGGGTTGATTTTCTTCAAAGGAATGGAGTCTCAGCTCCAGAAGTGTTCCGATCAGTAAACGACCAATTTATTGAAAAAGTGAAAGCGAAGGACAACAGCACGTTTTATGCTTGTTTGTTTGAAAAGGTTGCCGGCAAACGCGTGAACATTGGAGAAGAAGTTCATAACGATAAACTCTTTTATTCATGGGGACAGACCATTGGAAAAATGCATCGATTAACGAAGGTTTTTAGCGAACAAGTAGATCTGTTTAACCGGCCGTCTTGGAAGGAAGAAGATCTATTTCATCTCGGAAAATATCAAAATCATCCAAAAAAAGAGGTTATTCAGCAGTTCGATCATTTGGTGAACTTATTAAACCATTTACCTCAAAAGAAAGAAAACTTTGGTCTCATTCATTCGGACTTGCATTTAGGTAATTTTCATTATGATGAGAGTGAAGAAAAGCTTCATGTGTTTGATTTTGATGATGCTGTCTTTCACTGGTTTGCTAGCGATCTTGCAATTCCTCTTTACTATTCAGTGTGGGTTCTTGAGAGAGGAAATATAGCTGTTAATTTAGAAGAGTTTGCAACTCGCTTTTTAACTCATTTTTTAAAGGGCTATGAAACGGAAAATCAATTATCTAAAGAGGATTATTTAGCCATTCCGATCTTTTTAAAGCTACGAGATTATGTTTTATACGGATTTTTTCATAAAAAGCTAGATATCGAGACCATAACAGAAACACAAAAAGACTTGATAGCTTCAATTGAAGAACGGGTAATTAATAACCGGGCGATTGTTACAGTGAATTATCAGGATATTTTAAAAAGTATTTAATAGAATATATACGAATATGGATCAATTCTCCTGAGTTGGTCTTTTTTTGTCTTTTAGGAAATAATAAAATTCTTGTACTGTGGATAACATTTCTGCATCCAGCTCCAGCGCCTAGCCCCTCGAGGTCATAAGTCAATTCTAAATTGAAGACAAAGAACGCCTTCTATTTAGAATCGCCTTATGCTTGTCGGGGCTGTTCAAGGCGCTTGCGCTTTTGTTCTTGGTAATATACTTTATCCAGTATTGGATAAATATGCTAAAATATATTTAAAGTTTAAGACTAGCTGGAGGAGAATAGAATGGAATTTTTATTTAACATCTTAAAAATTGTACATATTTTTGGCGGATTTTTAGCATTGTTTGTATTTTGGATTCCAATTGTTACGAAAAAAGGGGGGAGAGTTCATCGGATATCAGGTTGGTTATATGTTGGAGGAATGGTGACGGTTGCCATTAGTGCATTTTATATGGGTATTTATAGGATCTTTCTTGATCCCTCTACATCTTCTGAAGATGTCTCATTTTCTTGGTTTTTAATTTTTATTGCGATTCTTAGTTCAGCTGCAGCTTATTATGGGATTCGTGTGCTTCGATTTAAAAAGCGGAAAACACGTCATCGACATGCTTTAGATCTTGGTTATCCATTGTTGTTGGTTTTTTCAGGCATTTGTATGAGTGTTTATGGCTTTCTTAGTGATTTCCCTCTACTTCTTTGGTTTCCAATCGTGGGAATTTTATTAGGAATTTCCCAACTATTTTATTGGATACAAGCGCCGAAAAAGAAGATGCATTGGTGGTTTGAACACTTAGCTGGCATGCTAGCCTGCTGCATTTCGACAATTACAGCTTTTACTGTATTTGGAGCACCGAGACTTCTTGGGTTAGAATCTGTAAGCATCATTATTTGGTTTTTACCAACGATCTTAATTACACCACTCATTATTGGACTCTCAATTTATTATTCTAAGAAATTTAGCGGAAGTAACAAGACAAATGTCACACATAAAAAATAAGTGTAAACATAGAAAAATTGGAAAAGGTATTATATTTCTCTGGTGAAACAACGACAAATTAAGATAATTGTAAACATATTGTAAAAGTAATAAACATTCTAATAGATAGAAATCCCTTCATAGCAAGGATTTACTAATTGCATTGTAATCCTATTTTAAATAAATTGTAAATAATCTGTAAAATATCTAGAAGTTATGTCGAAGATTGTGCATAATAGCATTTGTTGAAAGAAAAATAGATACAAATTACTAGGAGGCCAGTAACATGAAGAAACTACTTAGTATTTTACTAGTAGCAGTATTAGCAGTAAGTTTAGCAGCATGTGGTAGTAGCTCAGCAAGCAATCCAGAAAAGATTGTAATGGGATTTGTTCCTTCTCAAGATTCTGACACAATTGCAGACACAGTTGAACCTTTAGCTGAAAAGTTGTCTGAAGAGCTTGGAGTAGAAGTAGAAGGTAAAGTAATGACAAACTACACTGCTTTAGTTGAAGCAATGGGCACTAATGAAGTTCATATTGGTTTTATTCCTGCATTCGCTTATGTACTAGCAAATGAAAAACACGGTGTTGAAGTTATCTTAAAATCTGAGCGTTATGGTAGCGGAACTTATAAAGCACAATACGTTGTAGCTGCTGACTCAGGAATTGAAAGCTTAGAAGATTTAAAAGGTAAAACATGGGCATATCCAGATCCAACATCTACAAGTGGTTATTTATTCCCTGCAGCACAACTTTCAGATATGTTTGACGTAGAAAACGTTGAAGCTGATTTCTTCTCTGAAGGAGTACAAACTGGTGGACATGATAACGCAGCAATCGCAGTTTACAATGGTGAAGCTGATGTTGCAACAACATTTGACGATGTTCGTACAGAGCTTGAAGAAGAGTATCCAGATGTTATGGAAAAATTAAAAGTTATCGAATACACAGATGAAATTCCAAATGACACGATTTCTTTATCTAAGGAATTAGATGATGAATTAAAAACAAAAATTAAAGAATCATTCTTAGCATTTAACGAAGATCCAGACATGATCAAAATCATGAATGAAGTTTATAGCTGGGATAAAATCATTGAAGCTAGTGACGAAGAATACCAAGTTGTTCGTGACACTTACAACAAATTCAAAGATAGCATTAGCTTAGACGAATAGTAAACCAGAATTTCCTAAGGGGGAAGCTCGCTTCTCCCTTTTTACTTGTCATAATTTTGTCGATATATGTTTAGGAATGACGAAAGTGATCCTAAACATATTTTTATGTTTATAAGATTGTAAGTTAAAAAAACATGTAAAACTACTACTCTATGTGGAAGAACCTTGGAGGGTTTGCTGTGATTGAATTTAAGAATGTCTCACTTGTTTATCCAAACGGAACACAAGGACTTAAAGAGGTAAATGTTCAAATAAACGATGGTGAATTTGTTGTCATTGTAGGTTTATCAGGTGCAGGGAAATCAACATTTATCCGCAGTATTAACGGACTTGTATCACCAACAGGCGGTAAGTTGTTAGTAGACGGACAAAATGTTTTAGATACAAAAGGGAAAGAGTTGCGCTCACTTCGTACTAAAATCGGAATGATCTTCCAAAACTATAACCTCGTAAAACGCTCTTCTGTTATGAAAAATGTCATTGCTGGACGTCTAGGGCACACGGGCACGTTAAAAAGTATTTTGAATCTATACTCGAAGGAAGATATGGCTTTAGCTTATGAGAGTTTGAAACGTGTAAACATAGAAGAAAAGCTTTATAGCCGTGCTGATGAGTTAAGTGGAGGACAGCAACAACGTGTTAGTATTGCACGTGTTCTTACTCAAAAGCCCAAATACGTATTAGCGGATGAGCCAGTTGCTAGTTTGGATCCACCAACCTCACATCAAGTGATGAAATATTTGAAAAAAATTAATCGCGAAGATAAAATTACAACAATCGTAAACTTACATTTCATTGATATGGCAATGGAGTATGCAGACCGTATCATCGGAATGAGAGCAGGTGAAATCGTTTATGATGGTCCTGCTTCTGAAGTAACTGAAAAAACATTTGAAGAAATTTATGGCCGTTCAATTCGTGAGGACGATCTCCGAGGAGGACAGGATGAGTAATGGATAACAAACTCGGAAGTAAAATACCAACTAGTCTTGTAGGTCCAAAAACGAAAAGACAAATGACGGTTACAATGTCTGTCATTATGATTCTTTATTTAATTAGTGCAATTAAAACAGAATCATTTGTTACAGAATTATTTTATGGATTTGAAAATATTATGATGATGGTAGGTCAACTATTTCCACCTAATCCAAATTACGCCCAAGCCGTTTGGCCAAAATTAATCGAAACGTTACACATGGCTATCATTGCAACAACCGTTGCGATTGTCCTTTGTGTACCACTAAGTTTACTAGCAGCAAACAATGTCACATCCAATAAGTATTTGTATAACTCTGTGCGTATGTTTTTAAACATACTACGGACGATTCCAGATATTATTTTAGCTGTTATTTTCGTCGGGTTATTTGGGATCGGAGTTTTTCCTGGTATTCTAGCATTGATTATTTTTTCTCTAGGAATTTTAGCTAAGCTAATAAGTGAAACGATTGAGTCGATTGATAGTCATCCACTTGAAGCGATGACAGCATCTGGTGCGAACAAACTTCAGGTAATTTGGTTCGCGGTTGTACCACAAGTTCTGCCTCAATTTATTTCATTTGGCTTATATGTATTTGAAATTAACATCCGTGCTTCAGTGGTTTTAGGACTTGTAGGAGCAGGTGGGGTTGGTCAATTACTAAACCAACAAATCAACTTCTTTAATTACCAAAATGCAATGATGTTAATTGTTATCATCTTTATTGCGGTGATCATCATTGATTATATTAGTACAAAGTTAAGGGAGGCAATTGTATAATGTCAACACTTCAGCTACCTCCCAAACCGAGAGTTTCACCGATCAAAAAGATTAGAAAATGGTCTATTGCCATCTTCATTACAGCCATTTATATTTGGACCTATATGAGTCTTGAAATAAAATGGGATCGGATTTTTAGTGATAAAACGATTGATAGCTTTGGAAGAGTTATTCCAAAACTGTTCTCACCTGACTTCTCAACATTTGGAAAGATCATGGATAAAATGCTAGAAACCATCTTAATTGCGTATACAGGATCGCTCATGGCTGCGATTATTGCGATTCCTATCGGTTTTTTAGCTGCAAGTAACATGGTGAAAAGTAAAGCATTGAATACAGCTAGCAAATGGGTTCTTAATGCCATTCGTGCTTTCCCAGAGCTTGTAATTGCGATTATTTTCGTTGCATCGATTGGTCCGAGACCGTTTGCTGGTGTCCTTGCAATCGCAATTGGATCAACGGGTATGCTTGGAAAACTATATTCTGAAGTGATTGAATCCATTGACATGAAAGTCGTCGAAGCAATGGAAGCAAATGGGGCAAACAAAATTCAAATTCTATTTTATGGAATTATGCCACAAGTACTTCCTGAATTTTTATCCTATTCAATTTACCGATTTGAAATTGACGTCCGTGCATCATCTATCTTAGGAATCATTGGTGCAGGTGGTATTGGTACGTTAATTACCATTGCGACAATGAACCGAAACTGGTCTGAGGTAGGAATGATTTTACTCGTCATTATTGTAGTTGTGACAATTATTGACATTGCTTCTTCGGCGATTCGCAAGCGCATTGTCTAAACAAGGGATTATAGAATGGGGCTGACTTTTTCTTTGTAGTCAGCCTTTTTATTTTTATTTCGTGGTCTAAACAATGGTTGTGAGTAGGTAGTATGTTGTGTAAGATGAATTTAACTTAGTTTATTTTAGGGGGTGTAGAAATGAGTAACGTGAAGATTACAATTTTGCAGACAAGTGATGTTCATGGGAACATTTTTTCACATCAATATAGCACAAACGAAGGAAAAGAATTAGGATTAGGAAAAATTGCTTCCATTATCGAACAAGAGCGAATTTCCAACGATCATACAATTTTAATCGATAATGGTGATTTAATACAAGGAACTCCATTAACGTATCATTATGTTAAGAAGCAAAGTCACCAAAAAAATCCGATGATCCTACTACTAAATGAGTTGAACTATGACGTTGCGGTGGTAGGTAATCATGAATTTAATTATGGTCGAACTATTTTAGAACAAGCAGTTGCTGAATCAAGTTTCCCATGGCTATCGGCTAATATTATCGATGATAAGAAGAAAGCGCCGTTCCTTGGAAAGCCATATATTATCAAAGTAATAGATGGAATTAAAGTGGCAATATTAGGAGTAACAACACATTACATACCGAATTGGGAAGACCCTGCACATATAGTGGGACTCCACTTTGAAGATGCTTTACTTTCAACAAAAAAGTGGATTGAAAAAATTCGAAATGAGGAACAACCCGATGTGATGATTGTTTCTTATCATGGTGGATTTGAGAGGGACATGCAGATTGGTGAACCAACTGAAGAGCTCACCACTGAAAATCAAGGCTACCAAATTTGTCACGAAGTTGAAGGAATTGATGTGCTTTTGACCGGTCATCAGCATCGAACGATTTCAGGTGAGTTAAATGGAGTAACCGTCGTACAACCTAGTTTCAACGGACAAGCAATTGCTAGGATTGAGCTCAAGGTTGATAAAAACAGTAAACGTATCATTAAGAAGGAAGCAACAATTTTAAAGGCAGAGAATGTGCAGCCAAACAAAAAGTTGTTATCAATTGTCGAAAGCTATGAAAAAGAAACTCAGGGCTGGCTAGATCAACCAATTGGAAAAGTAATCGGAGACATGACTGTAAAGGATGGTTTTCAGCTTCGGATAATAGAACATCCTTTAATTGAGTTCATTAATAAAGTTCAAATGGAAGCATCAGGTGTTAGTCTATCTAATACAGCTCTATTTAACAATGAATCACCTGGCCTGCCTATGGAGATCACAATGAGAGATATTGTCTCAAATTATATCTACCCAAACACGCTGAAAGTAATTAAAATAACCGGTTCTGATATAAAATCAGCACTTGAACGATCTGCCTCTTATTTTGAGTTAGATAAAGAAGGGAATCCTATTGTAAACCCAGAATTCTCTGTACCAAAACCACAGCATTATAATTATGATATGTGGGAAGGAATTGATTACACGCTTGATATTTCAAGGCCAATCGGTGAACGTGTCGTTAAATTGGTGAGAAGTGGTCAACCTTTGCATTTATCTGATGAGTTTGAAGTGGTTATGAATAACTACCGAGCAGGTGGCGGCGGAGAATACATAATGTTCAAAGGAAAGCCGGTTGTAAAGGAAATACCAATTGATATGTCGGAATTGATGGCTGATTATATAATGGAAAGAAAAATCATCCATGCAGATGTGAATCACAATTGGAGTGTGGTCTGGTAGAAAGAAGCTGACGATCTTAGTCAGCTTTTTCTATTGTACTATCAAAATTTATATATCTTAAAGAATAAGTGGGAGTTTCTGAATCCAGCTCCAGCGTAAGCCCCGACGCACAGGACGTGCTAGTGCAGTTAATGCGACAGGACGTCGCGATTTTGACTGCCTCGAGGTCATAAGTCACTCTGAAATTGAAGGCAAAGAGCGCCTTCTATTTCAGAGCGCCTTATGCTATGCCTAAGGCTGAACAAGGCGCTTGCGCTTTTTAAAAGTGTGATACTCTAAAAATAGGTCTATACTGCTACAAGTTTTTAAGATATAGTTGACTTTTAACTTGTAATTTATTATTATTATTTAGAATTCAAGATATTCTCATATCGAAGGATTGATGAAAAATGACAAAAGATAAACAAATAGAAGAATCACTCAAACTATTTATTGTATTATCACGAGCACACCGCGCAATTAACGATCAAGTCAATAAACAGATTGCCAGCTTTGATTTAAACCCAACTGAATTTGCAGTGATGGAATTGCTATACCACAAAGGGGAGCAGCCTCTACAACAAATTGGTGGGAAAATTTTACTTGCTAGTGGCAGTATTACGTATGTTGTGGACAAACTGGAAAAAAAAGAATTGCTTATTCGGAAGGCGTGTCCCAAAGATCGTCGTGTTACATATGCGCAGATTACGGATAAGGGGAGAAAATTAATAGAAGATATTTTCCCATCCCATCGTGAAAGAATCGATGAAATTATTGGCGTCCTTTCTGATGAAGAAAAGCTGCTTGTTACAGATTTAGTAAAAAAGGTTGGATATCATGCCCGAGATATGCGCTAAGACTTTGAACTTTTAGCGATGGGTAAATATAGACTCTACTCCTATCCTGAAAAAATTGTTTGTATCTACTTTTTATCATATCAGGAATATGTTGACCTTTTTTGATTCACCAGCATTCAGAGCTTCTTGCTTAAACACGAACGGCTTAACCACTATGGTTAAGCCGTTTATTTTGTTTACATGGTTTTCACTATACTCTCCGAGTTAACTCTCCCAGATAATATTGGAACAAACATCAAGTTGTTATTCTGATTTCCATTGCATAACAACCATTCACCTGGAAACAATAAAAAAGCTAAAAGTTAACAAAATTTGAAGATTTTTAAAGGTGTAGAAATGAAATGTTAACAAACAGGGGAGCACACAATGAAACAGGAAAAAATAAGTGCACTCCAACTATTTTATGTAATGGTTGGATTTGAAATAGGAAATACGATGATTTTTGGAATAGGAGCAGAGGCAAAGCAGGATGCTTGGTTATCAATCGGGATAGGTATGTTATTTGGTCTAATTTTAATGTTCGTTTATACCAAATTATCTGCATATTATCCTGGTGACACATTAGTCCAGATGATCCCAAAAATCATCGGCAAATATCTCGCATTTCCAGTAAATATAGTTTATCTTCTTTATTTTGCTTATCTTGCCTCAACTGCTTGCCGAGATTTTGGAGAGTTAATTGTCTCAACGATCTTAGTTGAAACGCCTATTGCTGTCGTTATCGTGAGCTTTATGGTGTTGATGATTTATTGTTTAAGGGGCGGTGTTGAGGCATTTGGCCGTATGGGGGAAGTTGTCTTTCCTGTTTATATGTTTGCGATTGTTGTTATTTGGATTCTTTTATTGAGTGTTCAAGAATTCAATATTAATAATATTACCCCTGTATTAGGCAATGGTGTAAAACCAGTATTAAAAGAGGTTTTTCCGAATACCATTACCTTTCCATTTGGAGAAACAATCATCATTACAATGTTTTTTCCCGTTCTAAACAAAAAACAGAACGCCAGAAAGATAGGCATGGCCGTAATTTTAATAGGAGGGATTTTATTAACACTTAATTCAATCATGAACTTATGTGTATTAGGTCCGGAAATATACGCGAACGTGAACTTCCCTCTTCTTGCAGCTACAAGACAAGTTACAATTGCAGATTTTCTTGAACGTTTTGATGCACTTATTATTTTAATGATGGTAGCAGGGGTATTCTTTAAAGTTGGAGGTTGGACGTATGGTGCTGCCGTTGGTATCGCTCAAGTATTAAACGTAAAGAATCATCGTTCTATTTTGCTCGCAATCGGCACCATTATCCCACCATTATCCCTCTTACATGCATCAAACTATGCTGAGCATTTAGAAGTTGGTGCAAAGTTTATTACGATGTATTTGCATATCCCATTGCAAATAATCATCCCGTTTTTATTGTTCTCCATCGCATTTATTCGCAACAAGTTTAAACCTAAAAAAGTACTTAATTAATCCCTCTGATTAGCAGTTTTATGGCCCGAAATTTACGGTAAGGATCTTTTCAAGCTTCCTGAATGATCTTGTAATAATCAGCTATAAGTATACACAGAAACCTTTAAGTATAACATGTCTCATTAAGGAAATATTAAGCAAAAGTGGAATTTGTAAAATGAAAGTTTGCCTTGGAAATGGCAAAGGCTTTTTAGCATAAGGGAGATTATAAATGAAACAAGAAAAAATAAGTGGGTTCCAACTTTCTTATTTAATGATTGGATACGTATTAGGGACAGCGATGATTTTGGGATTAGGAGCAGAAGTAAAGCAGGATGCATGGTTACTTATACTATTCGGTATGTTATGCAGTCTGATCCTAATGGCTGTCTACACGCAATTATCAGCCTATTATCCGGATGATACATTGGTTCAGATTCTTCCGAAAATTATCGGAAAGTATCTTTCATATCCAATAATCATGCTTTATATTTTTCATTTTACATATTCTGCAGCAAGAGCATGTAGAGAATTAGGAGATCTGATTGTCACTACAATCTTAGTTGATACCCCGTCCGTTGTCGTAATCGGAAGCTTTATGGTGTTAATGATTTATTGTCTAAGAGGTGGAGTTGAGACTTTTGGACGAATGGGTGAAATTGTGTTTCCTGTTTATATTATTGCTCTCATACTGATATGGATTCTATTATTTAGCGTCGAACAGTTCAATGTTAATAATCTTACTCCTGTTTTAGGAAATGGTGTAAAGCCAGTATTGAAAGAGGTATTTCCAAATGCTGTAAACTTCCCATTTGGAGAAACAATTATCATTATGATGTTTTTTCCTTTTCTAAATAAGAAGCAGAATGTAAGAAAGATAGGAATGTCGATCATTCTAATTGGAGGCACAATGTTAACGGTTAATTCAATAATGATGCTATCCACTTTAGGTCCAGAAATTTACAGCGAGAGTAACTTTTCTCTTCTTGCAGCTACCCAGATGGTTTCTATTGCAGATTTTCTTGAACGTTTTGATGCACTTGTTATTTTAATGATGGTAGCAGGAGTGTTTTTTAAGGTTGGAGGGTTTACATTCGGAGCTGCCGTTGCAATCTCTCAGGTTTTTAAGTTAAAACAAACTCGTTCTGTAATACTTGCAATGGGTACAATTATTACTTCTTTATCGCTCATAAGCGCAACTAGTTATGTAGAACATTTAGAAATTGGATTTACGATTTTTGTTCCATATGTCCATACTCTATTGCAAGTAATTGTACCGATATTACTGCTTTGCATCGCATTTATTCGTAAGAGGATTCATTCTTAATACGTTTAGTCATCATGAGAGGTGGTGAACCATTGAAAGTTTTAAAATGGTTTAAAAAATTAACTTCTACAAGTCAAAATCAAGATCAAGAACTAGTTAATCCTCAAGAAGAAAGAGAATCTTTAACAGGAATTCTTAAAGAGGATTTTTACAAGATTGAACGATTATTTGAAGGGTCATCAGATTTCTCCTATCGGAAATTTGAAATAAATGCTACTTATTCAGCGATAATCCTGTATCTTGATGGACTAGTCGATATGAATAGAATGGAATCGAATGTGATAAATCCTTTGTTAACTCATAATGAGGATTTACTGCAAAAACCTATTATTACAATTAAGGAAATAGAAGAAGAGCTTCACTCCGCTCAAGTAAAAAAAGGCGGAACAATTCAAGAAGTTGTTGATCATATTTTGTCAGGGGATACCGTTTTATTGGTTAGTGGTTTTAATCAATCACTATTTATCAGCGAACAGTCTTGGCAACAACGATCCGTTAATGACCCTCCATCAGAACCGGTTGTCTATGGACCAAGAGAAGGATTTACAGAAAACATCCGGACAAATACAAGCATGATTCGACGACGTTTAAAAACATCCCAACTTAAATTAGAAAGTATCACAATTGGGGAACTTTCAAAAACCGAAGTAGTGATTGCTTACCTTGAAGGAATTGCACAAGATTCAATAGTAGAGGAAGTTCGAACCAGATTAAATCGGATTAACATTGATGCCATTGAGGACAGCGGGTACATTCTAGAGTTTATAGAGGATAATCCTTACTCAGTATTTCCACAAGTTTTGCAAACTGAACGGCCGGATAGGGTTGTAGGTAGCCTTCTTGAAGGCAAAATCGGGATTATCGTTGAAAATAGCCCATTTGCTCTCATTGCTCCTGTCACTTTTTTTGTCATGATGAATTCACCTGAAGATTATTATGGTAGGTTTATGATCTCTACATTTACTCGGTGGCTACGGTATTTATTTTTATTTGTTGCTTTGTTGTTTCCCTCAATTTATATTGCCGTGACAACATTCCATCAGGAATTATTGCCGACAAATTTGTTGTTTAGTGTTGCGGCTTCAAGAGAGAAGGTACCATTTCCTGCGGTTGTAGAAGCTTTGTTAATGGAAATCACCTTTGAAGCATTGCGTGAAGCAGGCTTACGACTGCCACGCCCAATCGGAGCAACTGTAAGTATTGTCGGTGCGTTAGTAATCGGTCAAGCTGCTGTAGAGGCTGGAATTGTTTCCGCTCCATTAGTCATCGTCGTATCGATTACCGGGATTGCATCGTTTATGTTTGCCAGTTACAGCTTGACAGGAGCAATTCGTCTCCTTCGCTTTATGATGATGTTCATAGCTGCTACGTTGGGGTTTTATGGGATATTGCTAGGTGTTTTTTTTATCTTAGTTCATCTTGTTCAACTTCGTTCCTTCGGTGTTCCATATTTGACACCTGTATCACCTTTTAATTTTAACAACCTTAAAGATGTGTTTATTCGAGCTCCATGGTGGGCGATGGTCGAACGTCCAGAACAAACTGCAAAAAGTAATTTGAAGCGGATGAGTAAGTCATTAAGACCACACCCCCCTAAGCGTAATAACTAGGTCGTTTCAACAAGGACAGGATGGTGCTGATGAAAACGATTAAAATGCTGCTAATACTGGTAATGACAGTTCCTTTGCTTTCAGGATGTTGGAATCGGATTGAAATAAATGATATTGCAATTGTTACTGCTGCAGGATTAGATCTCATAGAAGATGATCAAATACGTTTATCACTTCAAGTAGCGGTTCCTACAAAACTAGGACCAGCTGGGGGCGCAGGAGGGGACAGTGAGAATAGTACATTTGTGATTTCAGAGTCTGGTGCAACGATTGCTGAAGCATACCGGAATCTACAAGGGAAATTATCGAGACGTATATTCTTTTCTCATAGTAGGGTTTTATTAATCGGGGAGGAATTAGCTAAAAAGGGTGTTGCTCATATCATTGATTTCTATTCAAGATATCATGAACCTCGTATGAACAGTTATATTATGTTTACAAAAGGAGAAGCTTTCGAGGTAATCAAAAATAAACCGAAACTAGAAAGTGTTTCAGCGGAGGAAACGAGAGAACTGACAAAACTAAGTGTAGGTCTACAAGTTAATATAAAAGAGTTTTTGGACATGCTTCTTTCTGATGGGGTAGAGCCAGTAGCTCCGCAATTTGCATTAAAAACATTGGAGGTTAATAGTGAAAATGATTCTGAACAAGGACAAGCAATCGATGGGGCTGCAGTATTTAAGGATGACAAGTTAGTTGGCTGGATGAATGAAATTGAAACCCGAGGGATATTATGGCTTATAAATAAAATGGAAATAGGAGTTATTACCGTCCCAATCTCTAAGGAAAAAGGTGGTGGCAATATTAGTACAAATATTATTAGATCTAGAACGACCATCGATCCTAAACTTGAACATGGAGAATTAAAACTTACTGTGAATATGACCACAGAAATGAATGTAATGGAAAATGCTTCAAAACAGAATTTAGATGATTCAAAGACGATCGATGATCTGCAAAAAAAATTAGAAACAGAAATTAAGAAAAGAGTTCAATTGGCATTAGATAACGCACAAAAGGAATTTGAATCAGATATCTTTGGATTTGGAGAAGCCGTATACAAGAAATATCCAAAGGAATGGAATACAAAATATAAAAAGAACTGGGATCAGGAATTTTCACATTTAGAAGTTAAGATAAAACCAACCGTTTTCGTAAGAAGAATTGGATTAACAAAGTAATTAATAGATATTCTACTAAAAAGAAGGAATAAATAATGCTTAAGATTATGATGATCATCGCTATTTTTGTAGCAATACTTGCCTGGGAAGTTCCACAGTTGATAAGAAAGAAGGAAATAAAGGAATTAGTTGTTTTTTCTTTTCTCACATTAATAGGATTAGCACTAAGTATATTGTTAGTACGTCAATCATTTATATAGGTATTTATCCCTATTAATAGTCATTTTAGTAGTACAAAAATGTTCTGTTGAGGGATCTTCCGTAGTTTTAAAAAGGATAGTCCGTTCAGGTTTTCCCTGATAGAATCTATCCTCTTTTTAACTGTAAATAACAAGATAAGTTGTTTTGTCATTTACTCTGCTTGTTCATATGGAAGAATCAAGATTTCAACTCGACGATTTTTTTGGCGAGCTTCTTTTGAATTATTTGAAGCAACTGGTTTGAACTCACCGAATCCTTTTGCGCTAAAGGCTTTTGGATCCAACTGGTCATTTTCAATTAAAATTTTCATAAAGTTAACTGCTCTCATTACACTTAGGTGCCAGTTTGAATCAAATTCTGAGTTGCTAATTGGCACATCATCAGTATGTCCACTAATGACGATGTTTCGAGGAGGACTCATGACGAGAAGCTGCGAGATTTCGGTTGCTAGCTGTTCGTCTTTTTTACGAATCGTTGCACTACCAGAGTCAAAGAAAATGTCATTTACAATTGTAACGAGCAAGCCTTCATCAGTTAGTGTTGTTTTTAATTGTGTTTGCAGGTTGTTTTCTTTAATGTACGCATTGATTCTTTCTTGAATTTCTTTTAGCTTTTCTTGTTCAATTTGTTCTTGTTTTTCTTCTTCATCTTCGTCTTTTTCTTTTTTCTGCTCGGCATCCAACTGTTCCATTTCCCCTTCAGGAGTGGGGCTTGGGTATTCAAGTACACCTGTTCCTCCGGTAAATGAGCTATTAAACGCTCTTGCCATCTGCTGGAATTTAACCGCATCAACCGAGCTCATTGCAAAAAGAACGATAAACAGTGCGAGTAACAGCGTTAATAGATCGGCATAAGGGATTAACCACGACTCATCAATGTGTTCGTCGTGTTGTTTATGCTTCTTTTTTCTAGCCATTTACACTCTCTCCCTCAGTCGATGTGTTAAGCTTTACTCGTTCAGAAACAGGTAAGTAGGTTGCGAGCTTTTGTTCAATTGCTTTTGGTGCTTGTCCTTCAAGAACAGAAAGAACACCCTCGATCATTACATGTCTAACTTTAACTTCGTGTTTTGATTTACTTTTAAGTTTGTTAGCAAAAGGATGCCAAAGCACATATCCTGTGAAAATTCCCATTAATGTTGCAACAAAGGCAGCACTAATTGCATGACCTAATTGCTCAATATCATTCATATATCCAAGTGCTGCAATTAGACCAACAACTGCACCTAAAACCCCTAATGTCGGTGCATAGGTTCCTGCTTGAGTAAAAATAGACGCTCCTGCATGATGGCGATCTTCCATAGCATCAATTTCTTCACTCATAACATCACGAATAAATTCAGCATTTTGGCCATCAACCGCCATTAGAAGTCCGTTTCGTAAGAATGGATCTTCTATATCTGAAAGTTTTGCTTCTAATGCGAGTAACCCTTCTTTACGAGCCACTTGTGCCCAGTCTGAAAATAAAGGAATTAAATCTTGTATAGAAGGCATTTTTTGCTCTTTAAAAAGAATTCCGAACAATTTTGGTACTTTTTTTATTTCACTCGCTGGAGAAGCAATCGTAACGGCAGCAATTGTTCCAAGAACGATAATTAACAGTGCAGCAGGGTTAAGTAAAGCACTGATGGCTACCCCTTTCATGACCATTCCAACACCAACTGCAATAAATGCAAGAATTAATCCTATTAACGACGTTTTATCCATATCAATCACCAAATCTCCTAGTATTTTATTACTCTTTATATCGACTATTCCCTCAGATTCTTAAGGGTTTTTGCGAAATTCATATAGATTTCGACTATTTAACGTTTTGTTTCACAGGAGTATTTTTTAGGAAGTTCGCTTCAAAAGTTAGAGCAATACCTCATACTCTGCTAACTAAATTTTTTTTACAAAGGGAAGTTTTTTTTGAGAAAAAAAGGAATTTCTCGCTCATTATTGAATAGGTAAAAGGATTGAAAATTTTACATAGAAAGTAGGTACAACCATGCGCTTTGAAGAGTATCAATATACCAGACCTAATTTAGAGACTTTAAAAGAGTCATTTAACGAAGCACTAGAAACATTTAAGCAAGCTCCCACTTTTGAAGAGCAAGATGCATCGATAAGTGACATTTATAAAATTCGCAACCATGTAGAAACGATGTTTAATCTTGTTTATATTCGTCACACAATCGATACGAATGATGAATTTTACAAAGAAGAACAAGATTTCCTTGATGATCTGCAGCCACATCTTCAAGGCTTAGAGTCTAATTTTTATGCTGAGCTTGTGAACTCACCTTTTCGCACTGGGTTAGAAGAGAAATGGGGCAAACAATTATTTGCTCTTGCTGAATCTCAGTTGAAAACTTTTTCACCTGATGTTGTCGAGGATTTGCAACAGGAGAATAAGCTATCGTCTCAATATACAAAATTAGTTGCTTCTGCCAAGATTGATTTTGATGGAAAAGAATACACACTTGCTCAAATGCAGCCACTTACTGAATCGACTGATCGCGATTTACGCAAACGAGCAAATGAAGCGAGAGTGAAGTTTTTCTCAGGTCATGGAAAAGAATTTGATGAAATCTATGACAAGCTTGTAAAAGTTCGTACAGAGATTGCTAGAAAGTTAGGTTATGACAATTTTGTTGAGCTTGGTTATGCCCGAATGAGCAGAACTGATTATCAAGCAGATATGGTTGCGAATTTCCGTAAACAAGTTGAGGAGTTTATCGTTCCGATTGCAACGAAACTAAGAGAACGCCAACAAGAACGTTTAGGCTTAGAAAATCTCATTTTTTATGATGAGCCGGTTGAATACACAACTGGAAATGCCACACCAAAAGGGGATCCGGATTGGATTGTAGATAATGGCAAGAAAATGTATGCAGAACTTTCTCCTGAAACAAATGAATGGTACAACTTTATGATGGAGAAAAATCTAGTGGATCTTGAAGCAAAAAAGGGGAAAGCTGGCGGTGGATATTGCACATATATTCCTGACTATCAATCTCCTTATATCTTCGCAAACTTCAATGGTACGTCTGGTGATATCGATGTTTTAACACATGAAGCAGGACATGCATTTCAAGTGTATCAAAGCAGACATTTCGCAGTATCTGAATATGGTTTCCCTACAATGGAAGCTTGTGAAATTCATTCCATGAGTATGGAGTTCTTCACATGGTCATGGATGGAAAACTTCTTTAAAGAAGACACAGAGAAGTACAAATTTAGTCATTTAAGTAGTGCACTTTTATTCCTTCCATACGGTGTTGCAGTCGATGAATTCCAACATTTCGTCTATGAAAACCCTGAGGCAACTCCTGAAGAACGTAAATCAGAATGGCGTGAAATTGAGAAAAAATACTTGCCACACCGTGATTATGAGGGCAATGAATACCTAGAGAGTGGTGGCTATTGGCAACGACAAGGCCATATTTACAACTCGCCATTTTATTACATTGATTACACATTAGCACAGATTTGTGCTTTGCAATTTTGGAAAAGACTCCATGAAAACCGTGAGGATGCATGGAAGGATTATTTAACACTTTGTAAACAAGGTGGAAGCAAATCTTTCCTAGAGCTCGTGAAAGTTGCGAACCTAAAGTCTCCTTTTGAAGACGGATGTGTTGAATCGGTTGTAGGAGAAATTGAGGAATGGTTAAATAAGGTCGACGATAAATTGTTATAAATAATTGTGGCAGCTGAATTCATTTTTCAGTTGCTTTTTATTTACTGAAAAGTGTGTTAAATTGACAAAATGGATTGAAAAGTACCACATAATACATGTAGAGATAAGAAAGGACTAAGAAACTATGGAAAAAAGATTACCAAATATAACTATTCCTCCGCTTGATGATGAAATGGGTAAAACTGTTAGAGAGTATGTAGATTCATTAACGAAACCTCTAGGGAGCCTTGGCAGATTGGAAGAAATCGTGATTGAACTAGCAAAAATGACTAGCAATCCATTTCCACAGATTACACGACCAGGTGTGATTGTATTCGCAGCTGATCATGGTGTGACTGCTGAAGGAATATCCGCATTCCCTAAAGAAGTGACAGAACAGATGGTTCGAAACTTTTTAAATGGAGGAGCCGCGATTAATGTGTTCAGTAAGTCTATTGATGCTCATTTAAGAATTATAGACATAGGTGTTTCTGTTGATATTGAGGAAGAAGAGTTAATTAGTAAGAAAATTCGGTATGGAACTGCAAACTTTTACCAAGAAGATGCGATGTCGATTATTGAAGCGATTAATGCAGTTGAAATAGGCTATGAACAAGGACAACAAATGATTAATATGGGCGTTAAATGTCTAATTCTTGGAGAAATGGGAATTGGAAATACAACATCAAGTAGTGCAATTTTAGCAGCGATCAGCAGACAGAACCTAGAAAGTCTAGTTGGGAGTGGTACAGGAATTACAGCTGAAAGAATAATCCATAAACAAAAAGTTATTAGAAAAGCTCTTAAAGAGAGAAAGCCTAATCCAAATGACCCGATCGATATTCTATCAAAAGTCGGTGGGCTAGAAATTGCGGGAATGGTTGGTGCAATGCTCGCAGGGGCTAGCAACAGAATCCCAATCCTTGTTGATGGCTTTATCTCTACAACAGCCGCATTAGTGGCGAAAATGATTTCAAGTCAAGTCACCGAGTATATTTTTATAGGACACCGTTCAGTAGAGCCTGGTCATGATATAGCTATTGAGTTGTTAGGAAAAAAACCACTACTTGATTTAGGAATGAGATTAGGAGAAGGAAGTGGAGCAGCTATGGCTTTTCCTATTCTACATTCAGCAACCCTCATGTTAAGAGAAATGGCCACTTTTACACAAGCCGGAATATCCAATAAGAATTAGAAAATGAATTTAATTTTTTAAAACGCTAGATGCTTACAAGTTAAAAATGAGTGAGGTGTTTTTCCATATGTTTACTAATGAAGAAAGAGAAGCAATTTATAAAGTCATTTTCACTAGAAGAGATGTCCGAACATTTTCACCTAACAAAGTACCAAAAGAAGCTGTAGATAGAATATTAGAAGCGGCACATTATGCACCATCAGTTGGGTTTATGCAGCCGTGGAATTTTATTTTAGTTGAGTCTATTGACACAAAAAAACGTTTGGCTTGGGCAGCAGATAAAGAACGAAGAGCATTGGCAATTCATTATGAAGAAGATGACCGAGCAACAAAATTTCTCAACCTAAAAGTTGAAGGTATTAAAGAAGCTCCGTTAACAATTTGTGTAACATGTGATTCTTCAAGAGGAGGATCACATGTACTTGGACGGAATTCAATTCCAGAAACCGATATTATGTCTACTGCCTGTGCAATTCAGAATATGTGGTTAGCAGCTTGTGCTGAAGGATTAGCGATGGGATGGGTCAGCTTCTATAAAAAGTCAGACATCCGTGACATTTTAAAAATACCTTTTCATATCGATCCAGTTGCATTAATCTCAATTGGATATACAGACGTATATCCGAAAGCACCTATTCTAGAAACAGAAAAGTGGGAAAAAAGACAGAACTTAAAGAAATTGATATTTAGTGACAAATGGGGAGAATAAAGTACTATTCTTGAGTCAAAATAATTATAGACTTAAACAAAACTAAGATTTCAAACAATTTCCTCCCATTCCTTGCATTGTCATAATTGTTCCTATAAGATGTTAATAGATTTAGTTTGTGAAATAAATATTCCAATTTATAAAACAAATAGATTAAGATGCCAAGAAGGCTTAATAGGGAATCTGGTGAAAATCCAGAACTGCCCCCGCAACTGTAAGTGTGGACGAACCTGAGATAACCACTGTATAAGAGTACTGATATAGGTACTTATATGGGAAGGTCTCATAGTAGGAAGATGCACAAGTCAGGAGACCTGTCTTAATTTATAAGTTTCAACTTCTTCGGGGATTGAGAAAGTGAAACGATGGCACAATAGGTTAATTTTTATTAATTTTCCTTTTTATGTTCGTCGTTTCATCCGCTCATCTCAAAAGGTGAGTGGATTTTTTGTGTGCTTTTTTATGGAGACCATACATATATTGTCCAATGCGAGAATAATATGATGTGTATGTAGTCATTAGTAATTATTTTTGTTTTTTAGTAGATTTATACAATTACATAATGTTACGACAAGGTGCACGATAGATGTCTATTGTGTTAAAAGGGAAGAACGGTGAAAATCCGTCACGGTACCCGCCACTGTTAAGGGGAGTTTTATTGCAAAATGTCACTGAGCATACTTGCTTGGGAAGACGCAATGAAATGATGAACCATAGTCAGGAGACCTGCCTTGTACGTAAATACTTCGTAATCCTACGGGCTATAGGAAGAAGTGCCGATTAAGTGGGATACGTATCATTGTGTCATTTTTTCTGCACCTCTATCTAATAGGGGTGCATTTTTTATTTGTCTAAAAAAATAATGGAGCTGATTAGATGACAACTTGGAATTTAAACGGGACTAAACATCATGTTTTGATTTGTAACGGAAGTAGTTGTATGAGAAAGGGAGGAGAAGAGGTAACCCAAGCGATTCGAAATGAAGTGACGAACTTGGAGTTGGATGCGCAAGTACATTCGACGAGAACCCGCTGTAATGGTCGATGCAAAGATGCTTGCGTCGTGATCGTTTATCCAGAAGGAACTTGGTATAAGGCGGTTACTCCAGAATCGGGGAGTACGATTGTTAAAGAACATCTAGCAGAAGGAAGAATCGCTCTGGAATCTGTTATTTATCACTATGAAGAACAAGGATTTATTGCACCTGATCATTCAGAGTCGATAGTCGGTATATCAAAACCATTAAAAGGAGAAGGTTAATTTGGAAGTTTTATCATTCGCGTTATTAGCAGTTTTTATTGGAATGAGGCATGGAATGGATAGTGACCATGTTGCAGCAATTGCTGACATGGTAGGAAGTGAAGAACGAAAGCGAAGGCAAGTGTCGCTTGGGTTAATGTACGCGTTAGGTCATGGTTTAATTGTTTTAATCATTGGGCTAATTTCAATTCTCATTGGCTTAAAACTACCTACTAATGCCCAAGTTTTTCTGGAAGGTTTTGTAGGAATAACACTTCTTCTACTAGGTGGGTTTATCTTATATACGGTTTTCGTTCAAAGGAATGAGTATGAGTATAAAAGTCGTATCAAGATTGTCTATGAGTTTCTAGCAAATTTCACACCAAAAGCGAAACGGGAAGGAATAAAAGCCAATCTATCACCTCTTGCGTTTGGGGTTATAGGGGCATTTCTTATCGGAATTATTCATGGCATTGGTGTGGAAACACCGACGCAACTTGCAGTTATTACAAATGCAGTTGGAATGAGTAACTTATCCGCAGCAATGATCCAGCTATTTCTATTTGTTATCGGACTACTAATCTCAACGATCTTTATAACATGTTGTCTATCATGGGGATTTGTAAAGGCTAGGTTTCGAAAACAGCTTTTTATCATTCTTGGGTCAATTACAGGAATCTATAGCATCGGCTTAGGAGTCATAATGCTCGTTGAATTAGTCAAGGGAGGCGTATAAGGTGGCTGGCAAGTTACTTGTGATTGGCTTTGGACCAGGAAGTTTTGAACACATAACAGATCGAGCGAGAGAAGCCATTGGGGAAAGCGATATGGTCATCGGCTACAAAACGTATGTGGAGTTAATTGAGGGTCTTTTGACAAACCAACAAATTATTAGTACCGGAATGACTGAAGAAGTGGGCCGAGCACAGGAAGCTGTAAAACAAGCGGAACTTGGAAAAAAGGTAGCGGTTATTTCAAGTGGTGACGCCGGAGTGTATGGGATGGTTGGACTTGTCTATGAGGTTTTAGTCGAGAAGAAATGGTCGAGAGAGACTGGTGTAGAAGTCGAGATTATTCCAGGAATATCAGCCATTAACTCATGTGCTTCATTACTTGGAGCTCCTGTAATGCATGACGCATGTACAATCAGTTTAAGCGACCATTTAACACCATGGACTTTGATCGAAAAGCGAATTGAAGCAGCAGCACAGGCAGACTTTGTGATTGCGCTGTACAATCCGAAAAGTGGTCGTAGAACAAGGCAAATTGCTGAGGCGCAACGGATTCTCCTCAACCATCGGTCACCAGATACACCGGTAGGCCTTGTCAAGAGTGCGTATCGTGATCGACAGCATGTTGTGATGACAAATTTAAAGGATATGCTTGAGTACGATATTGGGATGTTAACGACGGTGATGATCGGAAATTCCTCAACTTTCATGTATGATGGCTTGATGATTACCCCAAGGGGCTACCAACGTAAATATACCTTAAATACAACAGAACAAGTATTAAAGCCTCATCAACGGTTAAAGAAAGAGTCAGAACCCTGGGCATTAGAGCAAGAAGAATTCAATCCCGAAAGTGAAATTATGTTCTCTTCAAGGGACGTAGCTGAACAAGCGTTAGACGCATTTGGTTATGAAACGAAAGAACCAAGCAATCACTCTTTTGTGCAACAGCCGTTAGAGACGATATTTGAACTTGCTGTTAGCCCAGGTGTTGCCAAAAAAACCTTCACACCAAAACAATTGCTGACCTTAGCAGAGGTTGTCGGGGAAGCAGGAAGGATCGAATATACGACAGATCATCAAATCAAGCTGGAAATTCATACCTCAAATCCTGAGCAAGCAACAGAACGATTAACAGCTGCAGGATTTATTTTATCTCCTGTTGGTGATGTATTGACCTTAAAAGCATGTGATTTTTGTGAAGGTGAAAAAAAGGATTCGATTCCGTATGCTGACACCTTGCAGGAAATACTAGGAGGACTTGAGCTACCAAAGGAGTTAAAGGTTGGTTTCAACGGATGTGGAATGGCTTGCTTTGGTGCAGTGAATGAGGACATTGGCATTGTTTTTCGAAAAGGGAAATTTGATCTGTTTTTAGGTGGAAAAACGGTTGGACGAAGTGCCCATCCTGGACAGCCTGTAGCAGAGGGAATTGAACCAGATCAGCTTATACAAGTTGTTGAAAACATCATCCAAGAATATAAAGAAAAGGGTCATCCAAACGAACGTTTTTATAAATATTTTAAACGTGTAAAAAATATACAAGGTTTTCAGTACAGAGACGTTTCACCGAAAATAGAAGTTGAACCAGCTCCATGTGGGGATTGATCCTTAATAAAGATGAAAATTGGGAGGAAATAAAATGAAAGCTGTATTATTTGTGGGACATGGTAGCAGAGACAAAGAGGGGAACGAACAAGTTCGTGGATTTATTGAAAAAATGAAACCTCAATTCGATTCAACTTTGATTATTGAAACATGTTTCTTAGAGTTTGTACATCCTACTGTTAATGAAGGAATTGACCTATGTATTGAAAAAGGTGCTACACATGTTGTGGTTATCCCAATTATGCTTCTACAAGCAGGACATTCTAAAATCCATATTCCTGCAGCCATTGACGAAGCGAAAATTAAATATCCACTCGTCCAATTTACTTATGGAAGACCCATCGGAATTCATCTTGATGCAATTGATATATTAAAGATGCGATTAGAAGAGACAGGTGAGTTAAACGAAAACCCAGATCCACATACAGCAATCCTATTATTAGGTCGAGGTGGTAGTGACCCAGATGCAAACAGTGATTTATATAAAATCACAAGGTTGTTATGGGAAAAAACCAATTTTAAAATCGTGGAGACGGCATTTATGGGTGTAACCAGTCCTTCCACTTCTGAAGGGGTGGAGCGCTGTAAAATGCTTGGAGCAACAAAAGTGGTGATCCTGCCGTACTTCTTGTTTACAGGAATTTTAATAAAGCGATTAGAAGAAATGATTGTAGAATTCCAAAGTCAATATCCTAATATAGGGTTTAAATTAGCGGAATATTTCGGATTTCACCCAAAATTGCAAACAATATTAATTGATCGTGCCCAAGAAGCGTTAAAAGATGAAGTGAAAATGAATTGTGATACATGTCAATATCGAATAGAAGCTATGGAGCATATCGATCATCACCATCATCATGATCACGACGATCACCACCATCACGATGAACATCATCATGATCACGATGAACATCACAAGCAAGAAGTAGGGATCAAGCCATGATTTTAGTATTAGCCGGGACGAGTGATGCACGTGCACTAGCCCTTCTTATCCAAAAAGAAGGATTTGATGTCATTACAACGGTCGTGACTGAAAATGCGGCGAATGAAATGAGGCGTTGTGGCCTAAATGTTCAGGTTGGAAGATTAACAGATAGTCAGATTGCTAATTTCATTCAAACAAACAATATTCAACTGGTTGTGGATGCGAGTCACCCATTTGCTGAAGAAGCATCAAAAAATGCAATAAGTGGAGCGAAACAAGCAGGTGTCCCCTATATTCGCTATGAACGGGAATCACAGACGTTTTCTGAAGAAAAATGTACTTTTGTTAGTAGTTATGAGGAAGCAGCGCAAATCGCAGCAGAAAAAAAAGGTGTGATTATGCTGACCACTGGAAGCAAGACGTTACAGATATTTGCCGAAAAGCTAAATGGGGTAGAAGATACACGGATGATAGCTCGTATGCTTCCACGACAAGATAATATGGAAAAGTGTGAAGATTTAGGGATACCACAGAAGAATATTGTTGCGATTCAGGGGCCTTTTACAAAGGAGTTTGATCGCGCCTTATACAAACAATTTGGTGTGACATTAATGGTTACAAAAGAAAGTGGAAAGGTCGGCTCTGTTGATGAAAAACTCCAAGCTGCCAGGGAGTTGGGAATTGAAACAATTATTATTCGCCGACCAAAAATCGACTATGGAAAAGCATTCTCTGAGTTTTCCGATGTCATACACCATGTAAAAGAGGCTTTTAAAGTAATAAATCAATAAAAATTAAGGAGCTGAAAAGAGATGGATTTTCATACAGAATTTAAACCGTTAACCGTACAACCACAAATGATTGAGGGAAAAAGCTTTGAAATGATTGATGAGGAAATTGGTGAGCATCCATTTACAGTTGAGCAGTATCGTGTTGTGCAACGAGTGATTCACGCATCAGCTGATTTTGAGTTAGGCAGAAGCCTAGTATTTCACCCTGATGCGATTCACGCAGGCGTCCAAGCTATACGAAATGGAAAAAGGATCGTCCCTGATGTCCAGATGGTGCAGGCTGGAATAAGCAAGCCGCGTATTGAAAAGTTTGGCGGTGATATTCGCGTCTATATTTCTGATCCAGATGTGATGGAAGAAGCAAAAAGACTGGACACAACCCGTGCGATTATTTCGATGAGAAAAGCAATTAAAGAGGCAGAAGGCGGAATTTTTGCGATTGGGAATGCACCTACTGCACTCTTAGAATTGATCCGTCTTATTAAGGAAGGCGAAACAAAGCCCGGTCTTGTAATTGGGCTTCCTGTTGGCTTTGTATCAGCTGCAGAGTCGAAAGAAGAATTAGCTAAACTAGATATTCCGTTTATTACAAATGTCGGTCGGAAAGGTGGTAGTACCGTAACCGTTGCGGCATTAAACGCTTTATCCCTTCTTGCTGAACAGGTGTAAGTTATGAAGAAGCAGAAAGACGACGGAAATGAACCGAAAAAGCTCAGAGAAGGATATACAACCGGTGCCTGTGCGACAGCTACGACAAAGGCTGCATTATTAGCCCTAATTACCGGTGAGCACCAAAAAGAGGCAACGATTTACCTACCAGTTGGACGACATGCTACCTTTCAAATGGAAAGCTGTGAAGTTTCGTCAAACTCAGTCACAGTCGGAACAATAAAAGACGCTGGAGATGATCCTGATGCGACGCATAGAGCCCTCATCTTATCGACTGTAAGCTGGTCGGATCACCCAGGTATCACGTTGGACGGTGGAATTGGAGTAGGTCGTGTCACGAAAGAAGGCCTACCAGTTCCTGTAGGGGAAGCAGCTATAAACCCTGTCCCTCGAAAAATGATTCTCCAAACAACTCAAGAAGTACTTGATGAACATGGGGTATCTAAAGGGGTTAACGTTATTATTTCAGTTCCTGATGGCGAAGAAATGGCAAAAAAAACGCTTAATGGCCGCCTGGGTATTCTTGGAGGCATTTCGATTTTAGGTACCCGTGGGATTGTCGTTCCTTTTTCATCAGCTGCCTATAAAGCGAGTATTGTACAGGCAATAAGTGTTGCAAGAGCAAGTAAATGTGACCATATCGTCATAACGACAGGTGGACGTAGTGAAAAATACGGAATTAAGCAATATCCAGACCTCCCTGAGGAAGCATTCATCGAAATGGGTGATTTTGTTGGTTTTACGCTTAAGCAATGTAAACGGCAAGGGGTAAAGAAGGTCTCAATGGTCGGGATGATGGGGAAATTTTCAAAGGTTGCCCAAGGTGTGATGATGGTCCATTCAAAAAGTGCACCTGTTGATTTTAACTTTTTGGCAGATGTGGCAAATGAAGTGGGTGCATCGGAAGATCTCCTCGAGCAAATAAGGGGTGCAAATACGGCGACACAGGTTGGAAGCATCATGTCAGACAACAACTTCCCGGCATTTTTTGAAAAGCTTTGTACTTCCTGTTGCATAGCTGCCTTAAACGAGGTTGCTGGTAGCATAGAAATTGAAACAACCCTTTACACAATGAAGGGCGAATTTTTAGGAAAGGCGGTGGAGCAAACATGGAACAAACAATAAAAGTAATTGGGATTGGTGAAGAGGGACAAGAAAGTCTCCTCCCCATCTATGAACAATGGATACATGAAAGTGATGTATTAATTGGTGGTAAGCGTCAGCTATCCTTTTTTCCTGAATTTAAAGGAGAGAAGGTCATGATTAAAGGAGGACTTCTCTCACTAGTGGAACGGCTCCAAAACGAAACAAAAAAGGTCGTCGTTTTAGCATCTGGAGACCCGATGTTTTATGGAATTGGAAACTATTTATCTAGCAAAGTGAATCTGGAAATCTATCCGTATTTAAGTTCGGTTCAACTAGCTTTCGCTAAAATGGGTGAAAGTTGGCAAGATGCCTATTTTACGAGTGTGCATGGCCGGAGTATACAAGGTCTAGCCCAGCGAATTGATGGACTAGAAAAAGTAGCGATTTTAACGGATCAAGAGAATTCACCAAATCGAATTGCAGAATATTTACTTACATACGGAATGATAGAGTACCGAGCATTTGTCGCAGAGAACATAGGTGGCAAAAACGAGCGCTGTCGTTGGTTTGAACTAGGAGAGATGGTGGACGAGGAGTTTTCTTCTCTAAACGTTGTTCTTTTAAAAAAACAAAGACCTCATCCAACTTGGTCATTTGGAATTGAAGATGAAGAATTCGCACAACGAAAGCCTGATAAAGGGCTGATTACAAAAAAAGAAATACGAACGCTAAGTGTAAGTAACCTTCAATTGAAAAAGGATAGCATTGTTTGGGACATTGGAACTTGTACGGGTTCAATTGCAATTGAAGCGGCAAGAATCGCAAAAGAAGGTGAAGTATTTGCCATCGAAAAGAATGAGGCAGATCTTGAAAATTGCAAACAAAACATGCTGAAGTTCCGTACCGATTTTACTGTTGTAGGGGGGAAGGCGCCAGATGGTTTAAAGGAGTTTAAAGATCCTGATGCCATTTTTATTGGAGGAACAGCAGGTGGAATGGAAACGATACTAGATATATGCTGTGCCCGTCTTAAAGAAGAAGGTCGTATCGTGTTAAATGCTGTTACAATCGAAAATCTTGCCCAAGCACTTCAAGCGTTTAAAGAGAGAAACTTTGAAACAACCATCACACTCGTTCAAATTTCTAGAAGTAAGCCCATATTAAACTTAACGCGCTTTGATGCTTTAAATCCAATCTATATCATTACAGCTAAGCGAAAGAAAGGGGATCTAAAATGATCGGTACTTTATATGGTGTGGGTGTCGGGCCTGGTGACCCCGAGCTCATTACAGTGAAGGCGTTTCGAAAACTAAAAGAGTCACCAGTGATTGCGTATCCGAAGAAGCTTAAAGGAAGCAAAAGCTATGCCCACAAAATTATTGATGTCTATTTTAGCCCAGAGGAAAAGGACATGCTAGGCCTTGTTTTTCCAATGACAAAGGATCCCGATATTCTAAAACGAAAATGGACAGAAACAGTTGAGCAGGTATGGGAAAAGCTTAAGGACGGAAAGGACGTGGCTTTTGTAACAGAAGGCGATCCTTTACTGTACAGTACGTTTATCCATATGATGAAAATGATGAAGTCATCGCATCCAGAAGTATCAATCTCAACGATACCTGGAATATCATCGATTAATGGAGCAGCATCAAGACTCGGCATTCCTCTAGCAGATGGCGATGATCATGTTGCCATTATTCCGGCCCGTGATGACTATGAAACAATGAAAAAAGTCATTGAAGAAAACGACTGTGTTGTGTTTATTAAAGTTGCAAAGGTCATTGATCTCATGTTAACCGTGTTACGTGATCTTGATTTACTAGATAAAGCTTCTGTTGTCACTAAAGTCACATCACAAGAAGAAATCATTTGGAATATCAATGAGCTTGACGGAGTTGAGCTTGAATATTTAACGTTAATGGTGGTGAGAAAATGAAAATAACAATTATTGGCGCAGGGCCAGGAGATCCTGATTTAATCACTGTAAAAGGATTAAAGCATTTAGAAGAGGCAGACGTAGTCCTTTATGCTGACTCTCTTGTTAATGAGGAGTTAATCAGAAAATCAAAACCATCTGCAGAGATACTGAAAACGGCAGGTATGCACCTTGAGGAAATGGTTGATCTGATGGTTGACCGCTTGAAAAATGGTAAAAAGGTCGTTCGTGTTCATACTGGAGATCCTGCTGTTTATGGAGCGATCATGGAACAAATTGCTCTTTTGAAGAAAAAAGAAGTAGACGTTGAAATTATTCCAGGAGTGAGTTCAGTATTTGCATCTGCTGCTGCTGCTGGGGCAGAGCTTACGATCCCAGATTTAACTCAAACGGTGATTTTAACAAGAGCAGAAGGGCGTACACCTGTCCCTGAGTTTGAAAAATTAAAGAGTTTAGCAGGTCATCATTGCACGATTGCTTTATTTTTAAGTGCAACCTTAACAAAAAAAGTCATGAGGGAATTGATCGATGCTGGTTGGAAGGAGGACACCCCAATCGTTGTCGTCTATAAAGCAACATGGCCAGATCAAAAAATTGTTCGCACAACGGTTGCCGGGTTGGATGTTGCAATGAAAGAGAATGGAATCCGTAAACAGGCCATGATCTTGGCTGGCTGGGCACTTGATGAACAGATTCACGATAAAGACTTCCGCTCGAAGCTCTATGACAAAGAATTTACGCACGGATTTAGAAAGGGGATACAGTCGTGATTTTGGCATTAGCAGAAGGAACTTGCCCAGAAATTAACCAAAATGGGGAGTACGCGATCGTCGCGATTACGAAGCATGGCGTTGATGTTGCACGAAAACTTGGTTCAACCTTTCAACAAGCGGATGTTTATTATATGAGTAAATTTGAGCGGGGAGATGAGGAAGAAAAGCAGGTTCAACTGTTTGAGGGAAGTGTCCGTCTTCTTTTACCCTCTCTTTTTCAATCATACAAAGGGATCATTTTGATTATTTCGCTCGGAGCGGTGGTTCGCATGATTGCCCCGCTTTTAAAAGATAAAAAAACAGACCCAGGTGTTGTGGTCATTGATGACAAGGCAGAGCATGTGATCAGTGTCCTATCTGGACATATAGGTGGGGCAAATGAGCTAACGAAGGAAGTTGCTGCAGCTCTTAATGCCCGTCCAATTATTACGACAGCCTCTGATGTTCAAAAAACAATTCCTGTAGATTTATTCGGTAAGCGGTTTGGATGGACTTGGGAGTCGGCAGAAAAATTGACTCCAGTTAGTGCCTCGGTTGTGAATGAAGAACGAGTGGTTGTTGTTCAAGAATCAGGGGAAAGAGAATGGTGGCATTATAATAGTCCAGTTCCTCCTACTATTAAAACATATTCAACTGTTCGTGAAGCGCTTAGTGTCGAGCATGACGCTGCACTTGTTGTCACACATAGAATGCTAACCGAAGAAGAGGAATTGATTTTGAGAAACGGTGTACTATACCGTCCCAAGGTTATTGCCATCGGTATGGGCTGTAACCGAGGAACATCAAGTGATGAAATTGAAACAGTTATAAGTGAAACCCTTAATGAATTAGGTTTTTCGATAAAAAGTGTAAAAGCTCTTTGTACAATTGACCTGAAAAAGGATGAGCAAGGCTTAATCGATGTGACCAATAAGTATTCTTGGGATTTTGTGACGTACACACCTGAACAATTAAATGAAGTAGAGATCAAAAAGCCATCAGAAACAGTCTTTACATATACAGGTGCATACGGAGTAAGTGAGCCGGCAGCTATGCTATATAGCGGTGCAGGAAGTCTTGCTCTAGTGAAGAAAAAATCAGGCAATGTGACGATTTCAGTTGCCGTCACACCCTTTTAAGTGGCTACACAACAGGGAGGGAAAATGATGTCAAATCGAAGACTCGTTATTGCAGGAACGGGTAGTGGGGTTGGGAAAACAACCTTGACCATTGGATTAATGTCAGCCTTTAAAAAAAAGGGCTACACAGTACAGGGCTTTAAATGTGGCCCAGATTATATTGATCCAACCTATCATACAGCAGTAACAGGTAGAGCATCGCGGAACCTAGACAGCTGGATGCTTTCTCACGAAATGGTAAAGGGGATTTTTTATCACGGAAGTCGAGGAGCGGATCTTGCCATTATTGAAGGAGTCATGGGTTTTTACGATGGAAAAGATCCACTGACCAATAGCGGGACAACGGCTGAAATTAGTATGATCACAAAAAGTCCAGTTGTATTAGTCGTCAATTGTGCCAGCATGGCCCGAAGTGCGGCTGCAATCGTTAAAGGATTTCAATGCTTTGCAGAAGGTCCAAATATCGTCGCTGTCATTGCTAATAATGTTGGCAGTAAAGGACACTTTGAGATTGTGAAAGAAGCAATACAACAAGAATGTCAAATTCCAGTTGTTGGTTACTTGAAGAGGGATGAAAGGATTGAAATTCCTGAAAGACATTTAGGGCTTGTACCATCGATTGAACGAGGGGAACTTGATACATTCTTTAACCAATTAGGTCAGCTTGTTTCTGAAACAATTGACATTGATCGTTTGTATGAGTTAGCAGAAGCACCCATTATTCACATTGAAGAATCTTTGTTTCAACATATGCCAAAGCAGAATGTTCGGATTGCGATAGCAAAGGATGAAGCATTTAACTTTTATTACAAGGAAAACCTTGAACTATTGGAAGCCTTTGGAGCAGATATCGTTGAGTTTTCTCCATTAAGAGGAGAAACACTTCCCGAGCATGCAGACGGACTATACCTTGGTGGTGGGTTTCCTGAAGAATTTGCAGCTGACTTAGCAGAACAAACGGATGTCATGCGATCAATCAAGGACGCCCTTCAAAAAGGCTTACCAACACTTGCTGAATGCGGAGGATTTATGTATCTAACAGAAGCAATTGAAACGACGGATGGAAGTAAACATAAAATGCTCGGTGTTGTTCCAGGTAAAGTAAAAATGCAAACGAAATTAGCTGCACTTGGTTATCGTGAAATTACCGGTTTAGAAGGGAATTTTCTTTTGAAAGGTGGTTTACTAGCGAAAGGACACGAGTTTCATTATTCAACCTTTCATCCAAATGAAGAGATTGTAAAAAATGCCTATGAAACAAAAGGAATGCGTGGAGTGAAAAAAGAGGGGTATGTAAATGGTAATCTAATTGCTGGCTACACTCATTTTCATTTTGGGTCGTGTCCAGAAATGGTTGAAAACTGGATCACTCAATGCAAGGAGTTTAGAGATCATGACTAAAGCCCTTCCATTAATGTTCCAAGGAACACATTCTGATGCAGGAAAAAGTGTGATTGTAACGGGTTTTTGCCGTATTTTTGCTCAGGATGGTTATCTGACATCCCCTTTTAAATCACAAAATATGTCGTTAAACTCTTACATCACAATTGATGGTAAAGAGATTGGAAGAGCTCAAGGTGTTCAAGCTGAAGCGGCTGGTATCATGGCCACAACCGATATGAATCCTATCCTAATTAAACCAAATCGGGAAACCCAAGCCCAAATTGTCGTACATGGAAAGCCCTATAAAAACATGGAGGCAGGGCAATACCGAAGTGAATTTTTTCACAAAGGTTTACAGTTAATAGAGGAATCCCTTGCCACTCTCACACGTACTTATGAACGAATTGTCATCGAAGGAGCAGGTAGTCCTGCGGAAGTAAACTTAAATGATCGAGAAATGGTGAATATGAGAGTAGCACGAATGGCAAACGCACCTGTGGTCCTGATTGGTGATATCGAAAAAGGCGGAGTTTTTGCTAGTTTAGTAGGGACACTCCAACTCTTAGAGAAAGAGGATAAGGACCGAATTATTGGAGTTATAATAAACAAATTCCGCGGTGATTTAAAACTTTTAGAACCCGGTTTAAAGTGGTTTGAGGAATATACGGGAAAGCCGGTGCTTGGTGTTGTCCCTTACTTACCTAATCTAAATATTGATGCAGAAGACTCTGTTATTTTAGATCAGTATAAACCAGATAAAAATAAAGAGAAAGAGATTGACATAGCTGTTATCCAGTATCCGAGAATTTCTAATTTTACCGATGTCGATCCATTTTTTGTTGAAGATGACTGCCATGTCCGGTTTATTACAAGGGCAGAACAACTACAGGATCCAGACGTGATCATTCTTCCTGGTAGTAAAAATACAATTGAGGATCTATTGTTTTTACGAGAAAGTGGAATTTTAGACAAAGTACTAAAAGTGTACGGTGAGAAGACTGCATTGATCTTTGGAGTTTGTGGTGGCTATCAAATGCTTGGTCAAGTTATTGATGATCCAGCTGGTATCGAATCCCAGCATTTAAAAATAGACGGTCTAGGATTGCTTCCTCTTCATACAACGATCACAGACTATAAAACAACCGTATTATCAGAGGGTGATCTTGTCTATCAAAATCAAACGATGCGAGTAAAGGGGTATGAAATCCATATGGGAGAAACGAGATTTATGGACGATTGTCAATCCCTAATAAATATGGGTAATCGAAACGAAGGTTGTATCAGCCTTGATCAAAAAGTGATCGGAACATATTTTCATGGGATTTTTCTTAATGACGATTTCAGAACATTACTCCTTAACACGATTCGAAAAGGGAAAGGGCTTGATCCTATAAATGACCGAATTTCGTTTAATCAACTAAGAGAACAAGCCTTTGACCGTTTAGCAGATCACCTCAGGCACCATGTAAAACTTGATGTTATTGAAGAAAAAATGAGAGAATTTCAAATGAAGTCGGAACTAGTGGATTCCTAAATTTTAATGAAAGTCTTTAGAGAGTAAGAGAATTAATTGACTAGAAAGAGGTGGGGTATACGATGAAAAAAGGGAAAGTTTTTCTTGTTGGAGCAGGACCAGGGGACCCGAAGCTAATAACCGTTTATGGAAAGGAATGTATCGAAAACGCGGATGTCATTTTATATGATCGTCTCATTAATAATGAACTGTTAAACTATGCGAAAAAGGACGCAGAACTTATTTTCTGTGGAAAGCTTCCAGGAAAACATGCAATCATTCAGGAGCAAATACACACTCTCTTAGTTGAAAAAGCAAGTGAAGGAAAGATTGTTACCCGCTTAAAAGGGGGAGACCCATGTGTGTTTGGACGTGTAGGAGAAGAGGCTGAAGTGCTGGCAGAACAAAATATTTCTTATGAGATTGTGCCAGGTATTACTTCAGGAATTGCTGCACCAGCTTATGCTGGAATACCGGTCACACACCGTGATTATGCGACAACGTTTGCGATTGTAACCGGTCATGGTCGTTCAGAGAAAGAGAATGATTATTTGAACTGGTCAGCCCTTGCTCAAGGTATAGATACACTTGCATTTTACATGGGAATTGGAAATCTGCATCATATTTGCACCATGTTAGTAAAGCATGGGAGAAATCCTGAAACTCCAGTTGCAATCATTCAATGGGGGACAACTGAACATCAAAAAACCGTTACAGGTAGCTTGTTAACGATTGAAAAGGAAGCTGAGGAAGCAGAAATTACTCATCCTGCGATCGTTCTAGTCGGAGAAGTTGTACAGCTACGTAAGAAATTAAATTGGTTTGAAGACTTAAAGGGAATCTCGGTTTAGGAATGTGTAGATAAGGTGGTAAAGAAATGTCAATACTGACAGAATTAAAAAAGCGTCGAGCGATTCGGGATTATGATGGGCGTGATGTCGAAGATGAGAAGATTGAGCGCCTTTTAGAGGCAGCGACATGGGCACCAAATGATCGTTTGAGGGAACCTTGGAGTTTTTATGTGATTAAAGGAGATTCAAAAAAACAGTATGAACAGCTTGCGGAGGACTATTTGACTGAAAGATTTCCGACAAAACCGCATTTGGTGGAAAGCTCTCTGAAGGTAGTAAAAACAACCCCCGTTCATATTGTTGTGACTACAGACATCGTTCAGGGTGACGTTGATGCTACGAAAGACAATGAATTTGCCGTATGTTGTGCCATTCATTCGATGTGGCTTGCTGCACAAGAGCTTGAATTAGGGTTTGTATGGCGGACAAGAGGAGTTGGACTTGTACACGATGCTCGCCTATACAACTTTATTGGATCACCAGAAAACAAAAAAGTTGTCGGAAATCTTTTTATCGGATATCCCGATCAAGTCTCACTAGAAAAAATGAAAAACCCACAACGGACTCCGTTTAAGGAAAAAACAATTTGGTTGTAGAACAAGGTGTGAAGAAAGGGGAGGTAGTATGACAGAGATTCAACGAAATAAAGGCCTTGTCTTAGTATATACGGGAGATGGAAAAGGAAAAACGACAGCATCGCTTGGACTTGCCATTCGCGCAATTGGTAGGGGTAAACGAGTTTTGATGATTCAATTTATAAAATCTCCGCAGCGAACATATGGCGAAAAAATCGTCTTTGATAAGCTCGGGATTGAGATGGTTCAAACAGGCGTAGGGTTTACATGGACAAAAACACCTGAAGAACATCGGGAGGCATTACAGAAAGCATGGACGTTCACAAAAGAAAAAGTAAGGTCTGGAAATTATGATCTCGTTATTCTCGATGAACTAAATAACGCACTGGCTATTGAACGTTTTCCTATTGAAGATGTCCTGCCACTCCATGAAGTAGTGGAGCTGATTCGTAACCGCCCAGCTTCGATGCATGTTGTAATAACAGGTCGATCAGCTAACCAAGACATCATAGAATTGGCTGACCTAGTTACAGAAATGAACCCAACTAAGCATTACTATAATGAAGGAATTCCTGCTGTAGTAGGCTTAGAGTTTTAAGAGTTTTATAAAACTTAAAAAAGATTAAATACATAAAAAAAACCTTGTGTTCAAAAAATGAGCTCAGGGTTTTTAAACGTACCCCTTTTGGTAAAATAGCTTTTCTGGTATCCTAAAAAAATAAGCTACATATGCACACCTCAATACTTAATAAAAATTTGTGGGAAAGTAAATAGTTGAAGTTTAACAGCTAAATACGAGTTTCAGCTGCTTATTCAATTTGATTAAATGACAGTGAGGGAAGCTACATGCAAATTAGAAAGTTAATAAAAGAAGATGCAATCCTTTATCGAGAGTTAAGATTAAAGGCTCTCCAATATCATCCTGATGCATTTGGTTCTAGTTATGAGGAAGAAAAGGGGCTAACTGCTAACGATTACGGAAAAAGATTCGGCATACCGGAAGCAATTACATTAGGTGCATTCGAAGAGGAGAAGTTGGTGGGTGTGGTTACACTCGTAATAGAAACGAAAGTAAAACTTAAGCATCGTGCTACAATCTTTGCTATGTATGTCGCACCAAGTCACCGTGGACAAAAAATAGGGCAATTATTAATGGAAGCAGTCATTAATGAGGCAAGGAAATTTGAAGAAATTGAACAAATATACTTAACTGTAGTAACGACAAATCAGTCTGCAAAAAAGTTGTACACCGCAATGGGATTTGAGGTTTTTGGTTTGGAAAAAAGGGCGTTAAAGCTTGAAGAGTGCTATTTAGATGAAGAACATATGGTGCTGTTTCTTAACTAGAACATGTAACTTTGGTAACTAAATTACAAATAAAGGATTTAACTATATGCTAAAGCACTCAAATCGAATTTTATTCAGGTTAACTTTACTTTGTTTTTTCTGCTACCTGGCCCTATTAAGCTACTTGCTATTTTTCTCGAATTACCGTGCCTCTGTTTCGGGGACATTTTCTTATAATCTCCTTCCTTTTAAAACGATTGCTGGGTATTTTTCAACGTTCAGAGGAGGTTCGCCTGCAGATCAATTTTTTGGTAATATTTTAGCCTTTATGCCGCTTGGGTTTTTCCTACCTTTAGTAACGAGGAGAAGTTATTCTGCTGGGAAAATTCTCGTCGTGTCAGCTCTTACTTCTTTTGGCATTGAGAGCGCACAACTTTTGTTTCTAGTTGGCGCATTTGATGTTGATGATTTGATTCTTAATACAGTTGGAGGATTGTTTGGGTCTTTCGTTTTAAAGGGGTTTGTAAAGCTGTTTAGACAGTTTTCATCTAATAATTCCACGTCGTAGCCCAACTGCGACCGCCTCAGATCTGTGTTTTACAGCCAGTTTCCTGACCACTGAACTTAAATAATCTCTTACTGTAAACTCACTAATCTTCATGGTTGAAGCCATTTCCTTTAAAGAGTAGCCGTTTGCTAAAAATTGAAGTGCTTCAATTTCCCGTTTACTAAGTTTATGTGTTGGAGTTTTTTCTGAATTTGGAGAGTCAAGGATGATTTGAAAATAGTCTGATAGTCGGTTGATCTCGTTTTTGTTAAATGGGTGTTTTCCTGTGTAACGGTCGATAAAGACGCAACCGAACACGTTATTTAATTGACTAATTGGAATAATAACGAGAGAAGTGAGCTCAAATCGCTGAATGTACTTTTCTGGAAAAAGTCCTTTTGATTTTGTCATATCAAGGTACTGTGGTTGATTGATCGTAACTGCTTGATGTACGGCTGGAATCAGGCGAACATCTTCTTTAATCCACTGCATTGGAAGAAGCCGATCTTTCTCGATTTGAAAAATACCTTCTCCAATATGGTTTAAAGGAGAGTAAGCAAAAATAGAAGCGCGCTGAAATGGAAAAAATTGAACACAGCCACGGATCATCATTTCGGCTTTCATTAGTCCATCTTGTATTTTAGAAACCTCTTTCATATACTCATAGACTCCTAAATTGCCCATTCGACAATTTACCCCCCTACATTTTCAGTAATATGAACTCTACCGTTTTAATCGTACACTAGATATGTAAACCCTTACAACTATTAATCACTGAAAATTTAAATAATAAAAACTTGTAAGGCTACGATTTTTGAGGAGGAGGCTAGAGCGAATGGAGAAACGGGCAATTCTTACTACAAGTAGTCGAGGGTTGCTGGAGGACTCATTGCCATTTCGTTTGTATCAAAAAGCAAAGAAATTTGGAATCTGGAACCCAGTAGACATTGATTTTAGTCAAGATGCAAAGGACTGGCAGACACTTAATGCAGACCAACGTAATGAAGTATTGCGTCTCATTTCGCAGTTTCAAGCAGGTGAAGAAGCTGTAACCCTAGACTTGCTCCCGCTAATTATGACGATTGCAAAAGAAGGCCGTCTTGAAGAAGAAATGTTTTTAACGACCTTTTTATTTGAGAAGCAAAGCATACTGAATTTTTCCGACTTGCCTTGAATGCGATTGGAGAAAAAGGTGATCTATCTTCCTTTCATACTGAAACCTATCAAACGATATTCTATTCATTACTTCCTACAACAATGGAACGGCTCATCCACGATCAATCACCAGAAGCCATTGCTGAAGCATCAACCGTATACAACATGTTTGTTGAAGGAGTTCTCGCTGAAACAGGTTATTTTTCTTTTTATCAGTCGTTAGAAAAAGCTGGAATTATGCCTGGTCTTTTAAAAGGAATTGGGTTGTTAAAAAGAGATGAATCTAGACATATCGGTTATGGAACGTTTTTACTGCAACGATTAATTTGCGAACACCCACATCTTTTTGACCAAGTAGCACGAAGAATGGAAGAGCTTGCCCCACTTGCAATCAGATTAAATCAGGAAGGGATTAGCTCAGGGAAAAGTTCATTCGGTGTAAATATTGAGGAAACGATGAATTTTACAATGAAGCAGTTGTCGATTCGTATGGAGATTCTAGCAAGAGCAAAAAACAAGAAAATAGAAGAGATATATAAACTAACAGAAAAAGAAGTAGGAATTGTTTAAGTTAAATTAAACCCAAGCGAAGGAGGAGAAACATGTCAGTAGATTTGGAAGTACAAACATTCCCACTGTTTATTAATGGAAAGTGGGAACCATCCAGCAGTAATGAATTATTTGACGTTGTTAACCCTGCCACAGGAGAAGTAGTGGCAAGAGTAGCAAAAGGAACAGAACAAGATGTTGAAAAAGCCGTTTTAGCTGCTCGAGAAGCGTTTGACAATACGAACTGGAAAAATATGAACCCTAAAGAACGGTCAAAGGTTTTATTTGCCATTTCACATGGGATAATTGCGCATGCTGAGGAATTAGCCTACCTAGAATCGATTAGTTCGGGTGGGACTATTCGACGGATTGCATCGAGTGATATTTTGCAAATGGCCGATTTGTTTCAAACCTTGGCTAAGTTCACATTAGAGTATCCATTTTCTGAAACATTGCCATCTCCACCGTTTCCAGGTCCAGCACACAGCATGATTTGGAGAGAACCAATCGGAGTTTGTGCGGCGATCACACCTTGGAATATGCCGATGTTAATCGCAACTTGGAAAATATCCCCTGCTTTAGCAATGGGAAATACAGTGGTTATTAAACCTGCAAGCTACACACCGCTGTCCACGTTAAAATTAGCAGAAATCATTTCTAAAATTGTTCCTCCAGGGGTAATTAATGTTGTCACAGGTTCTGGTGCTGACGTCGGTGAAGCTCTAGTCAAGCATCCAAAGGTAGACAAAGTGGCTTTTACTGGATCGACAGAAGTAGGTCGCCATATTATGAGTCTAGCTGCAGCTACAATTAAAAATACAACGCTTGAGCTTGGTGGGAAATCACCGAACATCATTTTAGTGGATGCGGATCTTAGCATTGCTTTGCCTGGTAGCTTGTTTGGGGTCTTTTTACACTCAGGTCAACTTTGTGAATCAGGAACAAGACTGTTTGTCCCAGAAGCACTTCATGACCAAATTGTCGAAGGACTTGTGGGGCTAACAAGTAAGTTGAAACTAGGAAATCCACTAGATCCTGGAACAGATATGGGCCCAGTTATTTCGAAAAAACAGAAGGAAAGTATTCTTTCCTATATTGAAGCAGGGAAACAAGAAGGAGCAACGTTGGTATGTGGTGGAAAAGCAGTAGAAGTAGCTGGTTGTGAAGGCGGACATTTTATTGAACCAACAATTTTTACGAATGTAACAAATGATATGAAAATCGCTCAAGAAGAGATTTTTGGACCGGTTTTGTCAATTATTCGTTATTCAGAAGTAGAAGAAGTTATTAAATTAGCTAATGATTCAATCTACGGATTAGCTGCAGGTGTTTGGACACGTGATGTAAACAAAGCGTATGACATTGCGCGCAAGCTTCAAGCGGGTGTCGTGTGGATTAATGACTGGCATATGCTGAGAAACGATGCACCATTTGGAGGCTATAAGCAAAGCGGAATCGGTCGAGAAATGGGCAAGCACTCGCTCGATGCTTATACACAGACGAAACACGTACATACATCAATGGTCCCAGAACTGCACAAAAAGAATTGGTACGGAATTTTGTTTTCAAATACTGAAGGATGAGGTGAGCTATATGCTATCAACAACTTTTTCACAATTTTCAATGCGTACAGCGATTTATAGTGGTTCAAATACGCGTGCGTTAGTTCCAGATTTGTTTCGAGGTCTTGGTGCGAAACGGGTTGTTCTTTTTAGTGATCGGGGCTTAGAGAATGCAGGCGTCGTTGATAAAGTTGCGCAAATCTTTGAGTTAACTCCGCATGGGGTTGGTCCTGAGCTTGTTGGGGTTTATTTAGATATTACTCAGGATGCAGAAAGTAAATGTGTGAATGACGCAACGAGGTATGCACGAGAAGTAGGTGCTGACGCTCTGCTCGCGGTCGGTGGCGGAAGTGTTCTGGATTCTGTTAAAGGAGTAAAGTACTCGTTGCACAACGGATTAACGGATATTAATGAAGCGATTCCAGGTGGCTTTAAATTCGAGTCATTTCCTGAGGCGACCTATATGCCAATTCCACATATAGCGATTCCGACAACTGCGGGAACGGGATCTGAAGTCTCACCGATTGCGGTCATATATAATGAAGAAATTAAACTGAAGACGAACATAATCAATCCATTTATCAGTGCGGATATTGCGGTTTTGGATCCTGATTTGACAGTTGGGTTACCACCAATGATTACTGCGTTTACTGGATTTGACGCACTAACTCACGCGATTGAGGCACTCGCTTCGCCAAATGCGACGGCACTCACTGATGCTCATGCATTACACGCAATTCGTTTAATTGAAAAAAGTCTACCTGTAGCAGTTTCAGATGGTGGGAATATTGATGCTCGAATGGAAATGCTTCATGCAAGTTTAATGGGAATCACGGCATTTAGTTATGCATTAAACGCAATTCCTGTTCATAATTTTGCACATGCGTATGGTGCATTGTTCCGAATTCCACATGGTCTGGCAAATGCCGTCTTTTTACCAGTTGTGATGGAGAGTATCCCTAGCTTGTATCTACCAAAAATTAACGAGCTGGCCGAGGCTTTACGCGTTGACGTGAAGGATGCAGATCAGCAGGGCGCGTTAGCGAGTGTAATTGAGAAAATCCGCTTGCTTCAACACAAGGTTGGTCTTCCAGTCGACTTCTCTGAGTACAACATTTCAGAACAAGACCTGCAAAGAACAATCCCAGCTGTAGCGGGTGATCCTGCGGCCGTTTCCTTCCCGATGCCAAAGGAATTAATTCACGCAGTAGGACAGATGGTTGTGCCGGTGGGAATTAAATAATCATTAGTTTACTTCAGCACTGGACAAGGTTCAGTGCTGTTTTTAATTATTGTATGAAGTCTTCTTATTTACACATACTAGGAAAAAGAAAGGACTGATTACATTGAAAAAACCAAACGAAGAAGCTGCCCCAAATAATAACCTTTCCTCTGCTGAAATTCGTACGTCTGAACTTGTGGAGCCACCAGATCGTGAATTTTCAGAAGAGCTTGCGGATGGAGGAGAACGAAACGAATTAATTAGGAATCAGCAAAAAGCACCTCAGGAGTGAGGTGCTTTTTGCTGATGACATTCTAGCGAAAAAATGAAGTCAATTGATTGACTTCGTTCAAAAGGAACCAAAAAAACTAAAAAGCTGCCATTTGGTTTTTCGTGCTGTTTCGAAATCATTCTTGTTCCGATGCCTACTCATCTCGACTTCTTTTTCAAACTTTTCTCTTTTCATATCATAAAGAAGCTTCAACATATATTCATTCACAAACATCTAATTTCCCTCCATCCGTTTCCTTTGTTTTAATCATAAAGGAAACGATTTCCATTAACGTCGGGTAGATGAATGAAGTTTTTTACATGAATAGTTGGATAGAAAAGTCAGTCCTTAGGTGTAGAATTTACAGGTTCGATAATACGACCTCTGAAATAAACAAATAATAATAAGGTAAAAAAAACACAACGAGATTCGTATAATAAAAGAATTTTTCATAAAATGTTGGGGTGTCATTTTTTTCATTTGCAATTGATGCACACAATGCGCCAAACAGACAGGTTATATGAAAGAGAATGATTCCAAATGTTTCGCCGAGCCGAAATTGGTAGATGATATATCCGAGTGAAGAACCATTAAAGAGGATTATAAAAAGCGAGAGTAATAGAAAAAAACGTGAATAGTTTGTCATCGTCAACACCTCAAACTATGTATATGATGACAAAAAAATAGAATGACAAGCTTTTATTGTTAGATAAACGTTTCACTGATTTTTAAGGATGTAGAATAATCTTTTTATGCCCTAGTATAAGTACGAATTTACAAGTTACAAGTTATGGTGTAAAAATACATATTTTCTCAAAGGTTAGGCATTTTAATTATTGCGATCTGATAAAAAATAAGTACAAGTGTAATAAAATCTCGGATGTTTTTTCGTGGACAATATTAGTCATAATGTTCGACTATCTTCATCAGAACTAGCAAACCTATGGACTCAATATATGAATGATACTTTAGAAATTTGTATCTTTACTCATTCTATTGATAAGGTGCAAGATGAAGACATTAGGGGCATACTTGAATTTGCTCTTAGCATTGCAGAATCCCATGTTATCAAAATTAAAGATTTTCTGAACCTTGAGAATTATCCTGTTCCAAAGGGATTTACAAAAAAAGAAGATGTTAATCTTAATGCTCCTCCCTTATTTACAGATACCTTTATGTTGGTCTATATGCATGTTATGACATTACATGGACTGACTGGGTACGCTTTGTTATTATACTTGTTATTTCTTATGAAACTGATATGCCTACATCTTATTACATTAATAGCTGATAAGTATCATCATCACAAATAATAAAAAGTTTTGCATCATTCGGAATGTCCTGATCAAGCTTTGATATAATCGACAAATCGTTATGGTTGGCAATTAACAGAGCTCCTTTGGAAGCCAATTCGTTACTAGCATCGGAGAAGGTCTTCCACTCGGACTTTTTAGGAATATGGTAGAGGTCATGTCCTTTGTTACTTGTTAGCTGACGGATAATTTCGCTTGATCCATTGAAGAGAATGGATCGTGCTGCAAGATGGGCCGCTGTATCGTTTGAGGTAATGAACTCTTCCACTTCAGCATGTGCAAAGGCTTGAATATGTTTAGAATTTGAAACTTCACAAATCGTATAAATGTTCTTGCCGAATTTACTTGCAGTATCTTTAAGGATTGACGCAACAAGGAGAGTTTGCCCATCCGCTTGGGAAGCAGTCGTTAAAGCGTCTGGTGCAAAAAGCATTGCTGTTTTACACTCAAGAATATTCGCTTTTAATAAAACCTCTTCGCTTTCTGGGTCTCCGCTTACAAAGTCAACTCTTTCGTGCATAAGCGGAACTTTCTTAAGCGTTTCATCAATAATGACAATATGAATATCGTTAAATGAATGTAATAGTTCTTGCAAGGTAATTTCAGCTTTTTTACTCCAGTTAATTAAAACAATGTGGTTTTTTGTTTGAACGACCAACTTGCCTTCCTCCTTTAACCTTTTACGCAAACTAAATGAATCAATGACTTTTCCAATAAAAACAGTCATAAGACCAATTCCAACTACGTACAAAATCATTGCAAAAATTTTACCTCTTACCGTAGTTGGTGAAACATCACCATAGCCAACCGTTGCCACGGTTGTCATCGTCCACCAAAGTCCTTCAAAAGGGGTTATAAACGTTTCAGGTTCTAGAAGGTGAATAGCAAAACTGCTGATTAGGATCAGTGTGGTTGTCGCAAAAACCAATGTCCACGTATTCAACTGAATTAATTTGATCCAGAGTCGTCTGGTGAAAATCAAAGTACTCACTCCCTCGTGTTGTGCTCTATAGGCATTTTATCATATATTTGGAAGGGAATAGGGAATGATTTCAAGATTGATTAGGATTTTAAAAGATTATCTCTCGTTTCACTTTAATAAAGAGTAAAACCCTTTTTCTTATTGAAGTAACCGGGCAAGATTTGTTGAAGAAGATAATGTATTGGGTAGTAGAGAACCATTCGGAATGTCAGCCTATTAATTAAGTTTATGTATTTCACGAGCCATAGATTCTAGAATATAAACTATAAAGTCGATGTATTACAATTCGAAATTGCTGCTATTATTTTGCGTGTTAATTCATGCAATAACAAAGAAAAATGAGTGTCAAATTCAGTTGCAATTTGACACTCATTCTTTGTTATGCAGTTTTACTCTTTACACCCCAAAACTGAACTACTTAATTTTCTAGGACAGTCTCTCCATTAACCTTTTACAACAATCTGATCATTTTCTAACGATACGGTTAAAATTTCTTCTGCTACACCTTCAAGAAGAAGGTCGGTAATTTGATCTTCAAGCTGTTCTTGAATGACACGACGCAGTGGTCTTGCACCGAAAGTAGGGTGGAAACCAAGTTCAACAAGTTTTTCTTTCGCTTCCAAGGAGACGTTAAGTGATAAATTTTGCTCGGAAAGAGACTGCGATAATTCTTCAAGCATGATGTCGACAATTGAAATTAAGTGGTCTTTATCAAGTGACTTAAATTCAATAATATTGTCAAATCGGTTTAAAAATTCTGGCTTGAAGAAGGAGCCAAGTGACTGTAATAAATTACTTTCCTTGATTGCATCTGTATAACCAGTTTCAAATCCAACAGTTATTCGTTTTTCACTAACACCGGCGTTGCTTGTCATAATAATTACAGTGTCCTTAAAGCTAACTGTTCGGCCTTGGCTGTCGGTTAACCGACCGTCCTCTAGGATTTGTAAAAACATGTGCTGTACATCAGGATGTGCCTTTTCAATTTCATCAAGCAAAATGATGCTGTAAGGGTTACGGCGAACCTTTTCAGTTAATTGACCGGCTTCATCATGACCAACATAGCCAGGAGGAGATCCGATAATTTTTGAGATTGCATGCTTTTCCATATATTCGCTCATATCGAGACGAACCAAAGCTTCTTTCGAACCGAATATTTCTTCTGCTAGCGTTTTTGTTAGCTCAGTTTTACCGACGCCTGTTGGTCCAACGAAGAGGAATGTACCAATCGGACGCGTTTTAGACTTTAACCCAGCACGACTTCTTCGGATTGCTTTTGCAACCTTTCGAACAGCTTCATCCTGTCCGATTACTTTTTTTGCAAGATTTCCTTGAAGATTCTTCATTTTCTCCTGTTCATTGTCTTGAAGCTTTCCAACAGGGATTCCAGTTTTTCTTTCGATCATGTCTTGAATATCTTTAAGCTCAACAGTAACTAACGAACGTTCGGGATGGGTAGTAAGTTGCTTTTCTAGCTCTGTTTCTTCATCCCGTAACCTAGCAGCAAGTTCATACTGTTCATTTTGTGTTGCTACCTCTTTTGCCTGTGCAATTCGTGAAAGGCGTTGCTGTACTTGCTTTTCATCCAGCGTATTTGTTACTAGGTTTTTAATTGATCCTGCTTCATCTAATAGATCAATCGCTTTATCAGGTAAAAATCGATCTTGAATGTAGCGATTGGAAAGGGTCACGCACGCATTAATTGCCTCTTCGGTATAGCTCACACTGTGATAGTCTTCATATTTACTTTGAATACCCTTTAAGATCGCAATGGCTTCTTCAACAGCGGGCTCTTTAACGATAACAAGTTGAAAGCGACGCTCTAAAGCAGCATCTTTTTCAATTTGACGATATTCCTTAAGAGTTGTTGCTCCGATTACTTGGAGCTCACCTCTTGCTAAAGCAGGCTTTAAAATATTCCCTGCATCCATTGAACCTTCCGCAGATCCTGCGCCAACGAGAAGGTGAATTTCATCGATAAAAAGAATGACGTTTTTTCGTTGCTGAAGCTCTGAAATTAATTTCTTCATTCGTTCTTCAAATTGTCCACGTATCCCAGTGTTTGCCACCAGTGCTGCGACGTCTAATAGATAGACTTCTTTATTTTGAAGCTTTGCTGGCGCTCTTCCTTCTGAAATCATTCGTGCTAAACCTTCAGCTACGGCTGTTTTACCAACACCAGGTTCTCCAATTAATACCGGATTGTTTTTATTACGGCGATTTAAAATTTCCATCACTTGCTTTATTTCAGGATCCCGGCCAATAACAGGATCAATTAGGCCAGCCCGTGCCGCGTTTGAAAGATTGCGGCCTAGATCATCTAACAGTCCCGTTCCTTTGCGTGAGGCATGCTGCTTTTGCTCTTTTTGAAGATCCGCGTTCCCCTGTAGAAACTCATCGAAAGGAAGGCCGGAATTACCTACTTGAAACCCACTAGGAATCTTATTTTTATATTCTACATAGCAATCCTGGCAAAGCTGAAATTGCTTACGTTTTTGATTAAATTGGACATGTAATTCAACTACTGCTTGTTTAGCTTGGCAATTTTGACACATCATTTATAAAAACCTCCATGCTTTATAGTGTGTATCTCGCGATTGTTAGTCATTTAATTATTCAAAAAAGAGGGATTTGACCTTCTTTGACATTTATTATAATTTGACCATCTTTGACTTTCAAGTATTTCGCTTTCATCCTGTACAAAAAAAATTTTCCAATGTCTTTTCTTGTACTTGTCTCATATAAATGAAACAAGCTGTTTTTTTATATGAAGATGGAAGTGTATTCGTTTTCTTATTAGACTTGGCAAGATCGGTTATTCGATGATGATAAATGGGTTAGATAAGCTTCAAGTTACCAGATAAGATTTTAAAAAGAGGTGTACAAAACATGAGTCGGAATTGGATCCAATCGTTTCAAGTTGCAGCTGTTTATGTAGGAACCGTTGTTGGAGCAGGATTTGCAACTGGAAGAGAGATTGTTGAATTTTTTTCACAGTATGGATTTTTGGGAATGGCAGGAATTTGTGTTGCGGGCAGTTTATTTATTATGCTTGGGACTAAAATGCTATTAATATCAAAGAGAATAAAGGCGAGGTCCTTTCAAGATTTGAATGTATTCTTGTTTGGAAGGACATTTGGAGGATTTGTGAATGTCTTAGTATTAGTTGCACTATTATGTATTACCTCAATTATGCTGTCTGGAGCTGGAGCTATTTTTGAAGAGCAATTAGAAATTTCCAAACAAGTTGGGATTTTATTGACCATTGCTTTAGCTGTTAGTGTGATGGTATTTGGAGTGAAGGGACTTTTTAGTGTCAATTTGCTTGTGGTTCCAATGCTGATACTATTCAGCTTAATGGTCGCGTTTCAATCGCTATCAAGTGATTTACTTAACTATTCACAGGGTGCAGACTCAGCTTCTTTGAAATGGCTAGTAGCAGCATTTTCTTATGCGGCATTCAATTTAGCACTGTCCGCTGCAGTTCTAGTTCCTCTTGCAAATGAGATGGAAGATGAACAGGTGTTAAAAAGAGGTGGAATACTTGGAGGGATTTTGCTAACAATCATTCTATTAGGAAGTTATATCGCGTTATCCACCTTGCCACAGTTACATACCTATGATATTCCGATGGCTGAAGTGATGAAGACCACTTTTTATTCTTTCTATTTTATATATGTTGCGGTAATCTATGGGGAAGTTTTTACATCTGTAATCGGAAACTTATTCGGACTAGAACGTCAACTGATACAATATCTCAGATTACCACGGATGATCATTGTTATAATGATTCTTTTTATCTCATATTTTATTAGTCAGCTTGGATATAGCTCGCTAATTTCATTTCTATATCCAATCATTGGGTATGTTAGCCTTGGTTTTCTTTTCTTACTTAGCTACAAAAAAGTGCCAAAGCAGTGGTAAGGCTATGATAGAATTAAAAGTACAACGTATAGTTGCGGTGCACATAATGTGGGTCACACAGACGATGACATCAGGTGTGGCGGTATTAGTCTGTGTTCCTTAAAACATAGATAGAGGGGTTGGTATAAATGGAGAGAATTGCCATCATCTCAGATATACACGGAAATATACCTGCACTTGAAGCGGTATTAGATGATATTAAAAGTCGTAACATTGAACGGATTTTTTGCTTAGGTGACTTGGTGGGCAAGGGGCCACATTCAAAGGATGCGATTGAACGAATACGTGAAACATGTGAAGTGGTTGTAAAAGGGAATTGGGATGATTTTATCACAAAAGAAACGGAATTTGCGGCACTGAAATGGCATCAACAGCAACTCACCCCAGAGCATGAACAGTATTTAGAGCAGCTGCCATTTTCAAAAGACTTCTATATGAGTGGAAAATTAATTCGTCTTTTTCATGCATCTCCATTTAGCCTATATACAAGAATACAACCATGGGATTCGATCGAAAAAAGGTTGAGTATGTTTGAAAACACAGAAGAGACGGGTACATTTGAGGTTACACCTGATGTAGTAGGGTATGGGGATGTGCACAACGCTTATATTCAGACGCTATTCGGAAAAACGTTATTTAATACAGGTAGTGTTGGAAATCCTTTAGATTTAACGCAAGCATCTTATACGATTCTTGAAGGAACCTACGAATCAAAGGAAGCTGGAGCTTTTTCAATTACCTTCAACCGTGTTCCATATGATATTGAACATGCAATTTATTTAGCGGCAGAAATGATGATGCCCGATTTAGAGCCATATATTCAGGAGCTAACCACCGCACGCTATCGAGGCTTTAAGCCTGTTAAAAAGGATGAGACATCTTGAACATACTCTGGGATTTTGATGGTACCTTATTTGATACGTACCCAGCGTTTACGGAAGCCATGTACTTGTTACTTGACGGAAAAGTAGACAAACATACGATACTAAAGGAATTAAAAATTTCGTTTTCCAATGCTACAAAAGTGTTTCAGCTAACGGAAAACGAAATTCTAAAGTTTAAGGAGATTGAACTTTCATTATCTCCTAGCTTGAAGCCACCATTTCCATATGTGGAGGATGTCTTAAAGAGGTCAGGTTGCAATGTCATTATGACACATAAACCAAAACAAGAGGTTCATACGATCCTAGATTACTACGATTTTCACCAATATTTCCAAGGTATTGTGGCAGGTGACGATGGCTTTCCAAGAAAACCGCATGCTGCTTCGTATCAATTTTTACATGACCGCCATTACTTAGATCTTGCGGTTGGAGACAGAGAACTCGATATTCTCCCTGCGAAGGAAATTGGCCTTAGGACATGCTTGTTTCAAAATGATACGGCAGGTGCAGACTTTTATGTGAAATCCTACAGAGATTTTTATGATATCATTAAGTAGTATGTTCTAAACTATAAGTTGAATTTAACCGATAAAAAATGCTTAAGCTACGAAGAAAATCGTGGCTTTTTGTAATTGTTTGTGAATTATCTGAAAAACGTTGAAATTGCAACGAAACAGGTATTTTTAACCGTTTTTTGTCATATTTATTAAGAAATCGCTTATGTATACCGTTTGACTGGTTGGTTTCTTTCATATTATGATAAATTAAATAACTAATGTGGGGTGATAAAATGGGGCAGTGAAAAAAGTGAATAAACTAGCAGCCATTTTGGATCTCGAAACGAACCAGATCATATCTAAAACTTAAATAATACTCCTAATGGGAGCTAGTCATATCTAACATATAAACGGATTGAAACACAAATTCTTACGCTTAATTAGTCTTTAAGATTGATCACTATAGGAGGTGACTCCTTTTCCGTTACGTTACGGAAAGGGAAGCTTATTTGGACATAGTAAACTTGTTGTTGATTGCACTATTAATTGCTTTAACGGGCTTTTTCGTAGCTTCAGAGTTTGCGATTATTAAAATTCGAAGCTCGCGCATTGAACAATTAATTGCAGAAGGAAACAAACAAGCAGTAGTCGTAAAAAAGGTTATTGACAACCTCGATGAATATTTATCAGCTTGTCAATTAGGAATTACAATGACCGCTCTAGGATTAGGTTGGCTTGGTGAACCAACTGTTGAGCAAATGCTTCTTCCGTTATTTGTACAATATCAAGTACCAGAATCACTTTCACACATACTATCATTCTCAATTGCCTTTGTTTCAATTACTTTTTTACACGTTGTAATAGGGGAATTAGCACCTAAAACGGTTGCAATTCAAAAGGCTGAGAAAATCAGTTTATGGTTTTCAAAACCACTCATTTTATTTTACCGCATCATGTACCCGTTTATTTGGTTTTTGAATGGATCTGCCCGATTATTGACAGGTCTCTTCGGACTAAAGCCAATGTCAGAACATGAATTAGCGCATAGTGAGGAAGAATTAAGAATTCTCCTTTCCGAGAGTCTGAAAAGTGGAGAAATCAATCAATCAGAATTTAAGTATGTAAATAAAATCTTTGAATTTGATAATCGAATTGCAAAAGAAATTATGGTACCACGAACAGAAATTGTCTCCCTTTCAATTGATGCACCGATCCATGAACAACTAGGCATCATCAAGGATGAAAAGTATACACGTTACCCCGTAGTTGATGGTGATAAAGATCACATCGTAGGAATTATAAACATAAAAGAAATCTTCACAGACCTTATTCAGGTCAATAAGCGAGATTCGCTTAGAATGGATAACTATATACGGCCAATCATTTCAGTAATTGAATCAATTCCTATTCATGATTTGCTATTAAAAATGCAGAAGGAACGCATTCATATGGCGATGTTAATTGATGAATATGGTGGAACTGCAGGACTCGTAACCGTGGAAGACATACTAGAAGAAATCGTTGGAGAAATTCGTGATGAATTTGATGCCGATGAAGTTCCTCTGATACAAAAAGTAAATGAAAACAATTACATCATTGATGGAAAGGTACTCGTAAGTGAAATTAATGATCTCTTCGGATTAGAAATAGACGATTCAGATATTGATACAATCGGTGGGTGGGTGCTTACTGAAAAATACGATATCCAAAAGGGTGAAACCATCGAATTAGGTTCCCATCATTTTAAAGTGCGGGATATGGAAAATCATCATATCCGCTATTTAGAAATTACGAAAAAGGTTACAGTTGAAACTGAATCACAGCCATTTCTTGAAAAGCGCATGGCTACATGAAGCTAGGGACCCAACACTGAAAAATGTGTGGGTTCTTTTTTTTGTCTAAAAAAGAGTCTCCCTCGGTTGGTTTCCTGCAAAAAATGACCGATAATTAACGGGATTTCTCCAATCAAGAAAGTGGCTGGTGTAAATCGATTAATATTTTTCTATCCTAAAAATGGAAGAGTCAACCATGAGAGAAGAATCATTAATCGTAACAGCCAGTCCAAATTTTTCACGTGAATGCTTTATCCTTTACACTTTTTTACATGAGTTAAGATAGAGAGGTTATTTTCTTAATTGTTTTCTATCTTCAACTTGCGGTGGTTCCTCCATCCAGCCATTTGCGACCATAATCTTTCCACCCTCTTTAGCAAAGCTGACCATATCTTTCGCAAGAAACGACATTGTTAGTGGTAAGTCATTCCTTAAACTGAATGCTCCGCCAATTGCGTTGCTCCCAAGACCAAACGTACTTAACAAACTTGTAATATACATCATCATCTTGTCAGAAAATGGAGCAAACGTAGAATTTGTGGCTTTACCAGCGTGTGTTGCTGGTGGTTCAATAAATTCCTCTCTGAAAAACTCACCTAATGTTGTTTCAACTTTTTTAGACAAGTCCATCCCATCGGCGAAATACTTTTTTACCTGTTTATCATGCGCTACTTGAGCAAATCCCATCATTAACTGCATCCCTGTAAGGTTTGCCTCGATCGCGTGATGGATTAGAGAAACTTCTATGGTATTTAATGCCCTTTTTTCGTTTAACAAACTGTAACCTGAAAAATAACTTTTATTATTTACTATTTCAACTTCTTTTGGCATTGACACATAAGGCGGGCGGGAGAGAACTCCAACCTGTAAAAGATATTGGGTGGTTTGCCGGTATGTTTCTTGTGCGTCTGCTGATAGCTGTCTAAAAAATTCAAACACATCTAACCGGTACGACATAGTTGAATGAAGTGAAAACAGCGCAACTTCAATTTTACTCATTAAGTGTAGAAACATAACATCAAACGTATAATCAAATAACTTTGGAGCACCTTTGTGTATATCACCATCAGTAAAGCCAACTGGAATGACTGCTCCTGCTTGCTCGAAGAAGCTTCTAATTTGAATGACAGATTGGGCAGATAAATCATAACTTCTTTGTAACATTTGTTGTGTTTCTTCATTCTCAGTGTGTTCAAGAAAATGTTCCAGGAACTTCATTAACATGGTTTTTTCCTGATAAGCAAGCCACAGATTACCTAATTCTGACGAAACCAATTGTGTTTTGTTTGGAATTGTCATCAAATTTCCTCCTTTGAATTCCAGATACAGAATTTAAATTCACTTTTATCATTTCACGTATGTCCATTTTAGCTACCTTAATAAGCCAGTCCGGATTCTCTGGAATACTACATCCTTTAATCTATTTTTTTTTAGCTTGCGTTAAATCAAAAAAAGTATTCAAATTATGAAACTTTTTCCTATTGAAAACCGTCATACTGTGGTGATTATTCTGGCAATGAGGAATACGTATGAGGAACAGTAAAGGATTTTCGGGTATTTATTAATAGGAATTGGAGTACTCTTTTTGTTGCAATCATTAGGATTTATTGATGGTTTTTGGAGTTTTTCTTCTTTTTGGGCAGAAGTCTGATAAAAAAACAAACCGCAATATTTAAGAATGAAACGTGAGAGATAGGAAAATCTATTCTTGAAGTGGAATCCTTTCTCGAATCCTTTAGCCATTTCAACTCCCACTACTAGGAGGCAATGTAATGACACAGTCAAAGCGGCAAGAAGAACGTCAGTGGACGGTACGCAAAGAATCCCAAAATCCTCATGGTAAAGTGAAGTCATTTGATCAGTTGGCAGAGGAAGCTGGAAAAAACAAAAGCAACTCTTAAAGGACATTTAAAATCGACCGCATCTGGTCGGTTTTTTTGACATTGAGAAAGTATAAAATTTGATACTGAGTCTGCGTTTCTGAATCCAGCTCCAGCGCCTAGCCCCTCGAGGTCATAAGTCAATTCTAAATTGAAGGCAAAGAACGCCTTCAATTTAGAATCGCCTTATGCTTGTCGGGCCTGATCAAGGCGCTTGCGCTTTTTTTATATTGAAAAAAATAATGTAAAACCTACAATAGTTCTTTACCACGTTAAAGAGATTGAAGTAAAATAGAGAAAAAAGAGTGAAATGAGGAGAGAGACATGTATCGTTTTGAACCTTTTTTTAAGGAAGATGTAGGGGAACTTCTTAGCTGGATTGATTCTAAGCAACTTCTTTATCAATGGAGTGGGTCGCGTTTTCTTTATCCATTGGAGGAAAGTGTCTTTTTAAAGCATTATGCTGGATCAATTGGGGATCAGCCAGAGCGTTATCTATTTAAGGTTAACGATGGTGATGAGATGGTAGGCTACATCGAATTAAATAATGTAAATATAGCTCATCGTAATGCGATGATATCAAGGGTTTTAGTAAAGTCAACGAAACAGAACAAAGGTGTTGCTAGCTTTATGATGAAGGAACTTTTAAAGGTTGCTTTTGAAGAACTAGGAATACACCGAGTTTCATTAAACGTGTTTGATTTCAATGACTCGGCACGGAATGTCTATGACAAGCTAGGTTTTAAAGTAGAAGGGTTATTACGGGATACTTTGAAATGTGATGATGAGTATTGGAGTATTTATGTGATGAGTATGCTTGAGCATGAGTATAAAGATAGGGTAGAGGAACGTTGAGGCAGGCAATTTAGCCTTGCTCCTCTGACCCTTGTGCTTGCGCTTTTGTTCAAAGATAAGAAAGTATAAGTTTTTTGTACTTAGTTTTTGTGTCTAGCGCAAGGCGCCATCGGCTCGAGGTCATAAAATCCGTCCAAAAGGTTAAAGAACAACCTTTAGCCGGCTCGTCTTATGCTATGCCTAAGGCTGACCAAGGCGCTTGCGCTTTTTTTATTGCCTAGATCGAACAGTTCATGGTATAGTAGTTAAGTTAAAATTTTATGTAATTCTGAGCAAGCATTTAGTGTCTCAGGAGAGGTTCTAGCACAACCCTCTATAAAAAACTAAGGATATACTATATCAAATGGTATAGTTTTTTCATTAGGATTATAAACTTGCTAGACACCTCGATCTTTTTTTCGTAGGTGTCTTTTTTCGTCTATTAATTATACCTTTTATTTTTACAAGTAAGGAGATGAACGATATGAAGAATGAAAAAGCGATTGTTGTTTTCAGTGGTGGTCAAGACAGCACAACCTGTTTGTTTTGGGCGTTAAAGCAGTTTAAAGAAGTGGAGGCTGTGACCTTTAATTATAATCAGCGTCATAAGCTTGAAATAGATGTTGCAGAATCAATTGCGAAAGACCTAGGTGTTAAACATCATCTTCTTGATATGGCATTATTAAATCAGCTGGCTCCAAATGCATTAACTCGTGATGATATCGAAATTGAACAAAAGGATGGAGAGCTGCCGACTACTTTTGTTCCAGGACGAAATCTGTTGTTTTTGACATTTGCTAGTATTTTGGCGAAGCAAGTGGGGGCACGTCACGTCATAACAGGTGTGTGTGAAACCGATTTTAGTGGCTACCCTGATTGTCGTGATGTGTTCGTAAAATCATGTAATGTCACACTAAATCTAGCAATGGACGATCAATTCGTTCTGCATACGCCACTTATGTGGTTGAATAAGGCTGAAACATGGCAGCTTGCCGATGAATTGGGAGCCTTGGAATACGTTCGGAATGAGACATTAACATGCTATAACGGGATTATTGCAGAGGGCTGTGGAGATTGTCCTGCATGCGAATTAAGAAACAAAGGCCTTCATCAATACCTTGAGAGCAAAGAGGTGGGTGCTTGATGCTACAACAAATCTATCCACAGGTTCAACATGACTTTCAATATGAACTAAATAAAGACATGCATATCGCCGCTGCTCATTTTATACCAAATGATGAAGCGGGAAAATGTCGGTTTGTACACGGACATACGTATTTTGTTAACGTTACAATCGCAGGTGATGAACTAGACGACTCAGGTTTTCTCGTGAATTTTAGTAGAATTAAAAAAATCGTCCATGATCGCTTTGATCACACAGTATTAAATGATCACAAAGATTTATTTAATGAGAACGACTCGGATTTTTTTCCAACAACAGAGGTTGTCGCCCGTACGATTTGGGAAGTCGTGCAAAAGGAACTGGATGGTATGAAAAGTGCTCCGAAATGCGTTCAAGTATATGTAAGAGAAACGCCAACAAGCTATGTTGTCTTTCGTCCTAAGAAGCAGGTGGAGAAGGAATGAAAAAAATTCCGGTACTCGAGGTTTTTGGGCCTACCATTCAGGGTGAAGGAATGGTCGTGGGGCAGAAAACAATGTTTGTTCGAACCGCAGGCTGCGATTATTCATGTAGCTGGTGTGATTCTGCTTTTACGTGGGATGGATCTGCGAAAGATGATATACGCCAGTTAACTGCAAGTGAGGTTTGGAATGAGCTAAAGGAGCAAGGTGGAACCCGTTTTTCGCATGTAACGATTTCTGGTGGAAATCCCGCGCTGCTTGCTAATTTAGGCAAACTTATTGATCTCCTTAATGAAAAAAACATGAAGGTTGCCATTGAAACTCAAGGAAGTAAGTATCAGGATTGGCTAACGAAAATTGATGATTTAACGATTTCACCGAAGCCACCTAGTTCTAGAATGACGACAGACTTTGAAAAGCTTGATTTCATGATCGATACCCTGATTCAAGCGGGAAGACAGGGATCATTAAGCCTTAAAGTCGTTGTTTTCGATTCCGTGGACTTAAAATTTGCGAAAGACGTTCATAAGCGATATCCAAATGTAGCTTTTTATGTACAGGTTGGAAACGAGGATATTCATGAAAGCAATGATGCTAAATTAATCAAAGTCCTTTTAGATAAGTATGAATGGTTAATTGATCAAGTGATTGAAGAAGATGACATGAATGATGTTCGCGTATTACCTCAGCTGCATACTCTTGTCTGGGGGAATAAGCGTGGGGTTTAACTTAATTGAAGAAAGAGGTAGTAAACATGGCTGGAAGAAAAAAAGAAGAATTGAAAGATATAACATTACTTGGCAACCAAGGAACAGGCTATTTATTTACCTATTCACCAGATGTTTTAGAATCGTTTGATAACAAACATACGAATAGAGATTATTTTGTAAAGTTTAACTGTCCCGAGTTTACCTCGCTATGCCCAATCACAAATCAACCAGATTTCGCAACCATCTACATCAGCTATATCCCTGATGTAAAAATGGTTGAAAGTAAGTCACTTAAGCTTTACTTATTTAGCTTCCGCAATCATGGAGATTTCCATGAAGACTGCATGAACATTATTATGAATGATTTAATTGAGCTGATGGATCCACGCTATATTGAAGTGTGGGGTAAGTTTACGCCACGTGGTGGAATTTCGATTGATCCGTATACGAATTATGGTCGTCCGGGGACGAAATATGAGGAAATGGCTTCGTATCGTTTGATGAATCATGATTTGTATCCGGAGACTGTAACTAATCGATGAACTGATCTTCTGTTTAAAACTGTGACATTTAACAGGAGAATCCGTGGGAAATTTAGAGAAAATCGTGACATTTGGTTTTAATGATAACTAAATTAGATTTGAAAAACAGACAGGTATTTACTAAATACCTGTCTGTTTTTTTATCTTTAATTGGAGAAACCTGGAGGGTGCTGATCTAAAGCTATGCTCCTTCAGAACAGTTAACTTTGAAAGTAAGGCAAATTTATCAATGAGGAACTAGAAGTTTGTAAGGTAACAGGGGGCATTAATACTTAACACCTATAAATTTCAGGTTTTTCTTCTGATGTCTTTGTTCAGTAACTTTCATTATTAATTTTACTTGGGCAACTGCATCCAGAATACCATTGGCACTAATAATAAGTTCGCGTTGAAATTCATCAGAGTCAATAGTAAAGACATATTGTTTCAATGAATACACACCCCTTTTTAGAATTATTATAATTTCATATTAAGTTAGAAAAACAAATGACACTACTTGTTGGTTAGATTTTATTCCTTTGTTATTTTGTCGAAATTGGAAAGGGGAGTTGGAGTGGCCGATATAGTGGCAAAAGTGGCCGATATACCTCGGAAAGTCAACGCTGAAGTTGCAAAAGTGGATGATAGAACGGGATTAGGCCGATAAACATACGCTAATCGGCCTAAACAAACAAATCATTTAGCCAATTGAATGCTTTTGACTTTAGAAAACATTGTTAAATTGTAATAATGTCCGGCTACATGTTGGTAATCCTTCAATAATCCTTCATTTTCAAAACCCTGCTTCTCTAATAATTGTTGAGATGGCAAATTCTCAGGCCGTACCAAAGCACCAATTCGATGAAGATGTAGTTGCTCAAATCCATACTCACTCACAGCCTCTAATGCTTCAATTGCATACCCTTTTCGCCTATATTTAGGATGTATTTCATAACCTATTTCCGCTCGGTGGTGAGTTTTATTCCAATTGTGATAGCCAATCGTTCCGATGAACTGATCGCTTTCAGAGATGACAATTCCCCAGCGAATCGATGTACCGCTTTTAAATCCTTTTTGAAAAATCTCAACCAATGAAGTTGCTTCCTCTACCTCTTTCATCGGTAACATTCCGTAGTATTCTACAACTCTTGGATTTGAAAAATAAGAGTAAATAACTTCTGCGTCGCCACTATGGATTTCTCTTAATTGTAATCGGCTCGTTTCAAGCACTGGAAAAATCTTTTCACTCATTCTAATATCCTCCCCATATAATATTCATCAATATATGTATCTCTTATCTTCAAGGAATGCTTTTTAACTCCTTCAATTTCAAAGCCATGCTTACGGTATAAAGAGAGTGCTTTTTTATTATGTGACATGGCTGTTAGCTCGAAACGATGTAGGTCAATAATCTTTGCCCACTCATAAAGTGATGTAAAGAGTGAATGGCCAAGTCCACGGCCCTGATGCTCCTCGAGTATTCCAATCACGATTGACACAGAGTGTTTATTTCGTTGCACAGTTCCACCAAATGCAGCAATGAAACCTGCAAGTTCACCGTTTTCCACTGCTAGTAAAATCGTGGAATTCTCTTGTTGCAGTACATTTTGTATTCGTTTTTTCTGATCTTCAAACGATAGCTTTCGTTCCCCTGGCTCAAACAACATATACTCTGTTTCTGTATCTAATTTCCTGAGACAACTTAAAAAATCATGAGCATCCTCTTCCATGATCGTGCGAATAATCACCTGAAAAACTCCTCCTGAGAATATTTATTTCCTTATTCTATCATATTATGAAAATATTACTCATAACAGGTCCAAATGATGTACGACGATGGGTAAGAATTATGACATATTCTTCAAGTTTACTAGTCCTTCCGATTTGTTTTAACCTTCGTACACCTACAAAGAGCGTTATTAATCGAATGGTGTATTTGTAGCAAAAAATAAGGAGGAAAAGTATGAAGCGCAAACTATATGGCGTATTAGCCGCCGTCGTTTTATCAACAGGTGTTCTTTTTCCTGCCCAAGGAGAAGCTGCACTAGGTGATCAAACGTTAAAGACAGGGACAAGTCACCAGGATGTCAAAGAATTGCAAGACTATTTAATGGCAAAAGGGGATTTCCCATATCATGAGTCAACAGGATATTTCGGCCCAATAACAGATAAAGCTGTAGAGGATTTTCAATCTACAAATAAATTAAAGGTGGATGGAATCGCAGGTCCACAAACAAATCACAAAATTAAAGTGCTCCGCACAGGAGATATTGGAAAACCTGTTGCAGAACTACAAAGACTATTAAAGGCATGAGGAGTTTATCCTGGCACTGTTGATGGAATTTACGGTACCGGAACAAAACAATCTGTTTCAAAATTTCAACAACAAAAAGGATTGGCTGTGGATGGAATAGCAGGTCCTGGGACGAATAGCAAATTGAATGAAAAAGCAAGTGAAGTAGGCCAGAATGTTAAGGAAATCACTGTTTCTAGTACAGCTTATACAGCCAGCTGTGAAGGCTGTTCTGGTGTGACGAGAATGGGTGTGGATTTAAATAAATATGATGATGGAAAGGTGATTGCCGTTGATCCTAACGTCATACCATTAGGGTCTACTGTAGAGGTAGAAGGCTATGGAAAAGCAATTGCAGCTGATACTGGTGGGGCAATTAAAGGAAACAAAATTGATGTGTTTATCCCGGGTTTGAACGATGCAAAACAGTGGGGTAGGAAAGATGTAAAGATAACAGTTTATGAGTAACAATATAAAAGCAGTGGATTTTGTAGCTAAATCCACTGCTTTTTATATTGAAGAGGAATCTATTTAAGCCTTTTCATAATTAAGATCCCAAGTCACTCCAAACGGATCCTTTACTTTAGCAAACTTTGCTCCCCAGAACGTATCCTGAAGCTCCATTAGCACAGTACCCTTCTCACTTAAACGATCATAATAGCCCTGTATTTCTTCATCGCTTTCTAATTCTAGGACTAATGAAATGTTGTTGCCGATTTCAAATGTGTGATCACCAAATCCATCTGATACCATAAACACTAAATCTTCTTTTTTAAATTGAGCATGCATGATTCTTTCATCTGCCTCTGGAGGAGTTGGGTATTCAGCCTCTCCAAACGTTTGAATCCCAAGTACTTCACCTTGAAAAACCTCTTGATAATACTCTAAAGCTTCTCTTGCATTGCCGTTAAATGATAGATATGGTGTCGCTTGACGTTTCATCGATAACACTCCCATGTATTGTCATTTTATGGTCACTTAGTGCCTTACATCATTCATTATAATCAAATTACCTGAATTAAACAAGAACATATGTTTGTTTTTAGTGAATATTTTAAAAAGAAATTTTTCAAACTCATGATTGACCTGAAAATAGGAATATTATATAATGACAGCATCTAAGTTAACCGCTTAACCGGAGGCAGCATGAATCAGAAAATTACGATCCGTGACGTAGCAAGAATTGCTGGGGTTTCATCTGCAACTGTATCTTATGTCATTAACGGCGTAAACAAAGTGTCAGAGGAAACGAAAGCAAGAGTATTACAAACGATTGCAGAACTAAATTATCAACCAGATTTTACAGCAATCAGTTTATCTAAGAAAAAGTCGAATATGATTGGTGTTATGATACCACTAGTAGAAGGCTCACTAGCACCAATTTTTAGAGAAAATCATTATTATAGTGAGTTAATAAGTGGAATTGAGTTTGTATCTCGCAAGAATGGCTATGATTTTTTACTATCAGGGTTTGGAAAGCCAGAGGACTGCAAAAATTGGGTCATGAAAAGGAATCTTGATGGTCTTGTCTTTTTAGGTTCGTTTCCAGAATCTATTTATCAAGAATTGAAAGCGTTATCCATGCCGATTGTTTTAATTGATACGTATGAGGAATACGCAAAACATTACACGAATATTCGTATTGATGATGAGCGCGGTGGTTATTTAGCTACAAAGCACTTAATTGAATACGGTCATCGATCGATTGGATTTGTGTCACCAGGTCCTGTTAATAATCCAATTGATAGCTTGAGATTAAAAGGCTTCCAACAAGCACTAAAAGAAGCAAATCTACCATTTCAAGATGCGTTCGTTTTTGAAGGTAAAGACAGCTCATTCGAAAACGGATATCAAATCGGAAAAAACATTATCAAAGCAGAATTACCAATAACGGCTATTTTTGCAGCGGCCGATATATTGGCTCTAGGCATTATCAAGGCATTCAATGAAGCTGATAAAAAGGTGCCAATTGATTACTCGGTTATTGGCTATGACGACCTTCTTGTTAGCAGATATGCATCACCGAGCTTGACAACAATTAGTCAAGATGTGTTTAAAAAAGGTGCTATATCAGCTGAAATGCTAATTTCGACGATTGAAAAAAAAGAAACCGAATTCAAAACCTTTTGTCTACCAGTTGAGCTAGTGATAAGAGATTCTACTTCAAGAATACAATGTTAGGAGGTGAGAAAGTAATTTCCGTTAGCTATGTATAGTTAACCGGTTCACCGCTTTATTTATAAACATGACAATGAATGAACAAACTTCATGGCTAGAAAAATATAAATCTCAAACTTAAGAAAGCAAGGTGCTAGAACATGATTAAAGTAACCGTATGGAATGAAAACCGACACGAAAAGAAAAATCCAGTCGTTCGCGATCTTTACCCAGAAGGCATTCACGGCAAAATTGCAGGATTTTTGAAGAATGCAGATTATGAAGTGAAAACTGCGACACTTGATGAGGCAGAGCACGGACTTACAGAAGAAGTACTACATAATACAGACGTGCTAATCTGGTGGGGCCACATTGCACACGATGAAGTGAGCGACGAAATTGTAAAAAGAGTTCAACAGCGTGTACTTGATGGCATGGGATTAATTGTTCTTCATTCAGGCCATTTTTCAAAGATTTTCAAAGTATTAATGGGCACGAGCTGTGATTTGAAATGGCGTGAAGCAGATGAAAAAGAGCGTCTTTGGGTTGTCGATCCAAGTCATCCAATTGCAGATGGAATCGGTGAATACATCGAGCTTGAGAAAGAAGAGATGTACGGAGAGCACTTTGATATTCCGACACCTGATGAGTTAATTTTCACAAGCTGGTTTGAAGGCGGAGAAATCTTCCGAAGTGGCTGTACATTTAAACGTGGAAACGGGAAAATCTTCTACTTCCGCCCAGGTCATGAAACATATCCAACTTATGAAAATGAACAAATTCAACGTGTAATTGTAAATGGTGTAAAATGGGCCCAGCCTGCGGATCGAAAACGTCCTGTGTATGGCAATGCTCAACCATTAGAAAAAATTTCCGAGAAATCACTTTAATAATAGGGGGAAACGAACATGACTAAATTAAAAGTTGCAGTAATAGGATGCGGAAGTATTGCCCAGCATCGCCATTTACCTGAGTATGCAAGCAATAAAAATGTCCAGCTTGTTGCCGTTTGTGACATAGTCGAGGCACGTGCGAACGAAGTTGCTGAAAAGTATGGTGTGAAAGCTTTTACAGATTATAAAGAGCTTGTCAAAAGTGGAGAGATTGACGCAGTGAGTGTATGTTCACCTAACTATCTTCACGCTCCAATTTCGATTGAAGCATTAAGCAATGGTCTTCATGTGTTATGTGAAAAACCAATGGCTACTTCTCAAGAAGAAGCAGAGGCAATGATACAAGCTGCAGAAAAGAGCGGGAAAAAGCTAATGATCGCTCATAATCAACGCTTTGTTCGCTCACATCAAATTGCTAGAAAACTAATTGAAAACGGCGAAGTTGGAAAAATCTACAGCTTCCGTACAGCATTTGGACATCCAGGTCCAGAAGGCTGGAGTGTTGATGGCAAGAATAGTTGGTTTTTCGAAAAAGACAAGGCTTTCATTGGAGCAATGGGGGACTTAGGCGTTCACAAAACAGATTTATTACGCTACCTATTAGGTGAAGAAATTGTCGAGGTTGGTGCGTTTGTTGAAACAAGCTCAAAGGAATTCGCCGATGTAGACGATACAGCGGTGTGTGTGCTAAAAACAGAAAGCGGCACAATCGGTACCCTTGCTGCGAGCTGGTCTTTCACAGCAAGTGAAGATAACTCAACAATCATTTATGGCGAAAAAGCGACGCTACGTCTCGAAGATAACCCAACTTATTCATTAGTTGCTCAGTATACAAATGGAGAAGTTGTCAACTACGAACTCGGTAAAATTCAATCTAACGATAATGGTGGTCAAAAGAATACACATGTTATTGAAGAATTTGTCGGTGCAATTGTTGAGGATCGTGACGTTCCAATTTCAGGTACAGAAGGAATGAAATCGTTAGCAGTCATTCTTGCAGCATTGAAATCGAATGACACAAAAACGATTGTACGTGTTTAAGGAGGTTTTAAGTGATATGAGTAAATTACGAATAGGCATTATCGGGGTCGGCGGTATTGCACAAGATCGCCATATCCCAGCCTTTTTGCAGCTGAGTGATCAGTGTGTGATCGCGGCCATATCTGATTTAAATGCGACTCGAGCTCAAGAAGTCTCAGAAAGATTCAACATTCCAAACGTTTATGCGGATTATCGTCAACTGTTTGCTGAAGTGGATGCTGTCTGTATTTGTACACCGAATAAATTTCATGCCGAAATTACGATTGCTGCTCTAGAAGCTGGTGTACATGTACTGTGTGAAAAACCGATGGCGCTTTCAGGTGAAGAATGTGAAGCTATGGTTTCTGCTAGCAAAAAATCATCTAAAGTGCTAGCAATTGCCTATCATTATCGATTTATGAAAGAAGCACAAGCTGCTAAGAAATTGATGGAGGAAGTTGGCACACCTCTTGTTACAAGAGTGCAAGCACTGAGACGACGAAAAGTACCTGGCTGGGGAGTTTTTACAAACAAAGAGCTTCAAGGTGGAGGAAGCTTAATCGACTATGGCTGTCATCTTCTCGATCTTGCCATCTGGTTAATGGGTAATCCGAAACACGTTGAAGTATCAGGAAGCACGTACAATACATTAAGTAAAACGGCTAACTCTGTTAATCAGTGGGGAACTTTTGATCATGAAACGTTTGAAGTGGATGATCATGTGACTGCTTATATTAAGTTTGAAAATGGTGCTTCATTGTTACTAGAAACATCTTGGGCAGCCAATATTAAAGTTGACGAAGAGCATGTTAGTATTTCAGGTACCAGTGGCGGCTTAAGTGTTTTTCCTCCAGAGCTTTATACAGCGAAAAATGGGATGCTTTTTAATAGTCAAGCAGCATGGTTACCTGGTGATGACAATCCAGGGCTTGCACAAGCACAAAATTTTGTAGACGCCTGCTTAGGAAAAGCCGAACTAACTGTCAAACCTGAAGAAGCTCTACAAGTTTCACAAATTATTGATGCAATTTATTACTCTTCACAAAAAGAGGGGAGCTATACAAAATGAAATTAGGTGTATTTACGGTTCTATTCAATGATCATTCATTTGAAGAAATGCTAGACAAAGTAAAAGCTGCTGGTTTACATGCAGTGGAAATTGGTACTGGATGTTATCCGGGGAATAATCATTGTAAACTAGACGAGTTACTAGAAAATGAAGAAAAAAGAAATGTGTACGTTAAGGAAATCCAAGAACGCAACCTAACCATAAGTGCATTCAGCTGTCACGGTAACCCAATCTCACCAGAAGTTGAATTCGCGAACAATTCACATGAAACACTACTTAAAACAATTCAGCTTGCTTCTTTAATGAATGTCCCAGTCGTGAACTGTTTTTCAGGTACAGCTGGAGACCACGAAGGAGCAAAATATCCTAACTGGCCGGTTACTCCTTGGCCAAATGAATATGGGGATGTGTTGAAATGGCAGTGGGAAGAAAAACTAATTCCTTACTGGAAAGAAGTCGGTCAGTTTGCGAAAGATCATAATGTGAAAATTGGTCTTGAGTTACACGGTGGTTTTTTAGTACACACACCATATACACTTCTTAAGCTAAGAGAAGCAACGTGCGACGCAATTGGTGCCAACTTAGATCCAAGCCATCTTTGGTGGCAAGGTATTGATCCAGTAGCAGCCATCAAAATTTTAGCAAAAGAAAATGCGATTCACCATTTCCATGCAAAAGACACCTACATTGATCAAGAGAACGTGAATATGTATGGTCTAACTGACATGCAGCCATACGGAGAAGTACAGACGAGAGCATGGTCATTCCGTTCGGTAGGCTGTGGACATAGCTTAAAGGAATGGTCCGACATGATGAGTGCATTACGTACATACGGATATGACTACGTAGTTAGCATTGAACACGAAGATCCAATCATGTCCATTGAAGAAGGCTTTAAACGCGCAGTGACGAACCTGCAATCGGTATTAATTGAAGAAACACCTTCACAGATGTGGTGGGTTTAATTACTAGATAGTAACCCTTGGGTAGATTATAAATTCAAATTCCTAGTTATTAACAAAATGCTCTTTGAAATAAAGTTAAATCGAATAAAATAAGCTTGAACAAAAATCCCGTATTATTTTTTAATAGGGGTTTTTTGTTTTTGATTTTTTTAAGAATACTGTAGGGTTTTTAGAGCAAAATAAAGAAAGATAAAACTTATGGAGGAATATACAGTATGCCTGAAAAACCTGCCATCACATCGTCCGAACTCGGTGTCTTATGGCTTACTTACCAAGAAAAAACAATGATTTTGCGAATGTTAGAATATTTTATAGAAAAAGCTGACGACGATAAAGCCCTAAAAATCATGACGGATTTGTACAAAGATATCGACCTGTATGTTGGTAAAATAAAAATTATTTTCGAAGATGAAGGGGCTGCAATTCCAGTCGCATTTACCTCTCAAGATGTTAATAAAGATGTACCAAAGCTCTATGATAATGGCTTTGACATCATGTTTGTACGGTTGCTCAAAGAAATAAGTATGGGGTTGCATACACTCAATATAAACATGGCATATCGAGAAGATATCGTCATGCTCTTCAAAGATCTTACCGCCATTACCCAAGGCGCTTACAATTCTTGCACGCAATATTTGATTGAAAAAGGGCTGCTGGCACGCTCACCCTATGTTTCAATGCCAAAAACGGTTGAGTTTGTAAAAGAAAAAAACTATTTGGCAGGAATGAATCCCTTAACTAAACTTGGGAATAAACGAACATTAAACACAATAGAAGTGGCTTACATTTATCATGGAATTGAAGCAAATGTTTCTGGCTTACAAATGATTACTGGTTTTGCTCAATGTGCCAATAGTCCTGAAGTAAAGAAGTTTTTTAATAAAGGAGCAGAAATTTCAAAAAGTGTTGTAAAAGAGATGAGTGAAGTATTTCTTGAAGATGGTATTCAAATACCTACAACTTCAGGAGGAAATGCGACGCGTTCAACTGTTGCTCCGTTTTCTGACAAGCTGATGATGTACTGTACGAGTATGTTTTGCAGTTTTTCTATGGGTGGGAATGCTGTAGGAACTGCTTTTAGTTTACGGAATGACTTAGTTGCAAAAATGGGGGTTTTTACAAAAGATATCTTTGAATTTGCTCATGAAGGCGCCAAGATTATGATTAAGAACGGATGGATGGAAGAGCCACCACAGATGGCAGAACGAAAAGATATAATTGGAAAATAATACGACTGAAAATGGTGAGGAGTTATTAAACTCCTCACCGTTTTTTCAATATAATTGTTAGGGCTGAATAAGGCACTTCTGCTTTTGCTTTACTATTTAATAATTTTATAGTTTTTATGATTTACAACAGTACGTCGATCGAGATCAAGATCACCGAAATTATCCATGATCGTTAAGTCTACAATGACAGAGTTCTCATTTACTTTTTCAACAACACCTGTTAATCCATCTTTAAATTCGATAATATTCCCAACTTTTGCGATTTTCATTGCCTCTCTCCTTCTATTAAACTCGCCTTACAGAATTCTATTCTGATAGCTAATTGTAACTAGGCATTGGCCGGTGTCTTCCCGCATAGATGCGAAGGATGAAGGCGCTGTCAACAGATGTTGACAAGTTGGCGCTAACCAAGGTACATATGTACTAAAATTGGATGAAATAAGCATCCAACATAAAACAATAGATATAAAAATCTATTAGTCCCATTTTGCACTATTTATGTGATTAAGTAAAGACTTTCAGAAAAATCTGTGCTTTAGATTGGCTTCTTTTTAATTAGCGCTGAACCACTTTATAAATTTAAGATTTATTCAAAAAAACCGAATTGATTTAGTCAATTCGATTCTCTCATTTACCAAATGAAATAACTATCGGTAAAGCGATAAGGCTTCCACCAATCGTCAACATTATAAACACACTGACAAAAATTGATTCGTCGTTTTATGAGGTCTGATCGCGTAGTTTTGTTTAAAGAAGTCCTCGATATTTTTCGGTTCGCTAGTACTAGCATCCTTCATTAAATGAGTAACAATCTGCTTTTCAATCGTCTCTTCTTTTACTGATTGGGTGACACCATATTTTCACCTCATGAACGAAATAGGATCCTTAGGTTAATTTTCCCTTGAATAATGAAATACATGTATGAGTTTCCATGAAAGTAGCGAGTTAATCACATATGAGTGGGAGTTTAAGGTGTGTTATATTTAAATAAATAATAGATATAGAGGAGAGAAGGAATTGAACCAAGCTGGGTTAGTTTTAGAAGGTGGAGGGATGAGAGGTCTCTACACTGCAGGCGTATTAGAATATTTCATGGAAAAAGAATTATATTTTCCTTATGTGATCGGAGTATCTGCTGGTGCGTGTTTCGGAGCTTCCTATGTTTCAAGACAAAAGGGACGAAACCGAAAAGTAAACATCGATTATGTCACACACCCCAATTATTTGTCTTTTCGAAATGTGATTAAACATCGCCAGCTTTTTGGAATGGACTTTTTATTCGATGAAATACCAAATAAAATTGTTCCATTTGATTTTCAAGCATTTAATGAAGCACCTGAGAAATTCCTTGTTGCGACAACCGATTGCGAAACAGGAGAGCCAATTTACTATGATAAAAAAACCTATGGAAAGGATATTTTAACGATTATAAGAGCGTCAAGTTCTTTACCATTTATTGCGCCATTTGTTCAATATGATGGTAAAACCCTCCTCGATGGCGGAATCGTTGACTCGATTCCATTAAAAAAATCGGAAGCAGATGGAAATAAGAGAAATGTCGTTATCCTTACTAAGAACCTCGAATACCGTAAGAAAAAACCAAGTATGCAATGGCTAGTCCAAAGATCCTTTCAAAAGTACCCAAATCTTGTAAAAGCGATTCTTACGAGATATGAAATGTATAACTCTATTCAAGCATACTTAGAAGAGCGGGAAAAGAACGGAGATATCTTTGTGATTCGACCAAGTATGCCATTAGAGGTTGCGAGGATTGAACGAAATCCTATCAAGCTCGAACGTCTCTATCAACTAGGGATAGAAGATGCGAGGAATACCTTTTTGGATCTGCAAGATTGGCTTGCAAAAGAAGAAAATCCAAAAATTACGAGCTAGCAACAAATGCTCAAAGCGGACGCCTTAATCATAGGGAGAAAGGCAAAGTTCTCGGACGTCATGTCTTTAGGAGCCTTTCTGAGCTACATCCTGTCAAGTTCCACCTTTATGAGTCATCCTTTTTGGTATACATTCCTTTTTTTCTTAATAAATAGCAGTGTGACGATTAACACTCCAGCAACCAGTTAGGATAAATGGAAGAATGAGAAGGATAAGAACAACGATTAAGCCTTTTAATAGTAAACGTTTAATTTTGGTCACCATGATCTCCCTCACGATTTGATCTTAGAATTTTCACCTGCGCGAACCTCATTTTTCACACCTAAACCAGGTGTGCGCGTTTCCATTGCCCACCATGGTGCCCGAATAAATACATCCTTCCATCCTTCTTTTATTGCTGGAGAAACAGGAGAAAAATAGGGAACACCGAAAGATCGTAAGCTTACTAAATGAGTTAAACCAAACATCAAACCAACAAGTATTCCCATAAATCCAAAAAGACCAGCAAGTAAAAGCAATGGAAATCCACAAAGGCGAATGATTTGATAAAATGCATAATTAGGCAAAATAAACGATGTCAGAGCTGTAACTGAAATGACAACTGTCATAACGGGCCCAATAATTCCAGCCTGAACAGCCGCTTGTCCAATTAACACGAGACCAAAAATAGTAATCGCAGCATTCCCAAAGGTTTTAGGCATTCGCAAGCCTGCTTCGCGAACGAGCTCGTAAGTGATTACCATGAAAATGGCTTCGACAAGTACTGGGTATGGCAAACCTTCGCGACCGGCAGCTAATCTAATTAATAAAGGTGTTTGTAATAAGTCTTGATGAAATGTTGTCATCGCAACAAAAAAGGCAGGAAGAATGAGCGTGATGAACAATCCTAAAAATCTTACCCATCTTATTGTTGTCGCTACGATAGAGCTATTATAGTAATCATCGCTTGAGTGAAGAAACTCAACAAACAATGTGGGTGCCGTTAAGGCGTAGGGTGTTCCATCTGTAATAATCGCCACCTTACCATCTAAAAGACTTGCACATATTCGATCAGGACGTTCAGTACTATAAACAGTTGGAAATGGGGATAACCGGTTATCGTCAATCATTGATTCAAGATAATGACTATCTAAAATTCCATCTATTTGAATCTTAGCTAAACGGGAATTGAGCTCTTTTACAATTTCATCGTTGGCGATCCCTTTTATGTAAATTAGTGCAACCTCTGTTTTTGTTTGCTTTCCTATTTTTAAACTCTCTACTTTTAATGAAGGGGTTTTTATCCTTTTGCGTATTAAAGCAAGGTTAATGTCAATGTCCTCAACAAATCCGTCCTGTGGACCCCGCGCCGTTCGTTCAGTTGTTGGTTCACCAACTGATCTACCAGCTGAATTCGAGGATAAGCGTAGATTGATCTTCTAGCATGTGTAACACCTCCATATGGATAGTGTTACAAATAGTATCCTAATTATTTCTGATTAGAGCTATTTTGCATGATTAATGTTTTCTGCTTTTCAAAATAGGGAACATAAATAATAGACAAGCATTAGAAAGGTGATGGAACATGAATGTATTAATTGCAGGGGCAAATGGGAAAACAGGACCCAAAAAAACAATCGGGTCGACGAGGCAAAAAAACATGCTGTTAAACATTTTGTCATGCTGAGTTCAATGGAGCGGATATTCCAGAAGTGGCACCTGAAAGCATGATGATGTACTTACGAGCAAAAGCGATTGCTGATGAATACTTAAGCATGTCGGAAATTCCATTTACGATTGTTCGACCTGGTGCTTTAACAGATGATGAAGGTACAGGTAGCGTTCAAGCGTCAAAGTCCATAAAAGACAAAAGCCAAAGCATACTGAGAGAAGATGTAGCATCTGTGCTTATCGCCTCTTTAACATTACAAGAAGCAAAAAATCAAACCTTTGAGATCGTATCAGGCGATAAAAGGATAGAAGAGGCCTTAAACTTTATTCAATAGAATAAACTAAAAAGAACGTGCAGATTCCACTTGGGAAAATGCACGTTCTTAAAATACTAGCTTCTAGCTTCTTGGCTCTTTCATAAACTGATAAACTGTACTGCCACCTTGTTCTGCAATGCCTCGGAAATGCTTAAAATCTTCTCTTTTCACAAGAACTTGGCGAAAGGCTATAAATTGTTCATTGCTAACATGAAAGGAATCCAATTCACCATCACGTAGCTGATCCAAAATTTCTGTTACTGTTTGCTCATCCATTCCCATTCCTCCAATAGTATCTTTTCGTATCTCTTAGTCTACAAATGAGTAAGACGCCTGTCCACAACTATTAGTAACTTCATTAAAACTATCGTACGTGGTAATCAAAATGTACAGCTCTGATCCGTTTAATCGCTTCACGACGCCACGACTTTACTGCTGATACTGTAACATTTTCCTCTACTGCAATCTCACTAGGTGTTTTTCCATAAAGACAATAACCAATAAACCACTTTTTTTGTAATGGTGACAGAGTACGAGTTAAGTCCTCTACGATGCTCTTCATTTCAATATCATAGAAATCATTAACCATTATGGTTTCATCAATGGTGTCCGAAGAATCGAGAAGATCTTCCGTCCGCTTCGTGTGTTCACTAAGCTCTGACAGCATTCTCCCCTTCATGAATGGATAGAGATAAGCTGGGAATTGACCTTTATCTTCTATATAACTAAACATCGCTTCCCAAATTGCAATACAACCAACTTGATAAAATGCTTGATGATTTTCATAAATATTTAATCGTTTCATCATGTGATAAATCATTGGTTCAAATTGCTGTAGTAATTCTTCAAACGTTTTTTTGCTCACTTTTAAAGTACCCTTCAAAGAGCGCGCCCTTGCATATTCCGCGGTACCTTGATCGTATAAGGTTTTACTAAAAAGGTAAAAACGAGAAAAGCTACTTACTAGAGTGAGAGAGATCGGATAAATGAAGGTATATCAATGAGTTATCAAGGTTAATAGTTAGTTAGATGTGGATATAAGTGAAATAACGTAGTTTTTGAATAAATAAGAAAGCATATAAAATTTGATACTAAGTCTGCGTTTCTGAATCCAGCTCCAGCGCCTAGCCCCTCGAGGTCATAAGTCAATTCTAAATTGAAGGCAAAGAACACCTTCTATTTAGAATCGCCTTATGCTTGTCAGGGCTGACCAAGGCGCTTGCGCTTTTTTAATACGCTTAACTAAATTCTTTTTGACCGTACTTTGAAGCTTTTAAATCTGGTAATCTTGCCAAATATTGCAGGGTGTAATAGCTCTATGAAACTGTTAGGCTTGTTCTTGTAGGCAAAACAAACACTCTGGAAATGTTACTTACAAAAAATACGAACCGAATTCACAGGAGGTTACGTCGATGAGAAAAATGATTACAAAACTTGTTGCTGTTTCAACATTAGCTGTTTCACTTGTAGCCATACAAGGACCAGTTTCAGAAGCTAGTGCTGCAACAACACATCAAGTTAAAGCAGGAGATACTCTGTGGTTATTAGGAAAAAAATATGGTGTTTCTGCACAGGAATTACAATCTACTAACAAAAAAAGTTCACACTTATTATTTGTTGGTGAAAAATTAACGATTCCGGAAACGATTACAAATGCTGAAAAAGATTTACTTGCACGCATTGTTCATGCTGAAGCAGTTGGTGAACCATATGCAGGGAAAGTAGCGGTTGCAACTGTTATTTTAAACCGCGTTGATAGCAAGTTATTCCCTAATGACATCAAAAGTGTTATTTATCAAAAAGACCAAGGCTACTATGCCTTTACACCGGTTCAAAACGGAACAATTAATCAGCCTGCAGACGGTGAAGCTAAAGCAGCAGTTCAAGAAGCACTTGCATTCCGCGGCATGGGCAATGAATCGTTATACTTCTACAATCCGAAAACAGCAAAAGGTGATTGGATTCGCGCTCGTGAAGTAACGATAAACATTGGAAATCACCGTTTTGCGAAATAATAATAAATTTCTTATTTAATAGATAGAAACACACAAAAATGACGTGAGCTTTTTCACGTCATTTTTGTGTGGGAAGACTATTTTTTTCGAAATGGAACTGCTTAGAGTTAAAAATGATAGGTATGACGGTTAATGGTAAAATGAAATTCAAGTATAAAAAGAGGAGGAATATAATGACTCATCAAATACATGCAGATACTGAAATAGGGGAAGTGAAATTAAAGGTAAGCAATTTAGAGCAATCTCTAACTTTTTATCAAGATGTAATAGGATTCTCCCTTCTAAAAAGAAAAAATAAAGTGGTTGAGCTTACAACAGACGGTAAGAAACGTAGATTGCCCAACTTCGTCTGGAATGCCCACCTCCTATACTAGTCAAAAAAAGAGCCAATCCAAAAGAAAATCATGCTGATTATCACAATGACAGGACCAATTACAACCACACCGAACATTAAAGATCCTCCAGCCTCAAGAATGGTTCGGAAAAACCCGCTTTTTTTCGTCTCTCTTTCAGTAGCTGATTCCTTTTCAATTCTTTCCAGCGCCTCACGGATTCCTCGAAGTTCTTTTAATATTTCCTTATGAACATCTTCTGATTCCATTTAGTTTCCCCTTTTCATTTCCTTACTGCTTTAACCTTATCCAATTCTATAAACAAAGTACACCCCGTTTTTCAGGCTTTTCCGTAAATGGTGCATAATCCCAAATATGTGTTGGCACAATAAATGGAAGAGCTAACGGAATGTGTGGTGATGATATGCATAAAATGTACAAGGAAAATGGGGAATCAAAAGATTCGGTTCCTGAAATTTTTGCTGTGTTAAGAAAATCGTCGGACTTTATGCAGTACGAGTCAAGAACAAAGGACCATCCGATTTGGATTGCTTATTTCCGGACGCTCGTGGATATGAAAATACTTCATCAAAGCATCCTTCCGCAAGTGCAGGGAGATTGGAAGACTCTTGATGAATTGATAGGTCTTGTACCTATTGAAAATATCATCATTACAATTGATACAGATGTTATTAAGGAAAAGTTACTTGATGGTTATGTCTTAATAAACCTAGCTGAATATGGTTCAAATGTTGCACTCTTTCGGGCAACCTTAAATAAAGCACGAGAAGTATCTCTACCAGAAGTAGAATTTAGTGTAGTTGGACCAAAGGAAGCCTTTGTCGAGTCGATTGAATCAAACATCAATTTAATTCGGAAAAGAATTCCGATCGATAAGCTCCGAGTAAAAGAAATGAAAATTGGCGATCTCTCTCAGAGCAAGGTTGCCGTTTTATATGTGGATGGTGTCGCAAATGAAGAAAATGTCCACACCATTTGGGAACGGATGAAGGACATTCATTTTGATCAAATTTGTGATAGCTCCTACATTACTCAAATGATTTCTGATAATCATAACTCACCATTTCCGCAATTACTTGATACCGAGCGTCCCGATCGGGTGGCTGCCATTTTAGCTGAAGGTAAGGTTGCCATTATGGTCGATGGCTCACCACATGTGTTAATTGGACCAACGACTTTGGTTGAATTTTTCTCAGCTTTCGAGGATTACTCCCTAAATTGGATTTTGGCATCTTTTTTTCGACTTGTTCGCTTGTTTGCTGTAGCGTTTTCTATTTTGATAACACCAATATATGTAGCAGCATTAACGTATCATTATGAATTAATTCCTAAGGATTTATTAAACACACTCGTCTCGTCACGTAGGGAAATTCCGTTACCTCCAATTTTAGAGGCATTATTTTTAGAGTTAACGATTGAACTTTTGCGAGAAGCGGGAGCAAGATTGCCTACTAAGGTAGGCCAAACAATTGGTATCGTAGGCGGGATCGTTATCGGAACTGCATCTGTTGAAGCAGGCTTAACAAGTAACGTTCTGCTCATTATTGTAGCACTTGCTGCTCTAGGTTCCTTTACAACTCCAGTTTATGTAATGGGTAACACGATTCGTTTGCTACGATTCCCGTTTTTAATATTTGCGCAGATGTATGGATTATTAGGGATTGTTTTTTGTTTCTGCTTCCTGATTGCTCATTTACTTAAATTAACCTCTTTAGGAAGACCGTTCTTAGAACCAATTTTCCCACCACGTGTTGCTGATATGAAGGATGCGCTAATTCGATTGCCATTTTCAGTCATGTCAAAACGGCCATATGAAGTAAGAGCGAAAGAACCAAAACGCTTTTCAGGTAAAAAGGCTAAGCAAAATAAAGACATTGACGAGTAAACCAAATGTGAGGTGAATGTGCTTTGATAAAAATTCCAGAACGGTTTCAGGTATCACCTTTCTTAGTTTTTTACTTAATACATTCACTTCAGTTTGGAGTGGGTGTTTTAGGGTTTCAACGGGTAGTCGCAGAAAAGTCTGGCCATGACGCTTGGATTGCGGTAATTCTAGCGGGGGTACTTGTTCATGCAGCATTGTGGATGATTTATAGAATCCTCAAAGGTGCAAATGGAAACGTCATTACCGTTCATAAAGAGATATTTGGAAAATGGCTTGGAGGTTTACTAAGCATGGTCTTGACGAGTTATTTCTTACTGCTCGCAATCACCGTGTTAAGATCGTATTTAGAAATTGTCCAGGTCTGGATGTTTCCTGATATTAATCAAATGTTATTTACTTTCCTTTTTCTTCTACTTGTTTATTATATTATTTCGGGTGGCTTTCGAGTCGTAACAGGTGTTAGTTTTTTTGGTGTAATTTTGCCAAGCTATTTAATTTTTGCGTTTTTTTTTCCTCTTGAGTTCGCAGATTATCGAAGCATATTACCAGTCTTTGACCATTCAATTAAAGATATTGTAATCTCGACAAAAGATATGTCATTGACCATATTAGGAGTCGAAGCACTTCTTATTTATTACCCATTCTTGAAAAATGTTGAGAAGTCTCAAAAGTGGGCGCATTTTGGTGTAGCGTTTACGACAGTCCTTTATACGTTTATTTGTCTCGTCTCACTGGTTTATTTTAGTGAAGAGCAGCTTCAAAAAAATGTATGGGCTACTTTGACATTGTGGAAGATTGTAGAAATGCCTTTTGTTGAGCGGTTTGAATACATAGGAATTGCCAATTGGAATTTAGTCATTTTGCCAAACATCTGTTTAACGCTGTGGTGTGCGAGTCGAATCATTAAAGATGTTACAAAAATCAAGCAAAAATATACAGTCATTTTTGTATGTTTACTTGCTTTTATTAGCGTTAATTTTTTTCAGACGCGGGAGCAGGTAAATATGTTAAATGATATCGCCGGAAAAATCGGATTTGGGGTGTTATATATTTATATACCTGCTTTGTTTGCATTAACATTTGTTTTTAGAAAAATAAAGGAGAAGAAAAAATGAAAAAACTCTGTCTCATCTTTTTTTCACTTTTTTTTAGTACAGGTTGTGTGCAAGAAGAAATTCTTGATGATGTAAGTATTATAACAGTCGCAGGTTTTGATCAAGCGAAGGATGAGCAAGTCGAAGGAACGATTGTCATTCCAGAATACTTACAAGATCAGCCAGTAACAGGAAGAGTTCTTTCAGATACATCAATTCTAAGTAGAGATATTATTACTGATATGCAAAAAAAGGCATCAGATCCATTAGTACTTGGGAAAATTCAAATGGTACTGTTTGGTGAGGAACTTGCCAAAGGAACTGGAATCAATGATTTAGTTGACGCTCTTCAAAGAGATGCGTCGATCGGGTCAAGAGTTATTTTAGCTGTAACAAGAGGAGATTCAAAATCAATGCTAGAAGGAGATTATAGTAACGATGGAACAGCAACTTATCTTTCTAACCTGATCCTTCATAACCAGAAAGATCGTGATTTACCTAAAACAAATCTCCACTTATTTCTTCACCAATTTTTTTCAAAAGGCAAAGATTCATACTTACCAATTATTAAAGTAACTGAGAGTGGAAAAGATGTGGAGATTGATGGATTAGCAGTCTTTGACAAAGAAAGAGTAGCTAGTGAGCTTACGAATGAGCAGTTGTTTTTCTTTAAATTACTCACAGATGGGTACACAAAAGGTTCCTATATAGTCAAAATGCCTGATACTAAGGAAATAGTATCAATTAAAAGTATTGAATCATCTACAAAATTCACTTTAGTATCTGAAGATCCTTTGGAAGTTTTGTTTGAACTAAAAGTAGATGGAACCATTCGAGAGTTTACAGGTGACAAAATAACCCAAGAGAAAATAAATAAGTTTGAAAAGCACTTTGAAAAAATAATGGAAGATCGTTCGGTTGAAATGTTGGAACAATTTAAGGAGTTAAATATTGATCCAGTCGGTGTAGGAGACCAAATTAGCAGAAGATCACGGAAGTTTAAGGTTGAGGAATGGGACAAATATAAATCCAATTACAGTCTAAAAGTAAAAGCTGATGTGACGATTTCTGAAACAGGTGTTATTGACTAGATGCACTTTTAGGATAATAAAGGAGCATTAGGAATAGGTATAATGTAAGACGTTCAAAGAGGTGATGGCGTGAAAAAAGAAAAGGTTCTTCTTTTCTGTGATCCCGGCATTGATGATTCTGTTGCGATTATTTATGCCCTTTTGAATCCTAAGTTAGATTTAGTTGGCATTGTAACTGGCTACGGCAATGTTGACCAAGAACAAGCGACCAATAATGCTGCCTATTTGCTTGATTTGGCAGGAAGGAAGGATATCCCGCTTATAGATGGAGCAAAGGGTCCACTTTCCGGGGAAGTGAGCGTTTTCTATCCGGAAATCCATGGCGAAGAAGGACTCGGTCCAATTAGTCCTCCAGATACCATTGTTGGTGAACTCTTGAACTTTGATGAAATTTTTAAAATCGTTGAAAAATATGGGAACGATTTAGTTATTGTCGATGTTGGGAGATCCACTTCTCTCGCCATTAGTTTTATCCTAGGCGGAGAAGAGGTTATGAATTCTGCTAAAAGCTATCATGTGATGGGTGGTGCTTTCCTAATTCCAGGTAATGTTACCTCAGAAGCCGAGGCTAACTTTAATGGAGATCCCATTGCCGCAGATATTATTGTAACAAAAGCTGAAAAGCTCACTTTATATCCTTTAAACATTACGAATGAAGCGATCGTAACCGAAGAAGCGGTCAAGTATATAACCGACAATAGTCAGAACAACTTTGGTCCGTTATTTCAAGGGATTTATGACTACTACTATGATGCTTATAAAAAGCTAGTTCCTGGAATTGAGGGGGCACCCTTTCATGACGTTGTTGCACTAAGCGGTCTCGTCAATCCTGAAATTGTGCGAAATTCCGTTCGGAAAAAAGTACAAATTGAACGCTATGGAATTTCTGTTGGTGAAAGCATTGCAGACTTCAGGCCAATTCCCAAAGAAGATCAACCAGGCGTTAAATCGACGATACAGTTGAAATTAAATTATGAAGCGTTTATCAAGGATTTTATGAGAGTGATGACGTTACCTCAACAAAACAGTGGCTGATTGAGCCACTGTTTTGTTTTCCCCCTTGATTATTACCTTTCTTCTTAACCTGCAAAACGATAATAGATTAAAACCGTTGTTGCCAAGACGAAAATAAAATTTAAGAACACGAAAATCATTTGATCGGTTCGGCTTTTGTGAATTTTAATTGGTGGCTTATAGAACCCAACTCCTTCGATTACAAAGATGATCAAAACAACATGAATCATAAAGTGTCCGATCATTTCTGTAAAACCAAAAATCATGGTTGTCATGATAAATACCCCCGTTAATACCACAGATAGGAAGCGATTTAAGATTCCAACAACCAATGCATAACCTACCACAAATTCAATAAATGCACTGAGAATCACAAACATTTCAGGTGAAACACCAAACATTGGAACATGGTGTGTCTGAATAATCTCAATTGATAATGCTGGATAAACCCACTTTTCGACAGCAACCCAGCATAATGAAAGGCCAGTACCTAAATATAAAAATGGAAATCCTAAATTTTCAAATTTGGTTTTTCCTATTAAGAGAACACCTATAATAGCGAGATAAAAACCGTAATCAAGCATATGAAAAACGCCAACTGTTTGCATGACATCGATGAACAATCCAACTAAGAGTAATGCAGCTAATTTTGTTGCTAAATGATGTGGAACTAGCAATAATCCAATTGCCAGCCATATAAAAATGAGCTGAAATGTTGAATTTAGATGAAATTCAGGTGCAAAAAGAGTCCCAGATGTTACTTGAATCATCAAAGCAGCTGCCGTTCCATATTTGAGTATATATCGAGAATACTTACGCCAGCCGTCTAACGTTCCATCAAGGATTTTGGTTAGCTTGAAGTTTGCAAAGTAAGGAACAATTTGTGGCACAATGCTCAGGAATATCGCGATAAGGACTGAGAGTAAAATGAATAAAGGAGAAATTATCTCTTCTAAAGGTATTTTTATCGGTTCTTGCTCTGTGAACCATTTTACATGAGCATTTGCAAAAAAAGGTGTAAACAGAATGGTGATCAGTAAAAGACTAAATGAAGCTGTTTTCTTAAGAGTTGTCATCTGAATTTCCTCCAGGATAAATATGTGATGTATTTCACAATCTTTATACTTTTATCATACAGTATATTTGTTTTAATGAAAAGAGTTTGTGAAGCACTTCACATAAAGTTCATAATATCAGTAGTTATATAATTTCAGACTTAGTAAGCGTTTCTGAATCCAGCACCAACGCACAGGACGTGCTAGTGCAGTCAATGCGACAGGGAAGTCACTGCCTCGAGGTCATAAGTCAATTATAAATAGAAGGCATAGAACGCATAGAACGCCTACTATTTATAATCGCCTTATGCTATGCCTAAGGCTGATTAAGGCGCTTGCGCTTTTTTAATAATCAAAGCACGAACGCAGGTAACATGAGCACCGCTATTAATATTTTAACTACTTGTCTCATATATTGTTAGAAAGGTAGGTTGAATACGTTTAGTGGTGAGGAGAATATAGGGTGAATTCATTTTATAAGGGCACGGTGCTGTTGGTGGTTGCAGCTTTTTTTAGTGAGTGTTTAGAATTTTTTGTGAATATGATTTTAGCGAGGGAGCTTGGAGAGGAAGGAATGGGCTTGTACATGTCTATTCTTCCTGTCATTTTTTTAATTGTCGTTTTTGCTAGTTTGGAGCTACCAATCTCGATCTCTAAGTTTGTTGCTGAGAAAAAAAGAGAATTGCACTTTCATATGTTAAAACATACGTTGTTTTTGACGGTTTTATTTACGTTTGCCTTTGTCGCGGTTGCAATGGTTGTATTGCCATATTTTCCAGTGTTCCAAGATTATCACCCTCTTGTGATGTGGTTGTTTGTTTTACTGATTCCAATCGTTTCATTTTCATCAATTGCCCGAGGCTATTTTATGGGCGTGCAGCATATGGGGAAAATTGCTTTTTCTAATTTCATTCGAAAAGTGGTACAACTTGTTCTTTTGTTTTTCGTTTATCAGTCATTTCAATTTGATTTACAAATGGCACTTTTAATTGCTCTAGCAACATTAGTTGGGAGTGAACTGCTCGTCTGTGCTTATCTCGTTAGTGCCTACTTTATCCAGTTTCAAGTATTAAGTCGGGAGCCGAAGCATCATATTAAAGGGAAAACAATTCGTCAAAATTTAATATCTGTTTCGTTGCCAACAACAGGTTTGCGTTTATTTCACGCACTTACAAATGCTATTCAGCCCTTCTTAGTAAAAGGAGCCCTTATTGCTTCAGGATTTACAGGGACTATGGCAACCGAAAACTATGGGATGCTAGCTGGGGTAGCCATGTCGATTGGATTTTTTCCAGCGTTCATCGCTCATTCGCTCATGATTATGTTGATCCCTACAGTTTCAGAGGCCTATGCAAAAAATGATAATGAAAAAATGGTCAAGCTTCTTCAGCAAGCCATGTGGATTACGATGATTTATGGTGTTCCGAGTATGTTCATTATGTACATCTTCGCTGAACCGTTAACCCATTTGTTTTTTGACTCATCTGCCGCGGCTTTTTACTTAAAGATGCTATGGCCATACTTTTTATTTCACTTTTTCGTTGTACCAATGCAAGCCTATTTAATTGGACTGGGCTTAATGAAGGATGCTTTCTTTCATACAATCTGGTCACACGTTATCTCATTTGGAATGATGTATGTACTTGGTTCAATGGAGTCATTGCAAATGGAAGGAATTATTCTAGGCATGAACATGGGTGCTGTTTTGTTAGCGCTAATGCACTATTTTACGATATGCAAGAAAATCGGTGTGACTGTTTTTCTTGTGAGGGTGAGGACAGCTTGAATACTGGATTGTATGCGGAAGGAAGGGTTGGCGAATAGAGTAAAAGTCTTTATAAATAATATGAAAAGAGATGCTGAATTCAAATCAGCATCTCTTATTATACATTTAAATCTGACAAATAAGGAAAACTGTACTGGAATTGAGATAATTGCACGAGAATTAGATTAATTGCACGAGAGTTGAGATAATTGCACGAGAATTAGATTATATGCACGAAAATCAAATTACCTACCAAAAATCAAACTTTATCTTCATTACTAGCTGTTTTATCCTCAATCTCTTCTACAATTGGTTCCTCTTCTTTTTCCTGAATAAGCTGCTTAACTAATTCGCGATTTTTCTTTGATACCAACATATACAGGGTATCACCTGCAAAGATTTTCGTGTCGCCTCGTGGTGTTATCAATTTTTCATCTCGAATGACAGCGGTAATTAAGGAATCGGTAGGGAGTGAGATCTCAGTAAGTTCTTTACCTGATAGAGCTGCATTTTTACTTACGACTAACTCAATCATTTCATTATGCGTTTTTCCGATTGAGATAAGTTCAAGACTGTGTGGAACGATTTTCGTCTCTCCTTCTGATAATTTTAAATAGTTAGCCAGGGGAGTGATGGTTGCTCCCTGTAGCAAGGCAGAAGTAAGCACGACGAAGAAAACAACGTTAAAAATGAGACCATCATTTTCTATGCCTGCCATCATCGGATAGGTGGCAAGAACAATCGGTACAGCACCTCTTAGGCCAGCCCATGAGATAAAAAGCTTTTCATTGAAAGTGAATTTAGAGTTCAACAAACTCAAATAAACACCAATAGGTCTTGCCACTAACATTAGTAAAAAGGACAATGCAATTCCTTGCCATGCAATATGAACGAGTTCATTTGGGAACACGAGTAATCCTAATAAAATAAACATGAGGATTTGTGCCATCCATGCAAACCCTTCATTGAATCTTACTATAGCGTGTCGATAGGTTAAATCAGCATTTCCAATTAAAACAGCCATCACATACACAGCAAGTAGTCCGCTAGCATTTAGTAATGTTGTTGAACTATAGGCGAAAATCGCCAAAGCAAGTGATAGTACTGGGTACAAGCCTGATGAATCTAAATTGATTTTGTTGATAAACCAAACCGAACCCTTACCAATAAGTATTCCCATCAGTAGACCTAAGCCCATTTGCCAGAAAAAGCCAAGAATTAAGTTCATCAATTGAGCTTCGGGGTTTTGTATTAATTGGATAATGGCAACTGTCAAAAAAATGGCCATTGGATCATTGGATCCAGACTCAGCTTCTAAAGTAGTCGTAAGTTTCTGGCGGATGTTCTTTGTTCCGATAACCGCAAATACTGCAGCTGCATCGGTAGAGCCAACAATTGCTCCGAAAAGGAAACCTTCGAGCCAGGAAAGACCCAAAATGTACTTTGAAAAAATGCCAATGATGACGGTTGTCACAAGAACTCCGATTGTAGCTAGAGAAGCGGATGGAAGTAAAACCTTGCGAACGTTTTTCCATTTTGTTTGTACACCACCATCAAACAAAATAATAATGAGAGCAAGTATTCCGAAGGCTTGAGTTAGCTCTGCATTATCATAATAAATATAATGGCTTGCGATCATACCTACTGCAATGAACAAAACAAGTGAAGGTAAACCGAGTCTAGAGGAGAATTTGGCAGTGAGAACACCGATGATTAAAAGGATTGATAAGATAAAGATTGAACTGTCGATCGAAAATGTCACGAAACGTACCCCTCATTCTATTTTATTTTTTATAAAACATCTCCTTCCATCTACAGTTAATTATATCACTAAATGCATGTTTTCATGGGTTGTGGTGCCTTGAATGATTAGCGTTCTATTTTATAAAGAGACATAGGCAAGTATGTTTACTAAGGTAATAGCAAATTATATCAAAAAGGAGGTGTTTTATGAGCGGCTCAACAACTGCAAAACTTACAGCATCAGAAATAGCTTCTCTTTGGACAAGTTATTTAAACGACAGTATGGCAAAGTGCGTGCTGGGTCAATTTTTACAGCATATTGAAGATGAAGCGATTCGGTCGGTCGTTCAATTTTCATATGATTTGTCTGTAAATCATTTAGAAAGACTTAAAGTAATTTTTCATGAGGGAGATCTCCCACAGCCTATTGGCTTTACTGAGGAAGATGTTAATCTTGGGGCATCGCGATTATTTACAGAGATCTTTTGCTTGACCTATGTTTGTCATATGTCAAAGGTGGGTATGCTTGCCTATAGTGGATTTGTGTCAATGAGTGCAAGGGAGGATCTACGAGAATATTACATAGCTGGACTAATAGAATCGGCTAAGCTCTATAACGAGAGTACCGAAGTAGCTCTTTCTAAAGGAGTATTTGTCCGGTCACCATTTGTCGAGGTGGCAAAGCATATCGAATTTATTGAGGATAAGGGGTATATGAGTGGGTATAGTTTGTTAAAAAAACAACGGACACTGAATGCAGTGGAAACATCTCATTTATGGATTAACATTCAAACAAATTTAATGGGAATGAAGCTTGCTCTAGCATTTGCCCAGACTTCCACTAGTAAGAATATTCAAAATTACATGTTGAAAGGTAAAGATATATCTAAAAAACATATGAAGATTTTTTCATCGACTCTTCTTGATAGCAATATACAACCACCCATGCCTGCTGATATATCAATAACAAACTCAACAACCCAGACATTTTCGGATAAATTAATGATGTTTCACATGACATTGTTAAGTGCTGCTGGAACAGGGAATTACTCAACAGCTGCTGTTGCAAGTCAACGAAGTGACCTCGTCATAAACTATGAGCGATTAAGTGTTGAGGTTGCCCAATTCGCAGCAAGTGGAGCTAATATAATGATTAAAGAGAAATGGCTGGAACAACCACCAGGAATGTATGACAAAGAAAAAATGGCACAGTTGAAATATGACCCAGAGTGAGAATTCGTTCATTTGAAAGGGGAAGAGAATGAAAAAAATGTATCGTATCTTCTTATTTTTATTTGGCTTAGGTATCCTAATGTCAACGTTTGTTTCAGAGGTGAGTGCTGAAGTTACCGGTTCTGCAGAGGGAGATCTTGCACCAGAAATCGAGCTAAATACTCTGACTGGGGAACAAATAAAGCTTTCCTCTCTAAAGGGGAAAACAGTAATCGTGAACTTCTGGACAAGCTGGTGTACCTATTGTCAAAGTGAAGTCTCGGAGCTGAATTCTTTTTATGAGTCGACAAATCATCAAGAACTGGAAGTCCTAGGGGTGAACATTACCTCTTCTGAAAAAAGTATCCAGCAAGTTGATCAATTTGTGAAACAGTATAAAATGAACTTTCCTATTCTACTTGATAAACAAGGAGAAGTAGCAAAATCGTATCGAATTATAGGCATTCCTACGACCTTTGTCATTGATGGGAATGGTAGGATAAAACGAAAGCTCGTCGGTCCAATTACTAAAGAAATGCTTCAAACACTCTGACTCGCTGATAAGGGTCAGAGTTATTCTGTTTTAAAAATGGATTCGTTTTGCTTTCCAGTCCCTTTGCATGTGAAACATTTGAGGTTAACGGGGAATAGAGGAAGAGCTTTTATCTTTCCGGTTCCATTACACGACTTACAAATCACAACGATTGCCAAATCGCCCCCTCCTTTCTGATCATAAACGTTCTTCTGTTTATTTTCGGAAAGATTCCAATGTTTCATACCTATGTGGTTAGAAAAAGATAACGTACTTTGCTTTCTATCTATTTATGTCGGTTTTCGTGATTAGATGCACTTTTTTGGGTGAAATATTGTAGGGGCTTTTTCAAATAAAAAAGCGACGCTCGAAAGATGTGCACCACTTTTTACGCACTGTCGAGTATTTGCAATAAGTCCTCACATTTTGTCGAAACGTCGATAAAATGAAAATTTCGTAGATAAAACATCTTCACATCAAAAAAACGACATTCTAGCAATGGAAATTTCCACACAATGAGGAATAATCATGTGTAAAACCACGATCAGAGTGAAGAATTAGTATTTTTAAAAAAAACCGTTACTATCCTTTAAACGACAGCATTATTGGCTTTATCAACTACTTATGTACAACATTTTAAAAGGCAAAGAACACCTTCTATTTATAAGCGCATATGCTATGCCTAAGGCATTTCAAGGCGCCCTGGGCTTTTGTTATATCCCGAAATTTAACTAAGTGTTCTTTTAATGGAATCTGGTTTGCGTTACAGGTTCTTTTTTGTCGTTATCATGTTTATCCAGCCTCATTAAAAGGGAAGTCACTGTATAGAATGATTTTCATTATTAATAATAATAATTATCATTTACAAATTATAATTATTATTATTTGAAAATATACATGGATTTGGTATACTAATACATATAGTAATAGATATAGTGCTTGTGATAACGGATATAAAGGGGTTTGTGCTGCTTGTGAGTCGGATTTTTATAGTTTAGTAACCGTTTTGAATATGATTATAATTCTCAGTTAAGAGGTGGATAATGTGGGAGCTAATGTTAAAGTTATCAACGAAAATGAAATACATTCTCAACAGAGAAGTGCTTTTTTTGAAAAATTGAAAGAGCATGCAGAACTAATAGGAGCTCTGCTTTCTGGAGTTCTAATTTTGATCGGATGGGTTATACAGCGAGATGGAAGCGACATGTTATCCGTAGCTTTATTTATCACCGCTTTTCTAATCGGAGGCTATGCGAAAGCAAAGGAAGGCATAGAAGAGACGATATCTGAAAAAAAATTAAACGTCGAATTGCTGATGATTTTTGCAGCAATAGGTTCTGCAATGATTGGATACTGGGTGGAAGGGGCGATTTTAATTTTTATCTTTGCTTTAAGTGGTGCCCTTGAAACCTTTACAATGAACAAAAGTCAGCGGGAGCTTTCGGCGCTAATGAGCATTCAGCCTGAGGAAGCACTGCTTTTAGAAAATGGAAAAGAACGAATGATTTCTGTATCAGAACTACAAGTAGGTGATGTAATCTTAGTGAAGCCAGGAGAGCGGATCCCAACGGATAGTGTCCTTTTAACAGGACATACAAGTATAGATCAGTCCGCTATTACAGGGGAATCAATGCCTGTTGAGAAAAAAGTAGATGATCACGTTTTCGCAGGAACCGTCAATGGGAACGGTTCAATTACGTTAAATGTGACAAAGCTGAGCACCGAAACGCTATTTCAAAAAATTCTAGACCTTGTTCAATCCGCACAATCTGAAAAGTCTCCCTCGCAACAGTTTATCGAAAAATTCGAAGGAACGTATGTAAAAGGTGTCTTGGTCACAGTAGCTGTTATGATGGTTTTACCACACTTTGCACTAGGGTGGAGCTGGAGTGAAACCATTTATCGAGCAATGGTTTTAATGGTTGTTGCCTCACCATGTGCGCTAGTTGCGTCGATTATGCCAGCAACTTTGTCTGCTATTTCCAACGGTGCACGAAACGGACTGCTTTTTAAAGGTGGAGTTCACTTAGAACGTTTAAGTAAAACAAAGGTTGTTGCTTTTGATAAAACAGGGACCTTAACAAAAGGGGAGCCCGTAGTAACAGATGTCCTCATTGCAGATCGTGTTAATGAGAGTGAGTTTTTTGGGAATATTCTTTCCATTGAAAAGCAATCCAATCATCCGTTAGCAAAAGCCATCGTACAGGACATCGAAAAAAAACATCCAGATTTGACAGCTAAAATGATTTCTGTTAACGAAAAATCAGGATTCGGAGTAATTGCACGATTAAATGGAGAAGAATGGACGTTAGGTAAGGCAGATTTAATTGGACGGGATTTAACAGAATCTTTCCAAGAAAACATTGGCAACACGCTTGCTCAGCAAGGAAAAACGATCGTATATGTGAAGGATGAACAAGGAATTGTCGGCTTACTTGCTTTAAAAGATGTAGTACGCGAGGACACAATCAAGGCAATTCAAGAGCTTAAAGCTGCTGGAATTCGAACGGTCATGCTCACAGGTGATAGTGAGACAACAGCAACGGCAATCGCGATCGAATCTGGGATTGATGATTATGTGGCGGAATGTTTACCCGAGGATAAGGTAAAGCAAATTCAAGCACTTGAAAAAAAATACGGATCCGTCACGATGATCGGCGATGGAATTAACGATGCACCAGCACTAGCAACAGCAAACGTCGGAATTGCTATGGGTGAAGGTACAGATGTTGCACTTGAAACAGCTGATATTGTCTTGATGAAAAACGAACTAACAAAACTAACAAAAGCGGTGGAATTATCAAGAAAAATGAACAAAATTGTCAAACAGAACATCATCTTTTCAATGATCGTCATCTGTTTGTTAATTTGCTCAAACTTCTTACAAATCGTCGACCTCCCATTAGGAGTTATCGGACATGAAGGAAGCACGATTTTAGTCATTCTAAATGGATTACGGTTGTTGAAAGCTTAATTTTTTCTGTGGAGTTGTGATATTTTGGATAAAGTCAAAATTTAGCGTTTTTGTCAAGAAATCGATATAATACTAAATTCGAAGATAAAAGTGCTTAACCCGAAGAAAAAAGCCGTTTGATTTCAGGTTAGAAATCAAACGGCTTTAAATAATTTAGCCTTTTCTCACAAACCCTGGCAATTTTGTATGTCCCATTTCCCTTACATAGACAAAAAGACTACCTTTGTGGTGAATTTCGTGATCCATCGCTACTTGTAGTAAACCTCGGCCAGAAATTTTCATGCCAAAGATTGCTGTTAGATCAATGACTCTATCTAACTCTTCAACGGTTAAAGATTCTAGCAGATTTCTAGTTTCGCTCGTATAAAGCTCTGCCACAGCATTCAAGTCCGTCTCATCCACCTCAAGCTTTTCTCTCATAGGTGATGCGTCTCCTCGTTTTACAACCGCCACAAATTTTTGGAATGAAGACAACATATGTGTAACTAAAGCACGTGCTGGCATTGAAGTTTCAGTTGGTTTGTATTCAATATGTTCCTCTCCAATTTTTGAGATTAGTTCAATGGTTACGCTACGATGTGCCATAAAATAGTTAATGAATTTGCTTGTCTGACTCATTTTGATTCCTCCTTTTTGTACAGCCCTTATCATTAGTATTATTGATGTAGTTGCAAAATACCTTTAATTTAAAAAATCCCATCAACATAAACGGATGGGATTTCCTAAATTTCAGTTAATGGCTTGATTCTGGATGAGTATGTGTGTCATCGTCTTCATCGGGACGTCTACTTACGATAATGTACGCACTTATGAAACAGCAAAAACCAAGAATCCATCCGCATACTGAACTAAAGTAGAAATAATTGATTAAAGACATCCCTATAAAGGGCGAAATAATACCAAGTATGCAAAGTACGGCGATTGATTGCCGTTTAAACCAATGAAGCACGAAAAACACTCCTTAGCAAGTAGACAGAATATGTATGATTTTATTATACAAGAAAAAGTTCAATTGTCGAAAGAATGACTCGTATTTAACAAGAATTTAACAAGAATTTAAAACATTCCTCAGTTAAAGAGAGCCTTTTTAAATAAAATACGATCCGTCCATTTGCAAAATATCTTTTTCCATACTTCTCATTCTCAAAGAACAGAGATAGAATAATAGAAAGAATTAATTTTAAGTGGAGGGGTGGTTAAGTTGAAAAAGCTTTTTCCATTAGGCTATTTACTATCAATCGTTTTTATTATGATTGGCATTTTTTATTTTTTCGCATCCAATTGGCCGGGGTTTGATCGAATCGAACGGGTAGGTCTTTCAATTGGTTTGCTCTTATTCATTTATTTTATGAGCCTGATTTCGGGTAAATATTTAACCAATGAACCAAAGTTCCCTCGGTGGCTGTTAGTGGGTGCTGCTCTATCATTTGGAATTAGTGTTGCACTGATTGGGCAAATTTATAATTCACATGCTGACAGTTATATGCTATTTGCGATATGGTTACTTCCAACGCTTTGTTTAGCACTCATCACGACTTATACCCCATTTTTTCTACTCAGTTACGCTTTATTTCTCCTGACCTATTGGTTTTATATGAACCCCTCAACTGTGTTTATTTATCGAACAGAGCTTGAAGAGTGGGGAATTTATCTGGGAATGGTTTTAATCAATGGTGTCCTTTTTGCGTTAACCTATATAAAAGGATTTCAAATTAACACACTTCGCTACGTTTCATATGTAGTTATGCACGTTTTTTTAATTGTGTCGACGGGCTACAAGTTATTTGAACCTTATAGCTTTTGGATGAACTTTGTTTATTTGCTCTTCTTCGTTATCCTATTTGGCTGGCTCTTAAATAAATGCAGTGATCGCATCATTAGTCTTTTGACGTTTACAATGGCTGGTGTCTTTTTACTAGTCAAATATTTTGAGCTTGGCTATCGCGTCACAGAATTAATCGGCGAGCTTGGCTTTTATTTATTTTCAGCAGTAGGTGGGTTCCTCGTCTTAATCGGCGGAATATTCCTTGCGATCAAAATTTCAAAACAAAAAACGAATGAAAATTCTACGGCTGTCAAAGTGTTTAAACATAGCTTAATTGTGATTGTCACGTTAACGACTTCGATCATTTTCACGACCAGTATTGGTGGATTTCTGTATTTAGTGACTCAGTCAGCGTATAGTATCGTTTGGTTGAGTACGACGTTTTTAGTAGTCGGAGTGCTTTTGAAAAAACTGCCGCTTGCAGCCAGATATACATTATTGATAACAGGTTTCTTTTCTTCACTAGCAGGCGCTTTTTTCATAAACGAAGGGATCACACTTTTTTATGCAATTCTCTCGTTGGTTATTTTGGTTCGTGTAAAAGAAAGATTGCTGCAATTTTTCAGCTATACGTTGTTTATGCTCTGTACACTCGTTTTATTATTTGTACACTTAGAATTTAATGAGAACTTTCGACTAATCTTACTAGGAGTTTCGCTTTCCCAATTCATTGTTGTTTCGTTTGGGAAAGGATGGGTTTTGACCAGAAGCATTAAGCCTTTCGCATTTCTGTACGGATATTTATGTTTATATCCTACCGCATTTCTTGGTGGAACATGGCAAGAAACGATAGGTTTTCAAGTAATTTATCTCGTCATCGCAAGTCTTTATCTACTTGTATATACGAAAGAAAGCAATCGTTTGTATGGAGGGATAAGTTGGCTGTTTCTTGGCTTATTCTTTATTGGACTTTATTATGATTACGCATGGAAGCTACTCCATAAATCGCTGACTTTTGCCCTAGTTGGAATGCTCCTCTTTGTGATTGTAAAAGTGTTTGACCGTGATAAATTGGTCTCTGAAGCTATTTTTTCAAAAAAGAAATCGCTGTTAATCGGACTTGTTGCATGTTGTCAACTTCTTTTGCTCGGAGTACAAACGTATACGAATGAACAACATTTAAAAAATGGCAAAGAAATTGTTTTAGAGCTAGAACCGATTGACCCGCGCTCGGTCCTACAGGGAGATTATGTAAGACTAAACTATGACATCAGTAGTATACCTGAGCAAAAAGATATTCATAAAAACGGTTCGCGACTGACGCTGCTCCTAAAGAAAAACGATGAGGGAATTTATCAAAGCACCGGAAAAATCTTCGATGGTACTGTTGATGTAGAAAAATTAAATGTAGCAGACGATGAAGCGCTGATCACAGGCAAATATGATGGCTATCAGCAGCTGAACTTTGGGATTGAAAACTTCTTTGTAGAAGAGGGGACAGGAACTAAGCTTGAGCAGAATGCCAAATTGGCAACAGTGAAGGTATCGAAAAAGGGAGATGCGCTATTAGTGGATGTAGAATAGAGAAAAAGAAGCCCCTGTTACGATTAATTAGCGTAACGGGGGTTTTCTTATGGTTTCAAAATCACTTTAATACATTCATCCTCATGATCATTAAACATTTGATAAGCTTCACTCGCTTTATCGAGCGGTAGTTTATGAGTAATGATTTCGGTCGGATCGATCTCACCTTCAACAATTTTATCAAAAAGAAATGGCATATAGTGGATTACTGGTGCTTGACCCATTTTTATAGTAATGTTTCGTTCGAAAAAATAACCGAGTGGAAATCTGTTATACATGGAGCCGTATACCCCGGTTAGTTGAAGTGTACCAAATTTCCGGACTGCCTTTGTCGCAATTTGAATAGCACTTAATGTTCCACCTTGAAGTTTTAGCTTTTGCTCGATCGCTTCTGTGGTTGATTTCTTTCCGTCCATTCCAACGCAGTCGATGACAATATCCGTTCCACCGTTTGTTATTTCTTTAATATGTGCACCTGTATCATCTAGCTCAGCGAGGTTCAGTGTTTCAACATTGTTGATTTTTTTTGCATGATTGAGTCGGTAGGGAAGATAATCAACCGCGATGACTCGTTTGGCACCTTTCATCCATGCAAATTTTTGTGCCATCAAACCAACAGGACCGCAACCAAGAACAGTAACTGTATCGCCAGCCTTCACACCAGCATTGTCGACGCTCCAATAAGCGGTAGGAAGAACATCAGACATTAAAAGAAGTGCGTCATCCTCTAGTTCACATGATTCAGGAACGACAAATGGAACGAAATTACCGAATGGTACTCTTAAGTACTCTGCTTGACCACCAACGTATCCACCGTAGCGTTCAGTAAAACCTAGATATCCACCCATATCAACATGTGGGTTAGGGTTGGAATTATCGCATTGACTTTCTAAATCATGTTCACAATAAAAGCAATGACCACATGATATGTTAAAAGGAAGAACAACTCTGTCACCTTTTTTAACCTTTGTCACCTCAGGTCCAACCTCTTCGACGATTCCCATTGGTTCATGCCCAATCACATAATCCTTTGTCGCCTGTAATGCTCCTAGATAGATATGAAGGTCAGAACCACAAATTGCTGTTGAGGTAATTTTAACAATAATGTCATCTTTATTTTGAAGGGTTGGATCCTCTACTTGTTTGACTTGAATATTCTTTGCTCCCTGGTATGTAACAGCTTTCATACCGAACCTCCTAATGACTATGGAATTGTACCCATATACCCATTATTCTCTTTAAAATCTTCCTTTATTAAAATTGTTTTTCACCTGATCTTCATTTGTAGGTTCGTCCTTTCCATTCATACCCTGTTTTCTTTAGCGAGGCGAGCATGGAGGCGAACATAATTGCAATGAATGCTCCTGCGGAAAAAGAAATTGCCAGAGACACGAACAGGCTTTGCTTTGTTTGAAAATCAATATAGGCCTTTTGTAAAATGATAAGTAGCAATGACGAGAAAAATATCACGTTAAATGTTCCAAAAAAAAAGAAGAATAAGTGCACCATACAGAAAAAAGAAAACAGGAAGAATATAAAAGTTGACATAAAAGATGCAAAGAAAGACTGCAAAAAAAATCGGCCTCCCAAAACCAGGAAACACATTTTTCTTAAATCTATTCCAAACTTCGTGATTACTTTTGTAATTAAGCACCCTTTATAAATGAGGCAACTCAGCATGTGTCCTCAATCCACGTAAAAAAAGAAGTGGAATGAGTTTCTCCTAAAGTCGCCTCAATCAATTACCCAATGTTTCGCTTGAACTTCAATTCGTTTTCGAGAATTAAATCTGCTGTTAGCTGTCCTGATAACGTGACCATTGGGACGCCACCACCTGGATGTGTTGAGCCACCGACAAAGTATAGGTTTTGTAGAACACGACTTTTACTTGGGATTTTAAATCCACCATTTTTCTTGCGATCAGTGACAACTCCGTATATCGAGCCCCCGTTTGAACCATAAAGTTCCTTTATATCATTCGGTGTAAAGCTGTATTCGAACTCAATATTCTCTTTTAGATCTTTAAGTCCCATGCGTTCTAACTTATTTAGAATCACTTCTCTGTAGTCGTCCTTTTTCAACTCCCAAGATTCCCCTTCTTTAAGCGGAGGAACATGAGTTAAAACAAATAAGTTTTCTTTTCCATCAGGTGCTTGAGTGGCATCTGACTTCGAGGAGATTCCAACATATACAGTTGGATCATCAGCTGAAACGCCTTCGTTAAAAATTTGCTGAAATTCCTTTTTGGAATCTTCTGAAAAGAAAAAGTTATGATGTGTTAAATGGTGATATTTTTTATTCACACCTAGAAGCAAAACAAGACCAGAAACCGTTGGCGAGAATTTTTCAAGCTCTTTTTTACCTTGATTGATGTAGGAATACTCATTTAATAGTGTCTCATACGTTGGAATTGCTTCCAAATTAGAGACAACTAAATCAGCTTCAATTACGCGACCGTTTTCAAGCTCAACTCCAGTTGCTCTTGAGCCAATCGTGACAATTTTTTCAACCTTTGCACCAAGCTTAACGTCGACGCCTAATTCATGTAAAACCTTTGACATAGCTTCAGCGATTTTGTACATACCACCCTCAACGTAATAAATACCTAGCCCAAGCTGAACATGTGTTAATTGTGATAAAACGGCTGGTGCATGATAAGGGGAAGACCCAATGTACATGATTAGAAAGTTGAATAGCTGTTGGATTTTTTTATTTTTAAAATATTTTTTCGTGGATTGATCCATCGTTTTCATAGGATCCATGGCTAACAATTCTTTTACCGAATGCATTGGGCGCAAATCTTGAATCCCTGAAATGCTTGTTTTATAAACACTCTTGAGACTATATTCATACATTTTACTGCAATATTGCAAATAACTAAGCAATTCATTTGCGTCTTCAGGTGAAATGGCCTCTAACTGCTTGAGCATTTCAGGTAAATCACTCGTTAAATCAATTGTTGTTCCATCTTCAAAAAAAGTTCTCCAGCCTGGCTCAACTCGGACAATGCTCAGGTAGTCTGAGAGATTACGATTCGCACTTTGAAACAGCTTTTCTAGCACCCATGGCATTGTTAAAATCGATGGACCTGTATCAAAGGAAAATCCTTTGCCACCTCGTTTGTTAAGTTTTCCACCTAAGCGTTCACCTTTTTCTAAAAGGGTTACTTCGTAATTATCAGCTGCAAGCCGAATTGCAGCCGACATTCCACCTAGTCCTCCACCAATCACGACGACTTTTTTATTCATACTAAACTCCTCCTCTTATGAGATTTGCATTTTTTGACTAAACTGAGTTGTAAAAGTAGGGAGTGACTGAATGGAATTGTCCTACTTCAGCATTCCATTGTTCCCATCCTTTATCTTTCATAAAAGGAAACGCGATAATTATTGAAACGATCTAGAATGGTAAAAAAAGTGAAATGAATGGGTATTTTTATCGACAGGATGCGGAAAACACGCTAGATAACTTTATTGATAAAGGGGTTAAGAAAATGTATGTAATTATGGTCGGATTGTTAGTGGGAATCGGCTTAGTCTGGTATATTCCAACTTTAAATAAGTACCCACATCGAGAATTAATCGATCGATTACAAGAGGTATCGATAATCATCCCGGCAAGAAATGAAGAGAAGAATTTGGAGCAATTATTACCTTCAATTCTCCGCCAAAATGAAAAAATAAAAGAAATCTTAGTTGTAAATGATGACTCTACAGACTTAACTAGGGAAATTGCGATCAAGTATGGCGCCACGATCATTGATACTCCTACACTTCCAAAAGAATGGCTCGGAAAGTCTTGGGCTTGTTGGACAGGGGCTCAGCAGGCTAAGGGAGAGCTGCTTCTTTTTCTAGATGCAGATGTGACGTTAGAAAAAAATGGCTTAGTCCGGCTTGTTGATGCATTTGATCGCCAATATGAGCGTGGAATTCTTTCGATACACCCCTTTCATAAAATCGAACATTGGTATGAATCGCTATCGGCTTTATTTCATTTAGTTGTGTTTGCTTCGATTGGTGCCTTTCAAGTTTTTTCATCACAAATGAAGTCAAATGGTGGCTTTGGGCAGGTTTTACTCTGTAAAAAACGTGACTACGAAGCCTGGGGTGGACATGAAAGAATCAAGCAGGAAGTGGTTGAAAACATGGCTTTTGCACAACATGTCTCAGAGCAAGGTGAGCTAGTACGGTGCATGAGTGGTAAAGGCGCTGTATCGATGCGAATGTACCCAGACGGCTTTCAATCGTTAGTTGACGGGTGGAGCAAGAGCTTTGCATCTGGTGCAAACTTGACACACCGATCTTTCCTTCTTTTAATTGGTATTTGGATGATCGCATTGTTCTCATTCATCTCGAAAGTAGGAACTTTACTCACGCAGGAATGGTGGATTTATTGCGCGCTATATTTAGTTGCAGCTCTTTTGCTGTATCTAGATTTGAGAAGAATTGGGACCTTTAGATTTCTTGATACGCTAATTTTTCCAGTACATTTAGTCTTCTTTTTATATGTTTTTGTAAAATCATTGCACAGAACATTTTTCCAAAACAGAGTCGTATGGAAAGGCCGAGACATCACGATTCATGCTACACAGGAAGGAAAGGCAGATGATTGAGCTTAGCCCATCTCTCACAATTGCGTTGAATTTTTACGCGTGGTTGTTTATCCATCTTTTTGTTTCATACGGTTGTTTTCTAGCAAAATCAGTAAGGCTGTTTATTTTTATTCAGCGCTACAATCGAATTCGGTTAAAGAGAGTTGTTTTCAAGGAGAAGTTTAGCTGAGGATGGATTTGTTATCGAAGGCAGGTCTTTTCAAGTCGATTAACGATCGTGTGTAAAGGATTTGTGCTTATCGTCTTCGCTTGCTATCATTAAAGAAACAGCAACGAAGGACGTGACGAAAATGGAAAAACGTTTAGAACAGGTAACAAGCTGGCTTAAAGATCAAAATATTAATATGGCATTTATAAATTCAACTGAAAACGTATTTTACTTAACCAATTTTTATACAGATCCGCACGAACGGTTAATGGGTTTGTTTATATTTCAAGACAAAGAACCGCTATTTGTAGTCCCTAGTATGGAAGTTTCTCAAGCAAAAGAAGCGGGCTGGCACTCCGATATTTTGGGCTATGGTGATCACGAAAATCCATAGGAGCTTATCGCGAACGCCTTAGTAAAAAGACAAATAGGTAAGCTAGAAAAAGTGGCAATTGAAAAAGATACTTTATCTTATAGTCGGGCTGAAAGTTTGCTAGATTTATCAAAAGAAATTGAGCTAGTATCGCTTCAAGAAAAAATGAACGAATTGCGACTGATTAAAGATGACAGGGAAATTGCCATTTTAAAACAAGCAGCAGAGCTTGCCGACCTCGGTGTTCAAATTGGAGTGGAAGCATTAAAACAAGGTGTTTCGGAAATGGAAGTCCTTGCGACAATTGAGTATGAGCTGAAGAAAAAAGGGATCCGTGAAATGTCTTTCTCGACAATGGTTTTATTCGGCACTAAATCAGGTCAACCACACGGTAATCCAGGTTTAACTGAATTGAGTTCTGGTGATTTTGTCCTGTTCGATTTAGGTGTCGTCCTTGATGGATATTGCTCAGATATTACCAGAACGTTCGCTTATCAATCATGCTCTGACAAACAACGTGAAATGTATGAAACTGTCCTGCAGGCCGAACTAGCAGCTTTAGAAGCAAGTAAACCTGGAATTAGAATTGGTGACCTGGATTTAACCGCAAGAAAGATTATTACGGATGCGGGCTATGGTGAATTTTTCCCACACAGACTAGGACATGGACTTGGCATTAACGTCCACGAATTTCCTTCTATGAGTCACACAAATAATGGACTGCTAAAAGAAGGAATGGTCTATACAATCGAACCAGGAATCTACGTCCCAACTATCGGTGGAGTTCGAATTGAAGACGATGTCGTTATTACAAAAGAAGGTTATGAAACATTAACAAAGTATCCAAAGGAATTGCAAGTAATTAAATGATCACAATTAGGCGCCTGTTTTCCACCGCTTTAGCGAAGTGGGGAACAGGCATTTTGTTTGTTCTATTTTTATAATAAATTCAAAATTTAAAATAAAAGCGTTTACAAAAATAAGATTACTCGATATACTATGAATACGTATTCAAAAGAGGGGTGATATGTTGGAGAAATTAGCGGTAATAGGTTGTGGAACGATGGGGTATTCAATTACCTTATGCGCTGCTTGGGCAGGTATAAACGTCAAAATGCAAGGAATTAATGACGCTGACATTGACCGCGGGTTGTCAAATATCGATGGAAAATTAAAGGTACTCGTGAAGAATGGAATTGTTTCAGAAGCAGAAGTTGAAACGATTACCGAAAGAATATCAGTTACAACTTCACTTGAAGAAGCAGTTAACGAAACAACATTTATTATTGAAGCTGTCCCAGAAGACCTTAACTTAAAAAGAGATTTATTTAAAAGGCTAGATGGTTTATGTGAAAAAGATGTTATATTAGCAAGCAACACATCTGGACTAAGTCCTTCAGAGATTGCTGAAGAAACGAGTTTCCCAGAACGAACAGTTGTTACCCACTTTTGGAATCCTGCTCATCTTGTGCATCTTGTAGAAGTGGTGCGTGGGGAAAAAACGAATGATTCGACAGTCAAGCGTTCAATGGATTTAATGATTCAAATGAGGAAAAAACCGATAGAAGTAAAAAAAGAATCGCTAGGTTTTGTTGGTAACCGTCTGCAATATGCCCTTTTTCGAGAAGCACAATTTATTTTAGAAGAAGGAATTGCATCAAAAGAAGACATTGATGCAGCTGTAACATATGGAATTGGACGAAGACTTCCAGTAACGGGTCCACTTGCATCAGCCGACATGGGTGGTCTTGACGTGTTCAGTGCAATCTCTAATTATTTGTTTGAGGATCTTTGTAACGCTGACAAGTCTCTTCCTATTTTAGAGCAACTCGTAAAAGACGGAAGGCTAGGAGACAAAACGGGAGCGGGATTCTATTCTTGGGATGCTACTTTTTCTAAAAAAATGAATCATAAAAGAGAACAAGAGCTCATTCACTATTTAAAGCAAGATTTAGAACTTGAGAATTGATAGATTTTAAGGAAAAGAGGTTCACAGGTGAAGTACTTTCCAGACCTTGAAAATAAAAAAGTCATTGTTACTGGTGGAAGTAAAGGAATAGGGAAGGATATTGCTTTATCTTTTGCTGAACACGGTGCACAAGTAATCATTACTGGTAGAGATATAGACTCCCTTGAGCAAGCAACTCATGAACTCAGGAGATATCAACCAACATGCAAGTATGTTGCGGCGGATATCTCTAAAACAAAAGAAGTTTTCGAAATGATTGATACGGCTGCCGAGCACTTGGGGACAATTGATATTCTCGTGAACAATGCAGGATTGAATATTGCAAAACCCGCACTGGAGGTTACCGAAGAAGATTGGGATAAAGTACTTGATACGAATTTAAAAGGTGCTTTTTTTGCTTCACAACGTGCTGCTAAATATATGATTCATAATAAAGCAGGAAAGATTATTAATATCGCTTCACAGATGGCTTTTGTTGGCTACTTGAACAGAGCAGCCTATTGTTCGAGTAAAGGGGGAATCGTCCAGCAAACGAAAGCACTTGCCATTGAGTGGGCACCTTACAATATAAATGTTAATGCAGTAGCACCTACCTTTATAAAAACAGATTTTACCGAGAAAATGTTTGAAGATAAAGCATTTGAAAAGGATGTATATCAGCGCATACCACTGGGTAGATTAGCAAGCCCGCAAGATGTAACAGGTGCTGTTTTATATCTTTCTTCTAATCTAGCCAATTTTGTAACAGGCGAGACGATTAAGGTTGATGGCGGCTGGACCGCAATATAGTTTTTTTACCTATTTTTGAATACGTATTCAAAACCAAACTATAAAAACTAGGAGTGAACGACTATGGCTACATTTTTGAAAAAAGGCAAAAGTGAAATGGAAATTCAGGAAAATGATTCAAAGATTCAGCAAACAGTAAGCCAAATTATTAAGGATATTGAAGAAAAGGGCGATGAAGCAGTACGAGTGCTTTCCGAAAAGTTCGATAAGTGGTCACCAGAAAAATTTCGGTTAACTGAAGAAGAAATCCAAGAAATAGTAAGCTCAGTTCCAGAAAAAACGATTGAAGATATAAAATTTGCTCAACAGCAAGTGCGAAATTTCGCGACTCTTCAAAGAGAATCGATTCGTGATATTGAGGTAGAAACATTACCTGGAGTTTTCTTAGGACATAAAAACATTCCAGTGAATAGTGTAGGCTGCTATATTCCGGGTGGGCGCTATCCAATGGTTGCATCCTCACATATGAGTATACTGACCGCGAAAGTAGCTGGAGTAAAACGTGTAATTGCATGCACACCTCCAATTAATGGAGAAATCCCAGCAGCCTCTGTAACAGCTATGTATCTTGCAGGTGCAGATGAGATCTACCTTTTAGGTGGCGTTCAAGCAATGACGGCTATGGCAGTTGGAACTGAAACGATTGAACCCGTTGACATGCTTGTAGGTCCAGGGAATGCGTTTGTGGCTGAGGCGAAGCGCCAACTATTCGGAAGAGTGGGGATTGACCTATTTGCAGGACCAACAGAAACGCTAGTAATTGCTGACGAAACTTCGGATGCTGAAATGGTTGCGACTGATATTCTTGGACAAGCAGAACATGGACCAACATCTCCAGGTGCACTTATTACGACTTCAGAAGCACTAGCACATGAAACAATTAAGGAAATTGAACGCCAACTAGAAACGTTACCAACTGCTGATATTGCGCGCGTTGCTTGGGAAGATAACGGTTCAATCATTATCGTTGCCGATGAGGAGGAAGCGGTAATCGAAGCAAATAAACTAGCTTATGAACATGTTGAAATTCTTACGAAAGACCCTGATTATTTCCTTGAAAATATGACGAATTTCGGTGCTCTGTTCTTAGGACCTGAAACAAATGTTGCCTATGGGGACAAGGTAATCGGTACAAATCATACTCTTCCAACGAAGAAGGCTGCAAGATACACAGGTGGATTATGGGTAGGGAAATTCCTTAAAAACTGTACGTATCAAAGATGTACACCTGAAGCTAGTGTCATGATTGGTGAGTATGCAGAACGCCTTTGTGAACTAGAAGGGTTCATGGGTCACAAGGAACAGGCATCTTTACGCGTGAGACGTTACGGTAAAAAGGATCAATAATATGATATAATTTTCTTTTGCTTACGTAAGGTAGGAGGAATGTATCGTGGATAAGAAAAAGGTTACAGCACTGGATGTTGCTAAGATGGCAGGTGTATCACAGCCTACCGTATCTAGAGTGTTTGGAACAGGTGCAAATGTATCAGAGAAGAAACGAAAAAGTATCCTGGAAGCAGCTAAAGAATTAGGGTATCAGCCTAATGCAATTGCTCGAGGTTTAATTACAAATAAAACGAAGATCATTGGGATTGTTATGCGGAATGTTCAGAATCCGTTTTATCCTGAGGTTCTTGATCGATTTTATACTCAGTTAGCGAATAAAGGCTATTACTTACTTTTTATTAACTCGGAGAACGAGCAGATTCAAGAAAAAGAAATAAGCCAATTGATCGAATATAACGTTGAAGGTGTTATCATCACCGATGCTTCGTTATCATCTACAGCTGCTGATCGATTTGCGCGAAATGGAAAATCGGTTGTGCTTTTTAACCGGTATATAAAGGACACTCAATACAGTGCTGTATTCTGTGATAATTATTCTGCTGGATATGATATAGGGACGATGTTGGTTGAAAAAGGACATAAAAATTTAGCCTTTATATCAGGTCCACCGAATACATCAACAACTATTGATCGAAAAAAGGGGTTTGAAAAAGCTCTTTTAGCAGCAGGTATTACTAGCTTTCCGGTTGTAAATGGTGAATACAGCTATGAAGGTGGATTTAAAGCAGCTCAGAAGTTACTGCTCGAGCATAAAAACATAGATGGCATCTTTTGCGGAAACGATATATCTGCATTCGGGGTAGTAGATGCTGTTCGAAAATTAGGGTTTAAAATTCCTGAAGATCTCTCAATCGTAGGTTTCGATGATGTTAAGATGTCTAGTTGGTCTAGCTATTCGTTAACGACTTGGAAACAACCTATAAAAGAAATGGTTGAGGCAGCAGTCAGTATTTTACTGAACTCTATTAATAGTGGCCACGAAACACCTACTATTCAATCCTTAAAAGGCGAGCTTATCTTAAGAGATTCTGTTAGTGATCGAAGATAGAGATATGAGTTAGTTCGTGTAAAAACAGACGACTATCGTAACAAATGTCGTCTGTTTTATCACAATAGGGAGGGGAAAGAAATGATTAGCATGATTGGTCTAATTGGAGGTTTGGCGCTTCTTATTATCCTTACGATGCGAGGGATGAATCTTCTAATTGTCGCACCTTTATCGGCAATGTTTGTTGCTGTATTAAACGGTTTACCTTTATTCCCTCAGTTAGCAGCTGAAGGAGAGGCGAACTTTCTTACGAATTATATGGAAGGCTTTTCGGGATTTATTGCTTCGTGGTATTTAATGTTTTTAATTGGCGCAATATTCGGTAAGCTAATGGAAGATAGTGGATCAGCCGATAGTGTATCTAAGTGGATTACTGGTAAAATTGGAATCAAAAATGCCGCCTTAGCAATTGTTATTGCTTGTGCTGTGTTAACTTACGGTGGAGTTAGCTTGTTCGTAGTAGCTTTCTCGGTTTATCCAATGGCAATCAGCTTATTTAAAGAAGCAAACCTGCCAAGAAGATTTATTCCAGCAGCTCTTGGGTTTGGTTCGACTACATTCACAATGACATCGGCTGGATCACCTGAAATTCAGAACTGGATTCCAATTCAGTATTTAGGTACATCTCCATACGCTGCTTGGGAAGTTAGTATACTTGTTGCGGTATTCATGATGGTTTTTGGCTACTGGTGGTTAAAGCGAATGATTATGAAAGCGGTTAATAAGGGAGAACACTTTATAGCGCGAGAAAATGATCCGGAAAATAATCGAAAAGAATTACCTAACCCTTTCTTGAGTTTAGTTCCGCTATTAGTCGTATTAGTTCTATCATTTATATTTCACGATTCCCTGGCACAATCTGCATTGATTATTGCCCTATTAGGGGGAGTGATCTCAACTTATGTTCTTAATCGAAAATATTTTATCAATTTCTGGGATGCCGTTTCTGCGGGGACAATTGGAGCGCTAATTGCGATTGCTAATACTGCAGCTGTTGTAGGGTTTGGTGGGGTAGCTAAAGCAACTCCAGCATTTTCAGATACAGTTAACCTCGTAACAAGTATTCCAGGAAGCCCTTTAATTGGTGGTGCTATAGCCGTTTGTGTTATTGCGGGCCTTACAGGTTCAGCGTCTGGCGGTCAATCTATTGCGCTACCATTACTTGCGCCACACTATCTTGATATGGGAGTAAATCCTGATGCCTTACACAGAGTCGTTTCAATATCTTCAGGTGGTTTGGACTCACTACCACATGGTGGCTATGTTGTCACGACGATTCGAGCAATAGCTGGTGAAACACACAAAGATGCCTATCCGGCCTTTGGTGCTTTAACCGTTGTTGTTCCTATACTGGGAGTAATTGTGGCGATCATACTATTCTCACTTGGGCTATAAACTAAACTTTTGGTGCCTGTCTTCCTGCGTTTAAGAGCAGTGGGGACAGGCACCATTTATTTTTTTATGAGAAGTAAATATGCTATAACTTAGAAGCGGACAAAAATCAACTTTTCTGATAGGATGTAGAACAGAGAAAGAGATAGGATTGAAGGAGAGAGAAAAGTAGTGAAGGCAACTAAGTGGTTTACAGCCATTTTCTTTTGCATGCTCTTAACAGGGTGTGCTGAATTAGAAAATATTGAGACAACACAAGAAGATACAGAACGGAACCATAATCAAACAGAGGTTATACAATCACAGCTAGCTGAAAGTCTTAAATTAGAACTTATTACAGTGGGAAGAGTAATTGACGGAGATACATTCGAAACTTCGGATGGTAGGAAAGTTCGTTTGGTTGGTGTAAATACTCCTGAGTCCACATCTAAGGTTGAGGAATACGGAAAAAATGCTAGTAATTATACAGTTTCAAAACTAAACGAAAAACAGGTATGGATACAAAAAGATGTATCCGATACAGATAGATATAATCGTTCCTTACGTATTGTTTGGTTGGAAATTCCAACGGATGATATGGATGAAAATGAAATTCGAACCAAAATGTTTAATGCGGATTTAGTACTGAATGGCTATGCTGAACCTTCTTCGTATCCTCCTGATATAAAGTATAGTGATTATTTTGTAAAATTCGCAAGGGAAGCTAGACATGAAAACACTGGACTATGGGCTTTCGGAGAAGAGGGAACAACGAAGGGCGATTTGGATACTAAATTAGTAGATAGTAGCAATAATTCTAGCTCTTCTTCAGATTCAAATAGTGACTCTACTACAACTTCTAGCAAAACATATGTGTTTTACAAAAACTGCACTGCATTACGTGAAGTTTATCCTGATGGCGTCCCATCTTGGCATCCTGCGTACGCTTCTAAACACGATAGAGACAAAGATAATTGGGCTTGTGAACGCTAGGCTGCGTTTAAGTCAACTATTGATATAAGTGCTACATGATCTGCTATAAATAGTTGTAGTTGGAGCGTCGTATGCGATGAAGTCACACGTACGTTGCGAGCAGGGGAAAAAGGGGGAGATAACTTCAAACCCTTACCTATCTGTCATCAAGAAGAAAAAAGACAGAGAGTGTGTTTACACTCTCTAACTCAAATTATGACCCGTTTTTTAGATTCTTTAAAACCACAGGCATTTTCTTTTCCCCTGTTTTTTCCCTGTTTTGACCTTTGTTTTTATTAGTGTAACTTGATCTAAATCTTGCTTCATCCATTCCATCGATAATATTTGTCAATATATACACCTCCTTTCCGACGTTAGTATCCCTTTATTTAAATGATAATAAAATTCAATTTTGAATTTATAAAAAGTTTTTTGAAATAAATTAACGTACAGAACATGAAAATTAAAATCATTTCGCTTTTATGTTTAAAATGAATGGAAAGTAACAAAATAATAAATATAGGATATAGAAGATAAGGAGGTTTACAATGGAGAAAACTGAAATCATGGAGAAAATAAATAAAGTTAAAAACAAAGAATCTGATCACGAAACCTTTTATAAAGTAAGACCACCAGAGGAATTTGGTGATGCAGTGAAACTTTTTTTAAACAATGAGGAAAACACATATAGAGCTGTGGTTTTTGATCCAGATACACTTACTGAATTTTACGAAAAGACTTTAACAGACGAAAATCGTGCCTGTTCATTTATCTCACATACATTAGAAGGAAAAAGGGATGAAGCTGAAATAGAACATGAGTCAAGTCAACCAGAGTATGTCAATATTTACTGGGACGAATGGAAAGAGTAAATAAAAGTCTCGGGTGCGTCGCCTAAATATAGTGTTAGCACCTTTAATTAAAGCTGTAGCCGAAAACGTTGATCCATCAACCCTGTATAAAACTATCCATAAATGATAAAGAACGAACAAACGCCAAACCTATGTGTATCAAGGGTTTGGCGTTAGTGGTTACTTCCTAAAATTAGCTTTATGTTAATTGGCAATGAATATGGTATACATAGAGAAATAATCTAACCCCAACTTTACAGGGGAGCTTTTAATGATCGCCCTCTTACTTTTTGTTTGAGCCAAATAATGAGCAACAAGAGACAAGGAATAATAACCTGTAAAACTGGATGAATATAAACGTTCATAATTTCAAAACCTAACCAACGCTGAACCACGATATTTGGAAAAATAGTCATACTAAACCCTAATATACATATCCCAGCAGGCAGGATAATCCATTTGAGATTTTGAATACTAAATAATGATTGAATCAATAATACGGATGCATAAAAATTGAGCGTCATTTTGAAAAAACCCCCAATAAAGAAGGATATAACTACTAGTGCATCGATACGTAAATTCTCTGCCATTATTAATTCGCGAAGGGGAATGGTGGTAAAGGAGGTTAACTCCACTCCTAGTGTTGTGATCATCATGATTGATGCAATCATTAAAATGGTGCCTGAAATACTAACGGCTATTAGAGACGTTTTAAATATTCCTCTTTTAACATCTACATACTTCCAATAGACAAGAAAGACAATCACCTCACCAAAAGGAAAGCTTACAATTTGAGGAATAGCTGCATGAATAACAGGCATCATACCATTTTCTACTATCGGTTGTAAGCGACTAAATTCCGGTCGGCCCGATAGGATGACCAACACAAAAATTGAAACTAACAAAAAGAGGACGTAAGGAATGAAGATTTCACCTGTTCTCGCTATTACTTCGATTCCTAAAAAAACTGCATACATCATTACAATCAGGGTCACAACAAGGATCGGTGATAGAGGCGTTCCATCTAAAACCAGAAGAACTGTGGTATCCCCAAATTCCCAAAAATTAAACGAAGCATCAACAAAAAAATAAAGAGCATAAAGAAGGACTAAAGAACTCCCGATCCATTTTCCGCATACAGGCACAAAAATATTACCTAAATGTTGGTCTGGGTATGCTTGTTGAATTTGAGTATATATCCAAAGTAATCCCCATCCTACTATCATCGCTATTAAAATAGCAAGCCATGCATCTTGTTTGGCTTCGATCCCTAATGCATATAAAGTAGTACTGCCGATTTCATATAAAATAATAAGCGCTAATAATTGCCCTTTGCTGATTTTAACCATAGGAAGTAGTTCCTTTGTTGGGGAATTTATATATTTAACTATATATTTAGTTTGTATTATAACCTGATAATAGGAACTATATGATTTTCCAATGATTTGGATACGACAACTTCCTTATCGGATTTTACGTAAACATTTCGTAAAGGTAGATTGACTGTGAAAAACTGGAGATGATAATCGTGGTAACAATTGAGGTTTTTTTGAAGTTGGATATCCGTGTTGGTACTGTAACTAAAGCAGACAAGTGATTGATCCAGTCTCAGGAAACGCAGTTCACAATGGAGTACAAGTAGTTATTGAAAAAGTGATGTAAATATAAAAGAACAAGATGCTACAAAAAAACAGCCGTTTCTAATTAGGAAGCAGGCTGTTTTTTGTCGCTCGGGTTTAAGAAAAATATATTCCCCTTATTTCACACCATATTTTTTTAATCGATATTGTAAACTTTGTCGGCTCATTCCTAACGATTTGGCGGCTTTTGAAATATTTGAGTCATGTTGCTTCAAAGCTTTAACTAAGTATGCTTTTTCAGCTTCCTCCATATGTGATTCAAATGATTGAAAGTTGTCGTCTATTTTTTGTTCAACAAGTTGATTTTGACTTGAAGAGAATCCAGTTTCTTTAAAATGTGTCTTTTTTCTAAAGGGAATTGGTAGATGGGAAAACGTAATGGTATCCTCATAATCTAATAGGTTCATTGCGCCTTCAATAATGTGTTCAAGTTCCCTCACATTTCCAGGCCAGTCATATTCAAAAAACAATTCAAGCACATCTGTACTAATCCCTCTTATATTCATCTCAAATAAATCATTGTATTTCTCAATAAATGAGTCAACGAGTAAAGGGATATCCTCTTTTCTTTCTTGAAGAGGGGGAATAAAGATCGAAACAACCCCCAATCGATAATAGAGGTCTTTGCGTAAATTTCCATTTGCAATCGCATCTACTGGATCTTCATTAATTGTAGCAATAATACGGACATCGATTTTTTTATCTTGGATATCTCCAACTCTACGAATCGTTTTCTCTTGAATTGCACGTAAAAGCTTTGCTTGTAAAGCAGGGTTTAACGAGTTGATCTCATCAAGTAAAAGTGTTCCACCATGTGCTTGCTCGAATAAACCAGGTCGCTCAATTGATCCAGTAAAAGCACCTTTTTTCGTACCAAATAACAATCCTTCTATTAAATTGTCTGGAAGTGCTGCGCAATTTTGGCTGATAAATGGTTTGGATGAACGCTGACTTCCGTTATGGATACTTTGAGCGAATAGTTCTTTACCAGTTCCTGTTTCTCCGATGATCAATACTGATGAAGAAGTTCTTGTTGCTCGCTTACTATTTTCAATCACTTCAAAAAGAGCTTCGCTATGACCAATTATGCTATCAAATGTGTACTTGGTATCTCCTTTTAGGAGGATATTTTCACGAATAATCCGTTCAAGCTTTGTAATATCCTTCGCAATTTCTATCGCACCAATTACTTGATTTTCATCATTATAAATAGGAAATGTTTCATTAATAGTCGTTATCTCTTGTCCTTTATTATTAAAATACGTTTGTTTTGTATTTTTTGTAACAGTACCATGGAGAAGTGCTTGTAAGAGCGTACTATCTTTCTCTTCTGGAAACATAAAGACTTCTAGCAAAGACTTATTAATCACATCTGCCTCACACATTTCCTCAATTTCCGTCATTTTCCGATTATAGATCATTGTTTTTCCACTCGTATCTATGGCATGTACACCGACGTCAATAACATCTAATAGTGTTTGATACATAGGTTCGTTATCATGTTTTAGAGCTTTTTTCTGTTTACTCAATGTAAAAGCACCTCTATTCGAACAAGTTAACTTCTAGTGTAGGATATTGAGTAAAAAGGTGCAATGTATTTTTGCACATTTGACTTATTAAAATAAAATAAGTGCAAAATATCCTTGCTTCATCTTGGTTGGATTCCCATAAAAGCTTTATTTAATAGTTGGCATGGATCTTGCTTATATATAGATGTAAACAATTTTAAAAGGGGTTGAATAGTTTGGTCCAATCATATAAACATGAACCATTTTGCGATTTTTCAAATCAGAGGAATCAAAAAGAATTCGAAGCAGCACTACAAAAAGTAGAAACTGAATTAGGGAAGAATTATCCCCTTATTATTGGTGGAGAAAGAATATTTACTGAAGACTCAATTATATCTGTTAATCCTGCAAATAGAGAAGAAGTGGTTGGCCGTGTTTCAAAAGCTACACAAGAGCTTGCTGAAAAAGCGATGAAAGTTGCAGATCGCACATTTCAAACTTGGCGAAAATCTAGGCCGGAAATGCGAGCAGATATTTTATTCAGAGCTTCTGCTATCGTACGTCGTCGGAAGCACGAGTTCTCTGCGATTTTAGTGAAAGAAGCAGGTAAACCTTGGAATGAAGCAGATGCTGATACGGCTGAAGCCATTGACTTTATGGAGTATTACGCTCGTCAAATGCTGAAACTTAAAGATGGTATTCCTGTTGAGAGTCGTTCAATGGAATACAATCGTTTTAATTATATCCCACTCGGAGTTGGGGTCATTATCTCTCCATGGAACTTTGCGTTTGCTATCATGGCTGGTATGACAACTGCAGCATTAGTTACCGGAAATACAGTGTTACTTAAACCCGCAAGTACAACACCTGTGATTGCTGCGAAACTTATGGAAGTATTAGAAGAAGCGGGATTGCCTGCGGGTGTTGTGAATTATATTCCTGGAAGTGGTGCCGAAGTAGGAGACTATTTGGTCGACCATCCACGAACACGTTTTATTAGTTTTACTGGGTCTCGTGATGTTGGATTGCGAATTTATGAGAGAGCATCTAAATTAAGTACTGGTCAAATTTGGTTAAAACGAGTGGTTGCTGAAATGGGTGGAAAAGACACAATCGTCGTGGATAAAGAAGCTGATTTAGAGTTAGCATCGCAATCAATCGTTGCATCAGCCTTTGGTTTCTCAGGACAAAAATGTTCTGCCTGCTCAAGAGCGGTTATTCTAGAAGATGTTTATGATCAAGTGTTAGATCGTGTTGTTGAGTTAACAAGAGAGTTAACAGTGGGAGATCCTTCAAAACAATCGATTAAGATGGGTCCTGTAAATGACCAAGGTGCCTTTGATAAAATCATGAGCTATATTGCGATTGGAAAAGAAGAAGGAAAGTTAATGTTCGGTGGTGAAGGTGAAGACGGAAAAGGCTGGTTTATCCAACCAACAATCTTTGCTGATGTAGATGAAAATGCACGAATAATGAAAGAAGAAATTTTTGGACCTGTTGTTGCGTTTTGTAAAGCAAAAGATTTTAACCATGCTATTGATATTGCAAACAACACAGAATATGGGTTAACAGGAGCTGTGATCACAAATAATCGTGAAAACATAGAGAAGGCTCGTGAAGATTTCCACGTTGGTAATCTTTACTTTAACCGTGGCTGCACAGGAGCAATCGTAGGGTATCAACCATTTGGTGGATTTAATATGTCTGGAACAGACTCTAAAGCCGGAGGACCAGACTACTTATTACTTCATTTGCAAGGAAAAACAACGTCTGAAACGCTTTAAATAAGAAACGGTATATATAGGAGGAATAATAAATGACAACAATGACAGAAGGTCTAATTGAGCAAACAGAAAAGTACGGTGCAAAGAATTATCATCCCCTACCAATTGTCATTTCAAAAGCAGAAGGTGTATGGGTAGAAGATCCTGAAGGGAACAAATACATGGATATGTTAAGTGCATATTCAGCAGTAAATCAAGGACATAGACATCCCAAGATCATCAAAGCCCTAAAAGATCAAGCAGATCGAGTAACTCTTACGTCAAGAGCATTTCATAACGATCAATTAGGTCCATGGTATGAAAAATTAGCAAGGATTACAAAAAAGGAAATGGCACTTCCGATGAACACTGGGGCAGAGGCCGTGGAAACAGCAATTAAAACGGTTAGACGTTGGGGCTATAATGTAAAGGGAATTGCTGAAAATCAAGCAGAGATTATCGCATGTACTGGAAACTTTCATGGCAGAACAATGTCAGCGGTATCACTTTCTTCAGAGACAGAATATAAGAAAGGCTTTGGTCCAATGTTACCGGGAATTAAACTAATTCCCTATGGTGATATCGAGGCATTACGCGTGGCAATTACTCCTAATACTGCGGCATTTTTGTTAGAACCTATTCAAGGTGAGGCAGGAATTGTTATTCCACCAGCTGGTTATCTAAAAGAAGCAGCTCGTTTATGTAAAGAACAAAATGTTTTATTTGTGGCAGATGAGATTCAAGCAGGACTTGGACGATCAGGTAAAATGTTTGCATGTGATTGGGAAAATGTCATACCGGATATGTATATATTAGGGAAAGCACTTGGCGGCGGTGTATTCCCAATATCATGTGTTGTTGCAGACAAAGAGATTTTAGGTGTATTTAATCCTGGATCCCATGGTTCTACTTTTGGAGGAAATCCAATGGCTTGTGCTGTTTCGATCGCTTCGCTTGATGTGCTTGAAGAAGAAAAACTTGCTGAGCGTTCATTGGAACTCGGAAACTATTTCGTTGAACGTTTAAAAGAGATTAATAACCCGATGATCAAGGATATTCGTGGAAGAGGTTTATTTATTGGTGTTGAACTTCATGAAGAGGCGAGACCATATTGTGAAGCATTGAAAGAAACTGGTCTTTTATGTAAAGAAACCCATGATACTGTCATTCGGTTTGCACCACCACTCGTTATCACAAATGAGGAGCTAGATTGGGCAATCGAACGTATTCAACGCGTGTTATCTAACTAATGGTCAAGGGGGCCAATCATGAGTGCAGTTGTTAAAAATGTCCAGGAAGAATCTTTAAATTTATTTACTTCAACTCAGATCGTCATTAAAGAAGCATTAGAAAAACTTGGGTATTCGGATGAACTATTTGAACTATTAAAAGAACCTCTTAGAATGATGACGGTACGAATTCCTGTCAGAATGGATGATGGGTCAACAACAGTATTTACTGGATATCGCGCTCAGCATAATGATTCGGTTGGTCCGACGAAGGGTGGAATTCGCTTCCATCCTGAGGTAGATGAGGAGGAAGTAAAGGCACTTTCTATGTGGATGAGTCTAAAATGCGGCATCGCTGATTTACCATATGGTGGAGGTAAAGGGGGAATCATTTGCGATCCAAGGAAGATGTCCCTAAACGAATTGGAACGACTTAGTCGGGGGTATGTTAGAGCCATTAGTCAGATTGTAGGACCATCAAAAGATATCCCAGCACCTGATGTATACACAAATTCACAAATCATGGCTTGGATGATGGATGAATATAGCCGGTTACGTGAATTCGATTCACCTGGATTTATTACTGGTAAGCCTCTCGTACTCGGGGGATCACATGGTAGAGAAAAAGCGACTGCACTTGGTGTAACCATATGTATTGAAGAGGCAGCTGCAAAAAAGGCAATTCAATTAAAGGGTGCACGCGTCGTCATTCAGGGGTTTGGTAACGCTGGTAGCTTTTTAGCGAAATTCATGCATGATGCAGGAGCAAAAGTAATTGGGGTATCTGATGCTTATGGTGCTTTGTATGATCCAGCTGGATTAGATATCGACTATCTACTTGATAGAAGAGATAGCTTTGGAACAATTACGACACTTTTTGAACATACGATTTCAAATGAACAATTATTAGAACTTGATTGTGAGATCTTAGTTCCTGCGGCAATCTCAAACCAAATCACAGCTCAAAATGCCCATAATATTAAAGCATCAATTGTAGTTGAAGCAGCAAATGGTCCAACAACTTTGGAAGCAACCAAGGTTTTAACAGAACGTGGCGTACTTCTTGTACCCGATGTACTTGCTAGTGCTGGTGGTGTTACCGTTTCTTATTTTGAGTGGGTGCAAAATAATCAAGGTTATTATTGGCCTGAAAAAGAAGTTATTGAAAAACTTAACAAGGTTATCGTTGAATCTTTTAATCAAGTTTATCGTGTTTCACAAGACAGAGACGTCAATATGCGCTTAGCTGCTTATATGGTCGGTGTTCGAAAAATGGCAGAAGCATCACAATTCCGAGGATGGATTTAATTTAATCCAGTGGTTTCATAGAATTTACAAGGGGTGAAGAATGTGATTCAACGATATCATACAATTGAGAGTCCATATGATGGAATAATTGATAAGGTGTACATTAGCGAAAATTGCCATGTCTATGAATGGGAAAATCTTTTCTTAATCAAAACAGCTTCAGGAAAGATAGAGGAAATTTCAGTTGGTGCAAGTGGACACATAACCTCCCTCGAAGTAAACCAAGGGGATCATGTAAAGCGGGATATGTTATTAGCTTCTCTAAAGGATGATTTTAGTATTACAGGGTCTGATTGATTTGAATGTTTACTAGTAAACAGGCTTGGCAAAATCCAAGCCTGTTTTTCTATATTATCATTCCTAATCTAACAAAAAAGAAAGCTATAAAACAATCGCAATTGCTCCACAGTCCTTCCTCCTTCAACCGTTACCTTGATGTTTCCATTTTTTTAGTTCTTCATTCTATAGATCTAGAAATAGATGAGCTCAATAAAAATAGGCTGCCGAGTACTCTCCGGCAGCCTGAGGTAGGGAGATCCTGATGAACCCCTTATAATAAATAAGTTAAAAAATAATATGAGCCATTAAAACAATTATAGGTAATGTAATAATTGTGCGCTGTAGGAAAATGATAACTAATTCAAAGAAATGAACAGGAAGTTTTGAACCTAATAACAGTCCACCTACTTCTGACATATAAATTAATTGTGTGACAGATACACAGCCAATAACAAAGCGGGTTAGTTCGCTTTCAATTGAACTGCCAATAATAGCTGGTAAAAACATATCAGCAAAACCTACAACCATCGTTTGAGAAGCTGCTGCTGCTTCTGGCACCTGCATGAGGGTGAGAATTGGAATAAATGGCATTCCTAGGTACTTAAAGACTGGAGTGAATTCGGCAATGATTAGTGCTACGGTTCCGATTGCCATGACGATCGGAATAACTCCCATCCACATATCTAGTACGTTTTGGATTCCTCCTTTTAAAACAGTCGCATAACTTTTATTTTTCTTGGCTTGTTGAATCGCTTGGTCCATACCCCAAGCAAAAGGTGTCGTGTTTTTTGGTAAATTTTCATCTATCCTTTTTTCAGCATGTTCATAGTAAGTGTCTGGCTTTCTAGATAATGGTGGAATTCTTGGACATATAAATGCTGCTACAAGGCCAGCTATTACGATCGTAAGATAAAATGGTCCAAAGACATTTTGAAGATTTAAGTACGAGATGACGACGATTGTAAAAGTAATCGAAACGACAGAAAAGGTGGTTCCGATAATAACTGCTTCTCTCTTTGTATAATATCCATCTTCATATTGTTTATTGGTTAATAGAACGCCAATCGTACCATCACCTAACCACGATGCTAAACAGTCAATGGATGAACGACCAGGCAATTTAAAGAGTGGTCTCATTACTTTTGTTAACATGGCACCACATAATTCAAGTAGTCCAAAGTCCAGTAACAGCGGTAAAAGTAAACCTGCGAAGAGGAAAACTGAAAATAATACGGGAATTAAGTCATATAGTAACAATCCACCAGTATTTTCAGACCAGATCCAGCTTGGACCCATCTGAAAAAAAGTCATAATAGCAAAGATCATCCCTAGTACTCTTGCGATAAGCCATACGGTAGATACATTAAATAACTTTGTTAGAAAGGGAGACCGTTCAACAAGAGTAGGTTTTGAGAACTTAACAATTAAAGAGATTATTGCTGTCAGAACAATAATACCTGTCACAATATCAGGAAGAACACTTGCGAAATTGGTTTGTACTAATTTTGCTAATATTGCAACAGAAATCGTAATTTCACCATTGAATGGAAAAGGAATGACAAATAGAAGAATACCAATAAAACTAGGAAGGAAAAACTGTAAATATTCTTGCATGCTATACGATCGTTTTGGTACCGGTATCTCTGATTCTTGAATCTTTTTTTGACGAAGCTGGTTTTCCAAAGAATTCACCTCAATTATTTCATTGTTTTCATTTCCAAGTATTTGAAAGCGCTTTCCGATATTGTAAAAAAAATAGGCTCCTCTCTTTTCTTGTTTACAGTAGAAACTTTTTAAATAGACTAATAATTACTGCACAACTACAATTAATGCAACTTTTGTGCCAACATAAAATTAATGAAGTCCTTATTTTATCACACTTAATTAAGGTTTTTCGCAAAGGAATTTTGCACTACATGCAAATAATTCGTATTTGTGCAAAAACCTCAAACCCTTACCTATCTGTGTGGAGAAGGAAGTTCTCCACTATAGGCTAATTTTCTCTATTTTCATTAAATATTTAATACTATATGCTATGATATAAGCAAATTTAGATATTTAAGAGGGATACAATGAATAAATCGGGACAAATAATTCTGGTGTTAATATCGATCTTATTTACCACCTACCAAAAGATTGTGAATCATGAGTCTTTTTTTACGATAGACTTTTTTATATTTACACTTATTGCTTGGCTTGTTGGAAGGCAATATGATAAAGCTCGATACTATGAAAAAAAGGCACGTGCTAGCGAAGAAAGCTATAAGCAATTGATTGATTCATTGCCTGAATCGGTTATTATCCACCGGGATTATAAGATGGTTTATGTAAATAAAGCTACTGTTTCTATGATTGGAGCAGCCAGTAAGGAAGAAATGATCGGTAAATCCATATTTGATTTTATTGATCCTGAGTATGAAGATCGTATACTGGAACGCATAAAGCAGGTAAAGAAAGAGAAACGGCCGTTAAACAGTATCGAACACAGAATAAAACGTTTGGATGGATCGATGTTTTTCTTTGAAGTATCTTCTTTGTATATCGTATTTGGTGAAAAAGAAGCTGTGCTTTCAATTGGAAAGGATATCACTGTTAGAAAAGCACAAACCGATCGTCTGCTCCAAAAGTCTGAAAAACTGGCTCTGTTGGGCCAAATGGCAGCAGGTATTGCCCATGAAATCCGTAATCCTCTAACTTCAATCAAAGGATTTATACAGCTATTGAAGTCCAACGATCTAAAAGAAGAATACTTTGATATTATATTTTCAGAGCTTGAACGGATAAATTCAATCGTAGGGGAATTCCTCGTTCTTGCCAAACCAAGCGCTTCTATTTTTGTCGAACAAGATGTTAAAGTATTGATAAAAGATGTAGTAACCTTAATTAATACCCAGTCAATTTTAAACAATGTTCAGATATTCGTTGAGTTTGACAGTGATTTGCCGATGGTCAGCTGCGAGAGAAACCAGTTAAAGCAGGTTTTTCTAAATCTTCTTAAGAATTCAATCGAAGCCATGCCTAAAGGTGGAAGTATTGATGTTAAGGTTAAGGAAAAAGAAGAAGGTAAGATTTCTATCCAAATTATTGATCAGGGTGTCGGAATTCCGAAAGAACGTATACCTACACTTGGAGAGCCTTTTTATACAACAAAGGAAAAGGGAACTGGTCTGGGACTAATGACCTGCTTTAAAATTATCGAAAGTCATAACGGTAAGTTAACAATTCAAAGTAAATTAAATGAGGGAACCACTATAGAAATTATTTTGCCTACCATCACCCAATCGTTATTGAAGATGGACCGGGTGCGTTAGTGGAAGGTGGAAATGCCTAATTTCAGTACCAATATAAAAGAAAACCATTAAAAAACTCGCCAAAATGGACGGGTTTTTTTGTGTTTTGATATACTTAGAAATTTATATTGAACTCTATAGTAAGAATGCGTATAATTCAACTTATGATAATGATTATCAATGTCGCTGAAAATGGGCGACCTGATATAGAAATAGAAAATAAGAAAAAGGCATCTCGTCCTTTAGTTGCTTCACTTGTTTTCGTACTAAGTCTTGTCAGTCTATTTTTTTCATTAGGAGCTTCGGTGCAAGGGATGACACGTAATCCACTTGCAGAACCTTCTATCCTTGGGGTGACGTCTGGTTCTTCGTTTATGATTGCAATTGCGTGTGCTTTTTTTCCTGGAGTTACTTATTTAGGGATCATGATTATTCTATTGCCGCTTGCGATCTACAAAGCGAGATTCTTGAATGTTCTAAATCTGGGTGACAATGTCGCAACAGGGCTTGGAACAGCTGTCGAAAAGGAACGGAGAATTCTTCTTTTCCTCGCGGTTGCACTTGCTGGTGCATGTGTCTCGGTTGCAGGAGGAATTGCGTTTCTAGGCTTAGTTGCTCCACATTTGGCGAGACGAATTGTTGGACCAAAGCATCAAATTCTGATTCCAACTACTGCACTTATGGGTGCGTTGCTTCTATTAGTCTCAGACACTATTGGGCGGAACTTGCTATCTCCATCTGAAATCCCAGTTGGTATCGTCGTTTCAGCTTTAGGTTCACCATACTTTATTTATCTATTAATCAAATCAAATTAAGAGGTGATTAAATGAATAATTTTTTATCTACAGAAAATTTAGCGATTGGCTACAATGATCGAGAAATTGTTAAAGGTCTAAATTTAGAAATTCCAAAGGGGAAGGTTACGACAATCATCGGCCCTAATGGATGTGGGAAATCAACGATTCTAAAAACATTGGCACGAATATTACAGCCTAAAGCAGGGGTTGTCCATTTAGATGGTAAGATTATTCACTCTCAAACGACAAAAGAAATCGCAAAAAAAATGGCTGTTTTGCCTCAAACACCTGAAGCACCTAGTGGATTAACAGTCTCTGAACTAGTAAGCTACGGCAGATTTCCTCATCAAAGAGGATTTGGAAGATTAACAGAAGAAGATAAGAAAATTGTCAGATGGGCTCTAAAGGTAACAGGATTGAGTGAATTCGAACATCGTCCAATTGATGCATTATCAGGTGGACAAAGACAACGAGTCTGGATTGCGATGGCGTTAGCACAAGAAACGGATTTATTATTACTTGATGAACCTACAACATACCTGGACTTAGCTCATCAGCTTGAAATTCTTCAGCTGCTGCAATCGCTAAATAAGGAGCAGGGACGAACGGTTGCGATGGTGATTCATGACTTGAATCATGCTGCCCGTTTTGCCGATTACATGGTTGCGGTTCGTGATGGAGCGATTGTTAAGGAAGGAACCCCTTACGAAGTCATGACAAGGGACGTCTTGCATGAAGTATTTCGAATTGATGCAGAAATTGTCACCGATCCTCGTACAGGTAAGCCGGTTTGTCTGACATATGACTTAGAGAATACAAAGCAACTCAAAGAAGCTAAATTGGTGTTAGTTTAGAAGAATCAATGAAAAAAGGTAAACGGGAGTGATCCTGTTTACCTTTTTTTTGTTAAAATTTGGCTCATAAAAAACCAAAAAACAGGTTTCAATAAAGTGAAATAGAAGTGGGTTTTTCTAAGTATGTAGGACTCTTGCTTGGCTGCTCAATAAAATAACCTTGTGCTAAATGGATACCGATTGATTGAAGATAATCATATTCCTCTTTTTCTTCTATTCCTTTAGCTATCACTTTAATGTTTAAGGCTTTTGCTAGTAAAATACATTGCTCTAAAAAACGTTGGTTTTCTGGATTTATGTGACAGTTCTGAATGTAGTTACTGTTGATTTTGATGATGTTAGGTTGAAGTTTGCTAAGAACATCCATTGTGGCATACTTTGGCCCAACATCGTCCAATGCTACGATCATTCCACATTCACGATAAGACTGCAACAAAGAGCTCAGTTGCAGGAGTTCTGTAACTTTTTCAGTATCCACTACTTCAATCACTACATCATTTGGGGCTATATTATTATTTTTTAGTAACTTCAAGGTATGTTTTAAGCCAAATTCAGAGTTTGTAATGGTAGCAGGGGAGAAGTTGATAAAGGTTTTAATGCCTGCTGGAATTCTGTTAATTCTTGCATTTATTGCTTCCGTACGAGCCCGTTTATCAAGTATGTAATGTAGATCTGTTTTTTTTGCCACTTCAAATAATTGACTCGGTAAAATAGTTTGATTTTCAATGTGTAATAAAGATACATAACCATACACTTCTTTGTTTTTTAGATCAATAATAGGTTGTAGAAAACTGATGAGCGGTGCGTTAATAATCATATCGATAATTTCTTCATGGAAGGTGTGTTCATAAATCGTGTTAAGAGAGCATAGCTCATGGAGTGAGGGGATGTCACATTTATGAAGACACCCTTCGAAGCAGTGGAATTCTAGGAGTTCACTATGTAAATAGGATAGAAGTTCTTTCAACTGAGCTTTATTTTCATAATAAGTCCGATAATGATTCGTAGAAATTGCAGAAAAATGTAAGTTGTTTAGAACCTCTATCATTCTGTTTCCTGCATCACAGCTGGTAATAAAAATAGATAAGTAGCCTTTATTTTCTATTTTTAACGGTTGAAAACAAGACTTGTATGAGTGATTCATCATATCCCTCATTTCTTTTTTATTGGCGCTGTATGACCATGGTAGTGAGATGCAGTTTTAAATCATATAATAATATAAATGTTAACAGCTCTTGTAAATTTACGCAACATTTACAATTTTCACGCTTTGTATAAGTGTGTTTTTTTGAAGCTTTGTTGGAATTCGATTTCTTTTGACCAAAAGTAGGGAAATATGGTGTACAATGAAATTTTTTTTATACGTTTGCTTTGTTGTTCATTCGGTTATGCATTAAATTTACCATATGATGAGAAAATAGAAAGTGAATTGCTTTAAAATTTAATCTCACTTACATACGGATAGACAAGTAATGTGCTCATAATGCGAACATTTTAGGAGGGTTTTCTATTAAAAAAATAGCTGTTTTAACAAGTGGTGGAGATTCACCTGGAATGAATGCTGCAGTTCGCGCGGTTGTGAGAAAAGGAATTTTTCATGAGATGGATGTATACGGTGTTTATCAAGGATATGCCGGGTTAATGGAAGGAAATATGAAAAAATTAGAGCTTGGTTCTGTAGGTGATATTATTCATCGAGGTGGCACAATCCTCTACACAGCAAGATCTGAAGAGTTTAAAACAGACGAAGGACAAAACAAGGCGCTCACCCATCTACGTAACAATGGAATAGAAGGGCTTGTTGTCATTGGGGGAGACGGCTCGTATCGCGGTGCAGGCAAGTTAACGGAAAAAGGATTTCCTTGTATCGGTCTTCCTGGCACGATTGACAATGACATCCCTGGTACCGATTTTACAATCGGCTTTGATACAGCATTAAATACAGTAGTGAGCGCTATTGATAAAATTCGAGACACAGCTACATCTCATGATCGAACGTTTATTATAGAAGTGATGGGCCGTCATGCAGGAGATATTGCCCTATGGTCTGGTCTTGCTGGTGGTGCGGAAACCATTTTGATTCCTGAACGAAAGCATGACTTAAGTGATGTGATGGTTCGCTTAAAAAAGGGAATTGAAAGAGGAAAAAAGCATTCAATTATCGTGCTTGCAGAAGGTGTCGGGAGTGCGGATGAATTAGCAAGTAAGTTAAAAGATCAATTTAGCTTAGAAACGCGCATCTCGGTGTTAGGTCACATTCAAAGAGGAGGAACTCCAACAGGTCTGGATCGTGTTTTAGCTTCAAGACTTGGAGCCAGAGCCGTTGAACTTTTATTTGATGGCAAAGGTGGTCGAGCAGTAGGTATGCAAAATCAGAAAATTATTGATCACGACATTATTGAAATTTTAAAACACAAAGACCAAGTTGTTGAGGGACTTTATACGTTGTCACAGCAATTGTCAATATAAAGACTAAAGGGGTAACTCAATGGCTGAGTTACCCCTTTAACGCGAATTTCTATCTCGAATTGAGCAATACGGTTGTATTTGAGGAACTATAAACATATTTTTCGAGGTAGGAATTCTTCTATGATGCTTTTTTCGTTTGAAAATAAATAATTACGATTCGGAGCATAAAACCTACAGCTAGTCCTGGTAGTAACGATAACATAGGAAAAAAAACAGGACCGAGTAACACATTGAATAGTTTAATTTTCGAGGAGAGCATCAACCCAACTGTGACAAAATAAGCTCCAAACACGAAAGGCAGAAATGCGTAATCATGAGTTTTTCCTTGACCAAATTTATAGGCATCATACATTGCGTACATATATACACATGGATAAAACATTAGCCATTCATAATCGAGGACTTTCATTGCATTAAGGATGTCACCATTAAAGCTATACATAATAGAAGTGTTAAACTGACTGAATACATTAATTAGAAATTCCAGTATGATAAAAACGATACCCTTTACGATCTGGCCATTAAGTAGTTGACCAAAACCAGGTAAAGCAATGCTCCATAATACTGCTTCAAGTTTTGTTGTTTTCACAATTGACCAATTCCATTTCTCTACTTATGTCTTTAAGTGGCTTTTGTTATTTTCTGTCATCATCATCGAATTCATACAAAGAATTTTTTTAAAAAGGAAAATTGTATAGAAACAAAAACCTTTTGACCATCCTATACAGATAGAATATAAAAACATTTACATACCATTAGAGTAGAATTCATAGGGGATAGGGGAGCGTACAGTGGATATTTACAGTGATCTTAAGCAAGGTGAACGTGGAGCATGGCTAAGTATTGGTGCTTATCTAATACTCTCAAGCTTAAAGCTAACAGTTGGATACATGTATTCCTCTCAAGCTCTTCTAGCCGATGGGCTTAACAACAGTACAGACGTCGTTGCTTCTGTAGCGGTGTTACTAGGCTTAAAAATATCTCAAAAACCACCAGATCATGATCATCCATATGGACATTTACGTGCAGAGACAATTTCAGCACTCGTCGCTTCTTTTATTATCATGACAGTTGGAGTACAGGTCTTATTCGAAGGCTTCAAATCAATCCTAGAAACGAAGGAAGAGTCACCAAACATCATTACTGCATGGGTTGCGCTGGCCTCTGCAATTGTCATGCTAGGTGTCCATCTTTACAATCGACGGTTAGCAAAAAAAACCAATAGCAAAGCATTGTTTGCCGCATCCCAAGATAATCGTTCAGACGCCTTTATAAGTTTAGGGGCATTTATCGGAATTCTGGCGTCACAATTTGGATTTGCATGGGTTGATACAGTCACAGCCATTACAATTGGTCTAATCATTTGTAAAACAGCATGGGATATTTTCAAAGATGCAACCCATTCCTTAACAGATGGCTTTGATATGAAGATACTAAAAGAGTTTCAAGAAACCATAGAAACAACCCCTGGTGTAGAAACACTAAAGGATATAAAAGCGAGGTATCTAGGAAGCTCTGTTTTAGTTGACGTCGTGATTGAAGTTGACTCAGGGTTAAGTGTCACTGATAGTCATGACATTACCGATCAAGTGGAGGAAAGAATGAAAAGTGAGCACAATATCTCACATGTGCATGTTCATATTGAGCCAGTATAGAAATATAAAATAGAAAAAGAGGCAAATTCAACGATTATATTCGCTGAGTTTGCCTCTTTTGGCTAACTATCTTTTTTTATATTAAGAACTCTTAATCCGTTCATTTTTTACTTGCTTGAAGAAAAAGAGTTTTTAAACAACTGGGATAATGATTAACGTTAATAATGTAGAAGATGTTAATCCTCCAATAACTGTGATTGCTAAACCTTTTGAGATAAGTGTTCCAGATGATGTGGTCAATGCTAAAGGAATTAATGCTGCAATTGTCGCTAATGCCGTCATCAAAATTGGACGTAATCTTGTTTTACCAGCCTCAATTAGTGACTCCCGTATGGCCATTCCTTTTTGCTCACGGTTCTGGCCAATTCGGGTCAACAAGCACAATTGCATTAGTCGTGACAATTCCAATTAACATAAGCAATCCAATCATTACACTAACACTCATTGGCTCCCCAGATAATAAACAAAGTATGAGCATTAATTCATTTATAGTCGTGTATCTTCATACAGATATTGTATCGAAATATGGCTAAAGATCTTCGTAATAAAAACAAGGTGAAGCGTACAAAAAAAGAGAATATAACAGTAAGAGCATATAATCATGCTAAATTCTTTTATACTTCATACGTTATACAAAGGGGGAATGTTTTGTGGCGGAGAGAGACCAAGTCCAGAGAATTAAGGATATTTCTGAGGATATTGTTCGGAAAGTATTAAGAGATGATTACATTGAAAGTCAACAAGATATGAAAAAGACGATAGAACTACTTGCCAGGTCAGTTTATGATTTTTCGGTTATTCACTTAGACCCAGCTTGTAATAAGGAAGAAACACTAAAAGGAACACTATCAAAGGTGAAGATATCTCATAATACGGTATCTAAAATAAATAAACAGCAAGTTTTGCCGAACACTTAATTGTGTTCTTTTTTTATATCACCAGAATTTATATAATTCTAAGACACAGTAAGCGTTTCGCAAGTCCAGCTCCAGGCGCCATCGGCTCGATGTCATAAGCCAATCCGTCCAAAAGGTTAAAGAACAACCTTCCAGCCGGCTCGTCTTATGCTTGTCGCCGATAAGCGGGCGCCTTGCGCTTTTCTTATTTTTTAGGAAATTATAAAATTCTTGTACTATGGATAACGTTTCTGCATCCAGCTCAAGCGACTAGCCCCTCGAGGTCATAAGTCAATTCTAAACTGAAGGCAAAGAACGCCTTCTATTTAGAATCGCCTTATGCTATGCCTAAGGCTGTTCAAGGCGCTTGCGCTTTTGTTCTTATATAGGATTATATAACCAAAACGCAAACACACGTTCCGTTTTGTGAGCTTTTTATGATATACTAGACATGCAGTCGTAAGTTCTAAAAAGTGATGATCGGATACTCCCGTAGCGAAAGGGGGTGGAGCATTGCTGTCAGTTTTTGAAAGTTTTATTATTATGTTTACGTTTGCGTCGTTAGTAATCGCGATTTTGACTTTTAATCAAAAAAAATAGTCCTTCACTATACAAGGACTAAGTCGAATTCTTATTTAACAATCGATTTCACTTTGAATGGAACGGCTGTTGGCTGTGGATGCGGCAACATCCACGGTCGTTAACCACTATTATTATACCATAACAAGAATATTTAGAGTGTGAAACTAAAAAGTTGATTGAAAAAAGCTCAGGCAACCCTGAGCTTTTGTTACTATGTAAAACTATTTTTGATTATCTTGATTTTTCTTTGCTTTTGGAGCATTCATTTCTTGTGCAAATTCAGCATCTTGTTGTTGGTTTTGTTGATTTTGCTGATTTTGCATTTGTTGTGCTCTACTGTCGTTGTTTTTGTTTGGCATTTTTTTCACCACCTGTTTCTTTTTTTCACTACGAAAGTTAGTTTAACCATTCCATTCTGTTCTATACATGAAATCACTCGATTTTTGTCATAATTTATACAATACTCTTGTTTAGTTCAAGTACTTTTTCTATTGCTTCAGAGACAGAGCTTACAACATAGGCTGCTTCTTTTTTTACTTGAGGTAAAGCAATATCCATCGCAAAACTATGCGGTGTTAATTGAAACATCGGAATATCGTTAAATGAGTCTCCGATACAAGCAATTTCATCTGTCTTAATTCCTAAGTGTTCCATCAACACCATCAGGGCATTACCTTTGCTTATATTTTTCGGTAGAACGTCCAAACAATGTTCGTCAGATATATATGTTTCAACTTCATCAGAACGGCATTCGACTAACTGCTTTTGAAATGCTGATAGATCTTCATATTCTCCTAAAATTGAGATCTTTGAAGGGATAATGGACTGACCTAATGCAGTTAACAGCTCGATATTTTCTTCGATCGGTGCGAACATTCGCGATTCTAACTGTACGATGAGTTCGTCACGCTTTTCTGTATAATTTTTTTCGTAATCTGCAATTAGTGTAATAAAAGGCATATTTCGAACTTTTTCAAAGATTTCTTTTGCAAGCTGATATTCAAATGTAAAGGAATGAAGAGACTGATGATCTTTCGTCCGAACAAATGCACCATTTTGGCTAATTCGATGATACGTTTCGCCAATCATTTTTAGAACTTCTGCAATCTCAATGTCCATTCTCCCTGTAGCTAAACAAATATCAACGTCACTTTCCTTGAGCTTTTTTAAAGATTGTATATCAGTTGGTGATACCTCTTTTTTTAGATTTAATAATGTACCGTCTAAGTCACTAACAAAAAGTTTTATCATGAACAGTTCCTCCTCAGGTGATCCCATGTCCATGGTAAGTCAATTTCAATAGACAATCAAATGATTTGAAGAGGCTATCATTTAGTCAATTAAGATGAAAACGGTTGCAAATGAAGAGCCGAGCCAACGTTGAAGGTCAGCCTACAACTCTAAGGTTTCTATTCATCTGCAGGATCAGTAACCTCAAGTTCTTTTAATAATTGTGTAAGATCATTCTTAACATCAAAAAACATCGGTTTATTTTCATCTGTGAACAGGATGATTTTCTGTGGGACGTTGGTTGCAGGACTGTACACAATAATCACTTCATTTACGATTTCATCAAACCATTTATTTTTTACTTTGAAAGATTTTGTTAAAGGTACCTTTACAAGATAGCCTTTTTTAGGTACTGGATTTGCTTCAATCGTGATGGTAGTGATTGATTTAATAATGGATAACACTTCTTTTTCAAGTGTTTCTGTCATTGCCTTTTCCTTTATGATTTCACCAGACTCTATATCCATGACCTTAATTGGTTCAGTTGCCTGTACGGAAATAGAAACTAATAATGATAGGGAAAGCGAAAATATAAAAAATAATTTTGTCGTAGAAATTGTCATTAATAATCACCTCATCTATAACTTTCCCCAAAGATTCAATGTTAAAAATAGAACTAATAACCAATTGCATTAGAATAAAGTGCAGCCCCGAAGGCATTCTAATCGGTAAATAGGGGGCGGCATTAGTGATAAAACGAGTAGCACTTTTACTATTTTCAACTCTTCTTTTCGGTTGTCAGCAGGATGAAAGAGTTGTCTCCGTTTGGTGGCAATTCTTTTCTAGTCTTTAGGACTTACCTTGATTTTTTTAGACAGTATTCGACATTTGTCATTGACGTAGAGGCATTTCGTTATGTACGATATGAGAGGATGCGATTACAAAGGAGTTGTGGATTTCGTGAAGGAGTCCTTTATTATAAAAAAAGTACTAAATAACAATGTGTTAATTGTTCAACATCAGTCATTTGGAGAACTTGTTTTAATAGGAAAAGGGATAGGGTTTGGTAAACAATCAGGAATGCCTATTCAAAAAAATTCTTATGAAAAAATGTTTGTGCTTACAAATGAAAAGGAGCAAGAGCAATATAAAACGCTACTTAGACATATTGATGAAGATAAAGTGGAAGTTGTTCAGGACGTGATTCATTATATATCCGAACGTGTCGAGCTCCCTTTAAACGAGCATATTCATATTGCATTAACCGATCATATTACATTTGCATTAAAGCGTTTACAACAAGGAATGGATATTAAAAACCCTTTTTTAATTGAAACAAAATCTCTTTATCCTAGTGAATATGAAGTAGCAACAGAAGTTGTTGACCTCTTAAACAAACGATTAAATGTGGCGCTTCCAGAGGGTGAAATTGGATTTATTGCCTTACATATTCATAGTTCGTTGACAAATAAACCTATTTCAGAGGTTAATCAGCATTCTCAGCTAATTAATAAGTTAATGAATATAGTCGAGGACTCATTGAAGGTAACGATCGATCGAGAAAGCATTAATTATCTACGATTGATTCGTCACTTAAGATACACGATAGACCGGGTTCGCGTAGGTGAATCTGTTAATGAGCCAGAGAAGTTAGCATTACTGTTGAAAAATGAATATCCTCTATGCTATAATACTGCTTGGAAAATGATAAAAGTGATGCAACAGGCATTGAAGAAACCTGTTTATGATGCAGAAGCCGTTTACTTGACGATGCATTTATATCGATTAACTAACAAATAACGTAACTTTCACGTGTTACTGATTCGATCAGGCATGAGTGAACAAGTTGTTTTAAAAGCTTTCTTAAGGGTAGTATACCTAGTAGAAGTTTTTAAAGTCTTGTTTCACCATGCCTTTTTTGTTGTTCATTAACTGATTGATACATCCTAAATAAATAGTCAAATTGTAAACGTTTTACAGGCTATGAAATGTGAATTTTGTTAGAAGATCATTTAATTGGGTCTTATGGGTTGAAATCATAGGCAATGATTTTTTTGCTAGTTGTATACACACACTATTCTTAAGGAGGTTTTATACATGTTCAAGAGTTTATTTGGAGTTCTCCAAAAAGTTGGACGAGCGCTTATGTTACCGGTAGCACTTTTACCAGCAGCAGGTCTATTATTAGCAATAGGCAACGCTTTGCAAAACCCTACTTTAACTGATATCGCACCATTTTTAACAAATGAATGGGTTGCTTTAATTGCAAGTGTAATGGAGCAGGCTGGTAACATTGTATTCTCAAACTTACCTGTATTATTTGCGGTTGGAGTTGCCATTGGGTTAGCGAATGGTGATGGGGTTGCAGGAATTGCGGCACTTATTGGATATTTAATTATGAACGTCACAATAAGTGGAATATTAAAAGGTGTAGGAACACTACCTACTGAGGCACATGAACTTGCTGACTTTTTACAAGCTAATGGAGCCGCTTACGGAAATGTTCTAGGAATACCTACTCTTCAAACTGGAGTTTTTGGCGGGATAATCGTAGGTATCCTGGCTGCAACAATGTACAACAAGTTCTTTAGAATTGAATTACCACAATACTTAGGCTTCTTTGCAGGAAAACGCTTTGTTCCAATCGCAACAGCAGCGTCTGCATTAATTTTAGGAATTGTAATGTATTTTATCTGGCCGCCAATTCAAGTTGGGTTGAATGCATTCTCAACAAACTTATTAGATGCTAACAGAACGATGGCAGCATTTATTTTCGGAGTTATTGAACGTTCTCTAATTCCGTTTGGACTACATCATATCTTCTATTCACCATTTTGGTTTGAATTTGGAAGCTATGTAGATGCGGCTGGAAATACTGTCCGCGGTGACCAAACGATTTTCTTTGCACAAATTAGAGATGGTGTAGAAAACTTAACTGCTGGAACGTTCATGACAGGAAAATACCCGTTCATGATGTTCGGATTACCGGCTGCAGCATTAGCGATTTACCATGAAGCACGCCCGGAAAACAAAAAGCTTGTTGCTGGTTTAATGGGTTCAGCTGCTTTAACTTCTTTTCTAACAGGTATTACAGAACCGCTTGAGTTCTCATTCCTTTTTGTAGCACCTGTATTATTTGGTATCCATGCCTTTTTTGCTGGTCTATCTTTCATGACCATGCATTTATTAGATGTAAAAATTGGGATGACCTTCTCAGGTGGCTTGATTGACTTCTTACTGTTTGGGGTTTTAAATCAACAAACTAACTGGTGGCTAGTAATTCCAGTTGGCTTAGTATTTGCAGTGATTTATTATTTCGGATTCCGTTTTGCGATTCGTAAATTCAATTTGAAAACACCAGGCCGTGAGGATGCTGATGTGGAAACAGATGATGATACGAATGGCAATCCACAGGTTGTTGGGGATCTTCCATTTAACATCTTAGAAGCTTTAGGTGGTAAAGAAAATATAAAGCATCTAGATGCTTGTATAACTCGACTCCGCGTAACAGTAAATGACAATAAAGAAGTAAATAAAGATCGTCTAAAAAAATTAGGTGCTTCTGGGGTACTTGAAATAGGAAATAACATTCAAGCGATCTTTGGACCTAAATCAGACAACTTGAAAACACAAATTCAAGATGTAATGGCAGGTAAACGTCCAATAGCTACGAAGCCTCACTCTACCGATCAAGAAATTAAAGAACAAGTAGAAGACGTCGTATCAGATGGTTTAAAAAATGATGTAAGTGAAGAATCGTTCATTTCACCGATCACAGGTGAGTTGAAAAGCATAACAGATGTTCCAGACCAAGTGTTTTCAGGAAAAATGATGGGTGATGGATTCGCAATTTTACCAAGCAATGGGACAGTCGTTTCTCCTGTTAATGGAAAAATACTCAATGTTTTCCCAACTAAGCATGCAATCGGCCTTGAATCTGACAATGGAAGAGAAATTCTTATCCATTTTGGTATTGATACCGTAAACTTAAAAGGTGAAGGCTTTGAAGCGTTTGTTAAAGAAGGCGATGTTGTTGAGCAGGGTCAAAAGCTTCTCGAAGTGAATCTTGACTTTGTGAAAGCAAACGCTCCGTCTATCATTACACCAATCGTTTTCACTAATTTAAAAGAAGGCCAAGAAGTGAAAATTGAAAAGCTTGGTAACGTTAGTGCAAAAGATGTGAACATCATTTCTATTGGTTAAAATATACATTTCCTAAAGAAGATACGTTCCGCTTGTCTTATGATTAGCGGGACTGTTATCATTACGTATTGTGTTTAAATTCATTTAAAAAAGAGGAGTTTGATTAATTATGGCAGAGAAAACGTTTAAAGTAACAGCAGATTCAGGTATTCATGCACGTCCAGCGACAGTATTGGTACAAGCTGCAAGTAAATTTGATGCAGATGTTAACTTAGAATATAACGGAAAAACGGTAAACTTAAAGTCAATTATGGGCGTAATGAGTCTTGGAATTGCTAAAGGATCTCAAATTAAAATTAGCGCATCTGGTTCTGATGAAAACGAAGCGATCACAGCAATCGAAGAAACACTGAAAAATGAGGAGCTAGGCGAATAATGCAAAACCTTAAGGGAATTGGAGCATCCGCGGGGATCGCGATTGCTAAATCATATCGACTAGAAGAACCAGAACTTAAAATAGAAAAAAGAGAAGTTGCAGATAAGGAAGCTGAAAAGCTTCGACTTGACGACGCACTGCAAACATCGAAGGCAGAATTAGAAAAAATTAAGGAACACGCTAATCGAGAATTAGGTGCAGATAAAGCAGATATTTTTGCGGCTCACTTGCTCGTGTTAAGTGACCCAGAACTAATAAAACCCATTAAAGATAAAATTGAGCAAGAAGCGACAAATGCTGAATTTGCTTTAAAGGAAACAGCCGATATGTTCGTGTCTATGTTTGAAGCAATGGACAATGAATATATGAGAGAACGAGCGGCAGACATCCGTGATGTAACTAAACGAGTAATTGCTCACTTACTTGGCGTGCAAATTCCTAACCCGAGTTTAATCTCAGAAGAAGTTATTATCATTGCAGAAGATTTAACTCCTTCAGATACAGCTCAATTGAACCGTCAGTATGTAAAAGGTTTTACAACCAATATCGGAGGCCGTACATCTCACTCAGCAATCATGGCTCGTTCTATGGAAATTCCTGCAGTAGTAGGAACAAAACAAGCTACATCTTCGATTGAAAATGGAGTAACTGTTATTGTTGATGGTATTGATGGAGATGTTATCATTGATCCTTCTGAAGAGGTAATTGCTAGGTACAAAGCGAAGCAGGAAAATTATGAAGTTCAAAAAACCGAATGGGCCAAGCTTGTAAATGAGCCAACTGTCTCAAAAGATGGTCATCATGTTGAGTTAGCCGCAAATATCGGAACACCAGAAGATGTTAAGGGTGTGCTTGAAAACGGTGGAGAAGGTGTAGGACTTTATCGAACAGAGTTTTTATACATGGGACGAGATCAGCTTCCAACAGAAGAAGAACAATTCCAGTCATATAAAGCTGTTCTCGAGCGCATGGAAGGAAAACCTGTCGTTGTTCGTACCTTAGATATTGGTGGCGACAAAGAATTACCTTACTTAAACCTACCAAAAGAAATGAACCCATTCTTAGGTTTTAGAGCGATCCGATTATGCCTTGAGGAGCAAGAGATTTTCCGTACACAGCTACGTGCTTTATTAAAAGCAAGTCCCTACGGTAACTTAAAAATCATGTTCCCAATGATTGCAACGCTTCAAGAATTCAGAGAAGCTAAAGCCGTTCTTCTCGAAGAAAAAGAAAAATTAACTTCAGCTGGTGTACAAGTATCAGATAAAATTGAAATCGGAATTATGGTTGAAATTCCATCAACAGCTGTTTTAGCTGATCAGTTTGCAAAAGAAGTTGATTTCTTTAGCATTGGAACGAACGACTTAATTCAGTACACAATGGCAGCGGATCGAATGAATGAACGTGTGTCATACTTATATCAACCATACAACCCTGCAATCTTACGTTTAATTACACTAGTAATTGAAGCGGCTCATAAAGAAGGTAAATGGGCTGGTATGTGTGGTGAAATGGCTGGAGACTCTATCGCGATCCCAATCCTACTCGGACTAGGACTGGATGAGTTCTCCATGAGCGCAACATCGATCTTACCTGCTCGAACTCAAATAAAAGGGTTATCTAAAGAAGAAGCACAAAGCTTTAAAGAAACAATTCTCTCAATGAGCACAACGGAAGAAGTTGTATCGTTTGTGAAAGAGACTTTTTCGATTAACTAAATAGGATATATTAGAACGACGTTGCTAGATTGGACGTCGTTTTATTTCATATGACGTGTAAAACAGTAATAAAAGGACAAATTACGACAAAAAACACTAGATAATAGGACTATATTCCTGTATATTTCATAATAAGGATTTATGAAGGGATGCCTCACTATGAATGTGTTTCAAGGAATGTTTGCAAATATAGCAATCGTTATTGCTTTCATTTTTTTAGGAAATCAGTTTGTTAGAGAAAAAAGTCTGTCACCACGAACCGATCTGAAAACAAAAATTGCCCTCGGTCTACTTCTTGGAATTTTGGGATTAATATTGATGACCTACCAAGTTCCGATTACAGATGTAATGTTTATCGATTTACGTTACTTACCCATTGTCATTGCAGCAATTTATACAGGATTTCTATCTTCAGTACTTTCTTCACTTTGCATTGCTTTTGGCCGGTTATTTATGTTCGGAGTTTCAGATACATCGATTAAATCATTTGTCTTTTTATTACTGTTAGGACTATTAATAGGAATTCTTTCAAAGATGATACAAAATCAGTCTTTTTTCAGAAAATGGTTTCTATTAAATGTAATTAGCCTTGTCTTTGCAATTCTTAACTTTTGTATTCTCCAAATTACTTGGGTTTTTTTAGCGTATTATTTAATTGCTTATATAATTGCCGCAAGTCTGATCTATTATTGTTTAGTGTATGTTAGTCAGCTTAACGGACAATATCGCTATTTTAAAACACAATCAATGAAGGATCATTTAACAGGCTTATACAATCATCGCAAATTTGCTGAGCTCATTGCAGAGGAAAAGGCAAATGCACTAGAACAATCAGACCAGCCGTTATCTCTACTTGTTATCGATATTGATCATTTTAAAAAAGTGAATGACACTTACGGACACTTATTTGGAGATCAAGTTCTTCATAACCTAAGTAAATTGCTCGTTTCTTCCATCCGAAAAGAAGATAAAGTTTCTCGGTATGGAGGAGAAGAATTTACGGTAATTTTGCCAAATACTACAATCGGTGAAGCAAGCTCTGTTGCAGAAAGTATTAGAAGGTTCATTGAAACAGAAATCTTTTTCATCGAGCAAAAAGAACTATCCATAACCGTGTCAATAGGTGTAGCTTCTTATCCTGAAACGGTGACAGACGTTCATACATTATTTGAAAAAGCAGATGAAAATCTATATAAATCAAAAACAAGTGGTCGTAATAAAGTATCTATTTAAGAAAAGACTTGATAGTAAAAAACAATACACTGGGCACGATAAAAATGGATCAACAAGAGAAAGGTCGTGCTAAAAGTGGATTTTAAACTTGGTGAAACTGTGTATGTTATCTATCGAAATCCTCACGCTGCCATTGTAGCAAATATCCTTTCTGCTGAGATTGTTCAGCATCCAATAAATGAAAATGAATTTGCCCTTTTTTTGCATGACTCCTATCACCCTTTATCTGATGATGACGCTGTATTTTCGTCCTTCGACGAGGCGGAAAGATTGTATAATGAATTATTTGATTATGGACAATATCATTAGAATCATAATAAAAATAAAAACAGCAACGACTGAGACATGGTCGTTGCTTTTTTTATTTTTTAACACATTAATAAGTAGGATAACCATTAGTGCAAATGCAGACTCTAAGAAAGCAAAGTGCTAATGAGGATGTGATTGTTATGATAAAACCTTTCGTACCTCAGCTCGTTTACATTGAACCAAGAGCATTAGAATATCCTCTTGGAGTTGAGTTGAAAAATAAATTTGAAAAAATGGGGCTTGAAATAAGAGAAACAACTTCTCACAATCAGGTTCGTAATATTCCCGGTAAAAATCATCTCCAGCAATATCGTACCGCAAAGTCAACACTTGTTGTCGGTGTAAGGAAAACATTGAAATTTGATACATCGAAACCATCTGCTGAGTACGCAATACCCCTAGCAACAGGATGTATGGGTCATTGTCATTATTGTTACTTACAAACCACGATGGGAAGCAAACCTTACATTCGTACCTATGTAAATGTGGAAGAGATACTTGGGCAAGCCGGGGAATATATGGAGGAAAGAGCCCCACAAATAACAAGATTTGAAGCTTCCTGTACTTCAGATATTGTCGGAATTGATCACCTGACACACTCCTTAAAAAGAGCGATCGAATTTTTCGGTGATAAAGAAATGGGCAGACTTCGGTTTGTTACAAAGTTTCATCACGTTGATCATCTGTTGGATGCTAAACACAATGGGAAAACACGATTTCGCTTTAGTATCAATGCTGATTTTGTAATCCGCAATTTTGAACCAGGAACATCAGCTCTTGATCAACGAATTGAAGCTGCTGTAAAAGTTGCAAAAGCAGGGTACCCGTTAGGCTTCATTGTCGCACCCATTTACATTCATGACGGATGGCAGGAAGGTTACAAGGAATTATTTGAAAAACTCGACCATTACCTGCCCGAAGAAGTGAGAAGGGATATTACCTTTGAAATGATTCAACATCGATTTACAAAACCAGCAAAACGAGTAATCGAAAAGAATTATCCCAAATCAAAACTAGAATTAAACGAAGAAGAAAGACGCTATAAATGGGGCCGTTATGGCATAGGTAAATACATTTATCCAAAAGATCAAGAACAAGAACTGCGAGATACATTGGAAGACTATATTGATCACTATTTCCCTAATGCAAAAGTTGAATATTTTACATAGAGCTGATCTTTTACAGCTCTGTTATTTTTTAAAAAAAGCACTATACCTATTATCTAAGTTATAGTGCTTTTTTAGTAATATCAGAAAGAATAAAATTTGATACTAAGTCTTCGTTTCGCAAGTCCAGCTCCGACGCACAGGAAGTGCTAGTGCGGTCGAAGAGACAGGACGTTGCGAACTTAGCCTTTCTTCCTCTAACAAGGCGCTTGCGTTTTTAATGTTAGTCCACTTCCACTAAGTCTTCAACTGCCACTTGCGTTCTTTCTTCAAGTGGACCTCTTAAATGGACGGTAACCAATTTTCCACTTTCGTGTAGTTCATCTATCCAAACAGAAGCCCCATTGTACAACACATTAATGTCTGCAGAAGAAGATAATATTTGCTTTACTCGGTTTACGTCCATGTTGTTTCCTCCCTAAAAATAATCGCTTTAGTATGTGAAAGAAAGCGAGTAGATATACCCCTAATTCTACTTCTTTTGAATTTTTTGCACTTTTAAGCTTTTATGGCCTAAAGATTTGTCGTTTCTTGACGATAATACCTGTATACAAAGAGAATTCGTGGGGGAATTAATTATGTTTAAAAAACTGCAATTTAAAATCACATTTTTCCTAGCATTAATTATTATTTTATCAATGATTTCAGTTCAACTTTTTTCATCGCTCTATCTTCAGAGTGCAATGAAGGGTGATGCTGAGATAAGCGGAGCAAGCATTGTTACACAACTAGAAGGTAACATTGAACTCAGCTTAAAGGATTATGAGAAAAGCTTACTCAGATTTGGTGCAAACAATCAAGTTGTCGGGTTGTTGAATGATCAAAGCGAGCAAAACAGTTCAAACGTTGTCCAAGAGTTTAAAACATTTCTAGAAACAAATGATCGAGTAAGCTTGATTTATGTTGGAAGTGAAAATAAACAGCTATTCATTGAACCAGAGGTTGAATTACCTGCTGATTTTGACCCAACTTCTCGACCTTGGTACGAGCTTGCGAAGCAAACTCCAGACGAGGTTGTTTGGACGGAGCCATACGAAGATGCAACAAGTGGAAGTTACACGGTTACTGGAGCTAAAGCAGTGACTGAAAATGGACAAGTAGTCGGTGTTGTTGCTTTTGATCTCTCTCTTGAAGCGATTAATGAAATAGTCAATGATGTTACAGTAGGCTATGGTGGATATTCATTTTTAATGGATCAAAAGGGAATTGCCCTTTCACATCCAACAGAGCATGGAAATGACTTATCAAAACTATCTTTCATGAAACCTGTCCTAAAAGAGAGAAATGGGTTAATTGAATATAGCTATGAAGGTGAAGATCGAATGCTTCATTTTGAAACAATTGATGGGTTAGATTGGAAAATTGGAGCTGTTTACAAAAATTCAGACCTAATGGCTACAGCGAATACAGTGACACTTATTAGTATCGTTGTTTCAGGTATTGCTTTAATTATCGCAATAATTGTTGGTATTTTTGTTTCAAGATCGATTGCTCGACCAATTATCCACATTGGTGAAAAGGCAAAAGCAGTCGCCAGCGGAGATTTATCAGTTCAAGCAATAGTTAAATCGAAGGATGAAGTTGGTCTATTAGCAGAAAACTTTAATTCGATGGTTGAAGAAATGAATAAAATGATTCAGCAAGTTAATCACTCTGTTGTGAAATTATCCGATTCAGCAGAAAGTTTAAGTGCAGTTTCAGAAGAAACGATGGCAGCTAGTGAGCAAGTAGCCAATGCAATTGAAGACATTGCTAGAGGAGCGACTGAGCAAACAAATGATGTTGAAAGTATGAATGATCGAACTAGGCAACTATCTGAAAAAATTAGCAAAGTCAATGATTCGATCACACATATTCAATCACTGTCAACCGGGTCTGAAGATGCAAGCTATCAAGGACTTGATAAATTAAATATCTTACAACTAAAATCGACTGAAGCAAATAGTGAACTAGGATCTGTAGAACAAGTATTAACAGGTCTTGCAGTAAAAATTAAAAAAATAGAAGAGGTTGTTACGGCCATTTCAGCAATTTCAGATCAAACCAATTTACTTGCTCTAAATGCAAGCATCGAAGCAGCGCGTGCTGGTGAAAGTGGAAAAGGATTCGCTGTGGTTGCCGATGAAGTCAGAAAACTAGCTGAGCAGTCTGCTAGAGCAACTGGTCAAATCAGTGAAACAATCCACGGTATTCAAAAAGAGTCTGAAAAAGCGGTTGAAGCTATGGGCCGTACGAAGGAAATGAACGACGAGCAAAACGTTGCGGTCCAAAATACAGGTGAAGCATTCCAGATTATCGCTGGCATGATGGGAGACTTAGCAAAGTCGATTTCAACTGTGACAAGAGATATGGAGGTAATGAATCAACAAAAAGACAGTGTTATGGAATCAATCCAAAGTATCTCTGCCATATCAGAGCAATCTGCTGCAGCAGCAGAGGAAGTCAATGCATCTACAGATGAACAGCTCAGAGCACTTGAAACAGTTGCACATTCAGCTGAAGAATTAAACGATGCGAGTAAAGAGCTTCAAGTACTTGTTAGTAAATTTAAGATTTAAATAAAAACACGTATTATCCCACTGTGCATTTGTGCGGTGGTTTTTTTTACAAAAAAAATAACATTGAAACGTTCTTTAACTTGTTTTAAGCTTATTAGTTACATTAACCGAATCTGACATGCTACAATAATAGCAAAATCATGTACTTGGGAGAGGATGTAACTCAATGCAATTAGGCTTAAACGGAAAATCGGCTCTTGTTATTGCATCAAGTCAAGGCTTGGGCAAAGCAATTGCACGAAAGCTTGTAGAAGAAGGTACGAACGTGATGCTTACGAGTCGTGACCCAGAAAAACTATTTAGAGTGAAAGATGAACTAATGCAGCTAGGTGGTGGCATCGTTGAATGTAAGCGTTGTGATATCACAAACAAGCAAGATATTATCGATCTAGTAAATGCAACGGTTGAGCGGTTTGGGACAATTGATCTGCTGGTTAATAATGCCGGGGGACCTCCTGCGGGTAGCTTTGAACAAATGACAGATGAAGATTGGCAAAAAGCATTTGAATTGAATTTATTAAGCTATATCCGAGTCATTCGTGAAGTGTTACCACTAATGAGGGGGAAAGGTGGAAAAATAGTCAATATCGCCTCCTCATCTGTGAAAGAGCCGATACCTGGACTCATTCTCTCAAATACATTTCGAACAGGAATTGTTGGCTTAACGAAAACTCTCGCTACAGAGTTTGCACCTTATCGTATTTTAATTAACACTGTCGCTCCCGGACGAATCGCAACAGATCGAGTGGCATTTCTTGATACAGTCAATGCAGATAAACAAGGTATTTCAAAAGAAGAAATGGAAGAAAAGGTAAAATTATCAATTCCACTAGGTCGATACGGAGAACCAGAGGAATTTGCAAATTATGTCACGTTTCTTCTTTCAAATGCGAATAGCTATATGAGTGGACAAACGTTTTTAGTAGATGGTGGACTTGTGAAGTCGATTTAATTAAATCATTTTTTTACAGAACCGAGGGCAGACTCCCGGTTCTTTTTTTTGAGAAAAATAAACTAAGATTGACGATCATTGTGCACATATTCCTCTAATGCTACCTACAACTATCGTTCTTTTTCGCATAAATCTAATAAAATAGATAAACAATAGAAGATAGAATCTATGAAGGTGGCATTACATAATGGCAATCATTCTCGCTGTAGTTTTTACTTGGCTTTTTATAGGGTTAATGGTGTTGATTCCTAAAGGCATGAACATTCTTGAATCGCTGTTTGTCTTTTTCATAGTTTCAATCGCAAATAATCTCTTTTGTTCTTATATGATGGCGAATTTAGAATGGGTAGAGGTCTTTGAAACGCCTACTGCAAAAACTGTCATTATGATGTGAATGATAAGCCTGAAAATGAAGTGATGGATATCGTTTATTATTGTATGTACGGCTTTTCAGGTTACTTTTTTCTCTATTTTTATGTGCATTGGAAATTGAGCGGGATTCTAACGTTAGTTTATATTGTTCTGTGGTCATTGTTTGCTTATTTATATGAGTTGGCTGCCCAGGCTGTAGATATTTTTGATTTTAGTAAAGGCTATGATAGGATTTATTCTTTTCCTATTTACCTGTATATTCAGTCCTTTTTTATCCTCTTTTTTCATTTCATCACAAAAGAATATGGTAAACTTAAACAAAAGTTTTAGGGGGATGGGAGATGTGAATATGGAGAAAGTGATTGGGTTTATTGGGATTGGTGTTATGGGCAAAAGCATGGCATCAAACTTACTAAAAGCTGGGTATACGGTGAATGTATATACAAGAACAAAGTCGAAAGCTGATGAACTAGTGGGCCTCGGTGCCAGTTGCTACAGTTCTATTAAGGATCTTGCAGTTGCATCGAATATCATTATCACAATGGTTGGGTATCCAAAGGATGTTGAAGAAGTGTATCTGAGTGAGAGTGGGGTCTTGGGTCATGCAAAGGCTGGTACATATGTAATTGATATGACAACTTCAAAGCCATCTTTAGCTGAAAAGATTTATAAAGTTGCTAAGGAAAAAGGAATTTTTGCACTCGATGCTCCGGTTTCAGGTGGAGACGTTGGTGCGAAAGAGGCACGATTAGCAATTATGGTTGGTGGCGATGAGGAATCGTTTAATGCCTGTCTACCTATTTTTGAAGTGATGGGTCAAAACATTGTTCTACAAGGAAAAGCAGGAGCAGGACAGCATACAAAAATGTGCAATCAAATTGCGATTGCATCGGGAATGGTTGGCGTTTGTGAAGCAGTAGCTTATGCAGCTAAATCTGGATTGGATCCCGAAAATGTAATAAAAAGTATTAGTTCTGGTGCAGCGGGAAGCTGGTCATTAAATAATCTTGCGCCAAGAATGTTAGCAGAAAATTTTGATCCAGGATTCTTTGTCAAGCATTTCATTAAAGATATGAGCATTGCATTAGAAGAAGCAGAAAACATGGGACTCACAACACCGGGCTTAGAACTAACAAAGAAATTATATGATCAACTAGCTGCCGAAGGTGAAGAAAATAGTGGCACTCAAGCACTATATAAGCTATGGAACTAAAAGGGCTTGAGATTAAGCCACTTGACTGGAATGGAGCCGTTCCTTACTCTTTACTCTTAGAAGCAGATCCTTCACGTGAAAAAGTCGATTCCAATCTTCAAAAAGGGGATTGCTATGTTGCGGTTATCGAAGAAAGAACAGTAGGAGTGGCTGTTTTAGTTCCAATTAATGAAAACGAAACGGAACTGGTCAATCTAGCAGTTTCTGAAGAATTTAGAGGTAAAGGAATTGCCAAAAAGTTGATCTTCTTTTGTTTGGATGTTTGTAAGAATAAGCAGATAGCTGAGGTTTTTGTAGGTACAGGAAACTCGAGTCTTTCACAGCTCGGATTATACCAGAAATGTGGTTTTCGAATGGATCATATTTTAAAAGACTATTTCATTGAGCATTATCAAGATGAAATAGTTGAAAACGGCATACAGTGTCGAGACATGATTGTGTTAAAACAAAGCATTAAAATGCCTGTTCCCACAGCGTTTAGGCGGTGGGAACAGGTATAAACAAATTATTTACCAATAAACATTTGAGTCCAATAGTTTCCTTGTGCTACATGTCCTACACCGATGTGTGTGAAGTCGCTGCTCATAATGTTTTTGCGGTGACCTTCACTGTTCATCCAAGCTTTGACAACTTCCTCAGGCGAACGTTGCCCCATGGCAATATTTTCACCAGCTGCTCGATAATCGATGCCGTACTTTTTCATCATGTCAAAAGGTGAACCGTACGTTGGGCTCGTATGTGAGAAATAATTATTACGTTGCATATCACTCGATTTTTCACGTGCTACTTTACTTAATTCTGTATCTAGTTGAAGCGGTTTAAGACCTTGCTTCTGACGTTCAACATTTGTTAATTCAACGACTTTCTGCTCAAATGCACTCACACTTGATTGTACTTGGTCAGTACTTGGCTTTTCAGCCGGCGGTGTTGATGGCTGCTGGGCTGGTTTTGGTGCCGGAGCAGGTGCTTCAGCTTTTGGTTGTTCTGGTGCATGCGTAGCTTCCTCTTGCTTTGGTGTTGCTTGCTTAGGTTCTTCATATTTATATGCATTAAACTGTGAGTTCGCTTGGTCAAAATGTTGACCAAATAATTGTTGAAGTTGGTTTGAATCAACCTGTTTTAAGATATTGTTCATGTCTTCATTAGAGAAAGTAAAGCTTTTCCCTGTAGCTTGTTCAATTTTATTTTGCAGATCCTCTTTTGTTAGTTGCGTGGCATCAGCAGATTGTCCATTAAAAGTAAAGATTGTAGCGGCTGCTGCTACTGATAATAGAATTGATTTTTTCATAAATAGTTGCCCCCTATAAGGAATTATTTGGCTAACATCGCATAGCCGTCCTTCGCAATTTCATCGTATCACACGTTTTTTGTCATAATCCCTCCATCGTTTACCATTGACAAATCTGTTAATATATCATTTTCGCTTTTTCTTTTAAAAGTATTATGAGAATAGGTTTTTTCTCACTATAAAAATACTTTTCTAGGGAAATAGTTCCCTGTTTATTTTTCCACTATTATCCTTAAATTCTAAATATTTCACTGGATTTTATCTTGACAGTGTTTTTAAGCATAGAAGTATATAACATCTGTTACATAAGTGTTACAATATTATCAGAAAATGTAATTGAAAAGTCGAATGTACGTTAAGTGAAAGGGGAAAACGCGGTGACAGAGCAAGGTTCAAGCAGAGAAGAGCAGCGCAAGCTAAAAAAACCCGGCATATTCGGATTAATGTGTTCTTTTTCTTTGTATTTATGCTGTTTGTAACGTTGATTGTTCGTTTAGGTGTTGTCCAAATTGTTCAAGGGGAAGAATTTTCAAAGGAAGTTTCTAAAACCGAATCCGATTATGCGTCATTTCCTGCACCACGAGGGAAAATGGTCGACCGTTATGGCAGGGTGTTAGTTGACAACAAGGATGTTCCTGCTATTACTTATACAGTTGATAAAACAACAAAGGCATCAGAAAAAATAGATACGGCCCAAAAGCTAGCGAATCTTATTAAGGTTCCGACCGATTTTCTACTCGAAAAAGATCGTGATCTACAAGACTATTGGTTGGCGGCAAATCCGGAGGAAGCAAAGGAACTGCTTAGTGAGAAAGAAATAGAGGATTTAAAGCCAGCTGATACCTATAAACTCCAGATAAAAAGAGTACCTAAAAAGGAACTAACAAAAATTAGGAACGACGAATATGAACTAGAAGTCGCAGCGATTTATACACGATTCTCATCTGGTTATTCATATGAGCCACAGATTGTAAAATCAACAGAATTAACCGATAAAGAAGTATCAATCGTAGCTGAAAATCTCGAATCTTTACCTGGTATTGATGTTATCACTGACTGGGACAGAGTCTACCCATATGAGGCAACATTACGACCACTATTTGGAAGTGTAACAACACCAGAACAAGGAATTCTTCAGGAGCGTAGTGAGTACTATACTTCAAGAGGATATGCAAGAAATGATCGTGTTGGGAAGAGTTATTTAGAGTATCAATATGAAGATTATTTAAACCCTCGTAAAGCCAGAGTTGAATATATCTCGGATAATAGTGGTAATATTATCTCTGAAAAGGTCATTGATGAGGGAGAACGTGGACATGATTTAAAGCTTTCTTTTGATGTTGAGCTTCAAAAAAGAGTTGACGAAATTGTTGAAGGTGAGCTTCGGTCTGCACGTAGCAGAAGTACTTTATCTGATCGCGCTTTTGCCGTTATGATGGATCCGAATGAGGGCGACGTGCTCGCAATGGCGGGGAAGCAAATCAATTATGATGATCCCTCAGGTGAAATGCTTGATTTTTCTTATGGAGCTTTTGCAACACAGTATGAAATGGGCTCATCGGTAAAGGGTGCTACTGTTTTAGCAGGGTATCAGAATGGGATGCCACATGGACAAGGATACTATGATAGGAAGCTAAACTTTAAAGACACTCCAGAAAAGGGTTCCTATAAAAATTTAGGCTATGTAAGCGATTATACAGCTCTTCAAAAAAGTTCAAACGTGTATATGTTCTTCGTTGCAATGAGAATTGCGGACTTTAACTATGTGGAAAACGGTCCAATAAATATTAGTGACGATGATTTTCGGCGCTTGAGAAATTATTACAGCCAGTTTGGATTAGGTGTTAAAACTGGTATTGATTTACCTCAAGAATCAGCAGGTCTCATTAATGATCCTGATCAAGGTGGTAAAATCCTTGATATTGCGATTGGACAGTTTGATACCTACACAACCTTACAACTAGCACAATATGTATCAACTATTGCAAATGGTGGCTATCGGGTTGAGCCACGTGTTGTAACAAGTGTTCATGCACCTGTTGAGGAAAGTAGCTTAGGCCCAGTAGTTAAAGAACACACATCTAAAGTATTAAATCGTGTGAATAACACTCCTGAGGATATCGAGAGAGTACAACATGGATTTAAACTAGTTACTTCAAGTGGAACGGCAAAGAATATATTTAACCATGATGTTTCTGGAAAGACGGGAACAGCTCAAGCACTCTACTATGGACCTAATAAAAATCAATGGGGGAGAGAAGTCAATAACCTAACATTTGTTGGCTATTACCCTTCAACAAACCCAGAGATAGCTTTTAGTGTAGCTGTACCTTGGGCAATTAACGACCAAGAACCTTACGCAAAAAACATCGCAAGTAAAATCGTCGATGCATATGTAGATCTTCAAAATCAATACAAAAATGGCACTGATTTAAAAGCAACCACTACAGACCAAGAATCTACAGAAGAAAAATCCGAAGCAGAAGAGCAATAACGCTCTCCTGCTTTTTTTGTTTAACCAAACCTCTAAACGAGAATAATAAGGTAGATACATGAAAGCGAGGGGTTTAATTTGGCTGACAATCTCTACCCAAAAGATAATATCTATCTGATGAAAAAATTTCCAGACCTTGCACCAGAGATTTATGCTTCATATGTAGCATTCAGCAAAGCAATTCTTCAAGACGGACACTTAACAAGAAAAGAAAAAGAAATCATTGCGGTTGCTGTCTCACATTCAACAGAGTGTCCATATTGCATAGATTTTCACACGAAAAAAGCGAAGAAGCATGGAGCATCGCTTGAAGAGCTTTTTGAAGCAGTGATGGTAACAGCGGCACTGGAAGCTGGAGGAGCATATGCTCATCGAATTCATATGCATAACAGCTATGAAGACAAAAACAATGAAGCCCTTTACAGCCGGGTCAATCTCCACAACCTAAACGAACTAACCGACTTGAGTACAGAGGTTTTACATACAACAAAAGCATTCTTTGCAGCTGCGGCCAAAGCGGGTAAACTAACCGCTAAGCTCAAACAATTAATTTCCGTTGCAGTTGCACATACAACTGAATGTCCCTATTGTATTGAAAGTCATACGAAAAAAGCAAAAAATGAAGGAAGTTCAAAAGAAGAACTAGCAGAAGCAATTATGGTCGCTGCACTCCTTCGATCTGGTGGAGCTGTCACACATGCTACCAATATGGTCAAAGCTTATCAGGAAGAATAATGCATTCATATAAATTAAGTTTCCTCCACAAACTAATGTTGACTATTCTTAAGGAGTGAAACAACATGGCAAAACGTACAAAGAAAAATGATGCAGAACAAAAAAACAAAAAGGGCTTTAACTCGAGCGTAACCGACGCTGAATTCAGTCAAGAATTAGGAAGTGCGGCGGCAAACAAAGTTCATAAAGATAAAGCGAAGAAAGAAAAAGCTTCAAAAAATAATGGGCAATATAAAGGAAACGAATAACAGAATATCGCTTTAGTAAAGAAGGACGAGCTCAACAATAGGCTTGTTCTTCTTTTTTATTGCTATAGAACGTAAATGAAGTGCTTAGAGACCAATAATTATGCGATATCGCATTATCGGCAGGGAAGTTTAATATATAGGCCAAAACACGCGTTTTATCGGCGAAACCAAGAAATGGGTGGTCTGCCCAAATTCAGGTGAACCAAGAATTATTTAGAAAAATCTTTTTTACTATTTTTAGAATTTTTTGAAAAATAGTTGAATAATTCCTTCGAAACGTTATATGATAGAGGTAGATTTACATACTAACCGGTTAGTTTGTGTGGGCGGTATATTTAACAACAAAAAAAGGGAGTGGAGAATATGAATTTTTCTTATTCAGAAAAGGTAGTGGCTCTACAGAAAGAACTAACAGAGTTTATGGAAGAACATGTTTACCCAAGTGAAAAAACATACAAACAGCAGTTAAACGAACAAGAAACAAGATGGTCTGATATTCCGCCTATTATGGAGGAATTAAAGGAAAAGGCAAAGAAAGCGGGACTATGGAATTTATTTTTACCAGAAAGTGAATTGGGTGCAGGTCTTACCAATTTAGAGTATGCTCCACTTTGTGAAATTATGGGACGTTCCGCCATTGGTCCTGAAGTATTTAACTGTGCAGCACCAGATACAGGAAATATGGAAGTATTAGTTCGTTATGGAAAAGAAGAACATAAGGAAGAGTGGCTGAGACCATTACTTGACGGCAGAATTCGTTCTTGTTTTTCAATGACTGAGCCCGATGTAGCTTCATCAGATGCAACGAATATCTCTGCGAGTATCGTAAGAGATGGTGATGAATATGTAATTAATGGACGTAAATGGTGGTCTTCAGGAGCAGGTGATCCTCGTTGTAAAATTTCAATCGTCATGGGGAAATCTGATCCAAATGCGCCCCGTTATGAGCAGCAATCTATGATTCTAGTTCCATTAGACACTCCGGGTGTGAAAATTGAGCGTATGCTACCTGTATTTGGCTATGATGACGCACCACACGGACATGCAGAGATTACGTTTGAAAATGTACGCGTTCGGGCTTCTAATATTCTTTTAGGAGAAGGAAAGGGATTTGCTATCGCTCAAGGTCGGTTAGGGCCAGGCAGAATTCATCACTGTATGCGTCTAATCGGAGCTGCAGAACGAGCGCTTGAGTATTTATGTAAGCGTGTTCAAGAACGTAGTACATTTGGAAAACCATTATCAAATCAAGGTGTTATTCAAGAGTGGATTGCCGATTCACGAATTGAAATCGAACAAGCAAGGCTTTTAACGTTAAAAGCAGCTTATATGATGGATACAGTTGGAAACAAAGCAGCAAAAGCAGAAATTGCGATGATCAAAGTAGTCGCACCAAATATGGCACTGAAAGTAATTGATCGCGCTATCCAAGCATTTGGTGCTGCAGGTGTTAGTGACGATTTCCCATTAGCTTCTTCATGGGCAAGTGCAAGAACGTTACGACTAGCAGATGGACCTGACGAAGTACATCGCGCACAAATCGCTCGGTTAGAACTGAAAAAACATGATGTATCATTACAAACGGTTTAAGAGGAGGGAATTAACATGCATGTAAAAGAACTATTCGACTTAAGAGGACAAACTGCCATTATTACTGGTGGCGGTCGTGGTTTAGGTGAGCAAATTGCTGAAGGTTTTGCAGAAGCGGGTGCAAATGTTGTGCTGTGCTCTAGAAAAGTTGAGGCTTGCGTTGAAGTTGCAGAACGGTTAAAAGCTCTCGGAGTAGAAACACTTGCATTGCAATGTGACGTGACAAATCAAGAGGACGTGCGAAAGGTAGTAGAAGAAACGATGAATCGATTCGGGAGAATTGATATTTTAGTAAACAACAGTGGCGCAACTTGGGGGGCACCAGCTGTTGATATGCCTTTAGAAGCATGGAATAAGGTTATGAATGTGAACGTAACAGGAACTTTCCTTATGAGCCAAGAAGTAGGAAGAAAGATGATTGCCCAAAATAGTGGAAATATCATTAATATTGCGTCTGTAGCAGGTCTTGGTGGATCAGATCCACGCTTTATGGATACGATTGGCTACAACACAAGTAAAGCGGCAGTGATCAACTTTACAAAGGATTTAGCGGTTAAATGGGGACAACACAATATTCGGGTCAATGCAATTGCACCAGGATTCTTTCCAACAAAAATGTCAAAAGGACTTATCGCGCATGGAAAGGATCGCTTCTTAGAAAACACACCACTTCGTCGATTTGGTAGTGACAGTGATTTAAAGGGTGTTGCTTTATTTTTAGCAGCGAGAGCTTCTAACTTTGTTACTGGAGATATTCTCATCGTTGATGGTGGCTCCCACGCATCTTAATTGAATGTAAAAAATAAGATTACTATTCTAGGAGGAAACAATCATGAACCGAGATGCTGTCATCGTATCAGCTGTTCGAACACCCATTGCACGCCAAGGTGGATCATTATCAAGCCTAGACGCACATGAATACGGTGCAGAGGTTATCAAGGAAGCATTAAAGCGAGCAAAAGTAGACGCTGACTCAGTTGAGGATGTCTTTTTTGGAAATGTGCTGAGTGGTGGAGGGAACATCGCTCGATTAACCGCCTTACAAACTGGGTTATCACTCTCGATTCCAGGATTAACAATAGATCGTCAATGTGGATCTGGTTTAAATGCCATTAATCTTGCAGCGATGGCAATCGCTGCGGGTGAAGGGGATATTTATGTAGCTGGCGGGACGGAAAGTATGTCACGTGCCCCGTATTTAATGGATAAGCCTGGTAAGCCATTTAGCCCAGCACCACCTAAATTTCGATCGTCAAAGCTTTCACCTAAACAAATCGGCGATCCTCCAATGGGAATCACGGCAGAAAATCTTGTTAAAAAATACGAGATTAGTAGAGCAGAACAAGATGAGTATGCTCTAGAAAGTCAAAAACGAATGGCTGTAGCGGTTGCAGAGGGACGTTTTGAAGAACAAATCCTTCCGATTTCAGTTCCGCAAAGAAAGGGAGAACCTTATCTGTTTGCTGCAGATGAGCACCCTCGCCCGAACACAACGCTAGAAGGGTTAGAAAAATTACATCCAGCATTTTTAGAAAATGGTACTGTAACTGCTGGAAGTAGCTCAGGACTTAATGATGCGGCAAGTGCCGTTGTTGTGATGTCTAGAGAAAAGGCAACTGAGTTAGGCTTACAGCCGCTTGCGACGATCAAAGCGTATGCAGTTGCAGGTGTTGATCCGAACATCATGGGAATAGGACCTGTACCAGCAACGAAAAAAGTTCTTGAAAAGGCAAAACTATCATTAGATGAAATTGATATTATCGAATTAAACGAAGCCTTTGCATCACAGGTACTCGCATGTGATCGTGAACTTCAATTTGATCATAGTAAGTTAAACGTCAATGGTGGAGCAATTGCTCATGGTCATCCACTTGGAGCTACTGGAGCCATTTTGATGACAAAAGCTGTGTATGAGTTACAAAGAAGTGGTGGCCGTTATGCATTGATTACTGCTTGTATCGGTGGCGGTCAAGGGATTGCAACGATTATCGAGCGGGAGGCATAAGCATGAAGCTGCAAGATAAAGTTTGCATCATTACAGGTGGTGCAGGGGGAATTGGGCGAGCGACTTCCATTCTTTTTGCAAAAGAAGGAGCGAAAGTCATCGTTTCCGATGTTGAAGAAGAAAAGGGCTTGGAAACCGTTTCCCTGATCAAAGACAATGGCGGAGAGGCTCACTATATTCACGCAAATGTATCCGATGCACAGCAGGTTGAAAACCTAGTCAATGAAACGATTTCCCACTATGGGAAGCTTGATATTTTGTTTAATAATGCTGGAGTCGGCAATTCTGAATTAAAGCTAGCAGATCTGAGCGTCGAAGAATGGGACCGAGTGATTGATATTAATCTCAAAGGTGTGTTTTTAGGAATGAAATATGCCATTCCTAAAATGATTGAAAACGGTGGCGGCGTGATTGTAAATACGTCAAGTATGTTAGGTTTCAAAGGTAAAAAGTATGTTGGACCCTATAATGCGTCAAAAAGTGGCGTTATCTTATTAACTCAAAATGCGGCCCTCGAGTATGGGAGACAAAACATTCGAGTGAACGGAATTGCACCAGGTGTCATTGACACCGCGATCATTGAAGGCTGGAAACAAGATGATCGAAAATGGGGCATTATTAGCCAAGCAAATGCGCTTGGTAGGATCGGGAAACCGGAAGAAGTAGCAAAAGCTGTTCTCTTTTTAGCAAGTGAAGATGCTTCTTTTGTTACTGCTACAACACTGTTAGTTGATGGTGGAACGCTGGCTTATTAAAGGATGTTCAAAGAACTACAATTTTAACATTCTTAGTCACATAAATTAGTTTAGGCGACAATATTAGGGGGATTTAAATGGAGAATACTAGTCAATGGTATGCAAAGTATCCAGAACATATTTCACATGATCTTGAAATACCGAATATATCGCTTCCTGAGATGCTACAACAAACCGTTAAAACCTATGGTACACATGAGGCTATTTCATTTTATGGAAAAACCTTTTCGTATGAACATGTAGCAAAAATGGTTTTCGCTTTTGCATCCTCCCTGCAACAAATTAACGTTCAAAAAGGTGACCGTGTCGCAATTATGCTTCCGAACTGTCCTCAATATGTGGTCGCTTATTATGGATCACTTACTACTGGAAGTATTGTCACTCAAATTAACCCTATGCTTGTTGAAAGAGAACTTGAGTACATCCTGAACGACTCAGGTGCAGAAACAATTGTTGTCTTTGATGCTTTATATCCTCGGGTAAAAGCGGTTCAAGCAAAAACAAAACTAAAAAATGTGATATCGGTGAGCTTGCAGACTGGTGTTGCTCCGGCGGAACCAGACTCTACATTTGAAAGTTTCTTAGCAAAACAAACTGGAAATGTAGCACCTGTTTTAATTGACCCAGAACACGATGTTGCTGTTTTACAATATACAGGTGGCACAACAGGTCGTTCAAAAGGAGCAATGTTAACGCATCGTAACTTAGTAGCAAATGTTGTTCAGTCCTATGAGTTTTTCAAGGAAGATCTAAAGCTTGGAGAGGACAGATGTTTAACTGTTATTCCATTGTTCCATGTTTTCGGGATGACATCATGTATGAACTTTGCTGTGTTATGTGGAAACGCTATGGTCATGTTGCCGAGATTCGATTTAGAGGAAGTTTTACAAACAATTAAACGTGAACAGCCTTCGATTTTTCCAGGGGTTCCAACGATGTATGTTGCTCTTACGAATCATCCAAAAGCAGATGAATATGGTCTAGATTCGATTCGTACATGTAATAGTGGAAGTGCGCCAATGCCTGTTGAATTACTAAAGGAATTTGAAGGGAAAACAGGTGCAAATATTTTAGAAGGCTATGGTCTATCAGAGGCGGCTCCAACGACACATTGCAACCCGGCATTCGCTGAAAGGAAACCAGGAACTGTTGGACTTGGATTTCCGCAAACTGCATATAAAATTGTCGATGTCGCAACAGGAACAATTGAACAAAAACCAGGTGAGCTTGGAGAAATTATCGTCAAAGGCCCTCAGGTGATGAAAGGGTATTGGAATATGCCTGAAGAAACGGCCGTTACTCTTCGTGATGGTTGGTTGTATACAGGTGATATTGCACGTGTTGATGAAGAGGGATATTTATCAATTGTGGATCGTAAAAAAGATATGATCATCGCAAGTGGATTTAATGTATATCCACGTGACATTGAAGAAGTCCTTTATGAACATCCTTCAGTCCAAGAAGCAGTTGTAATTGGTGTTCCTGATCAGTATCGTGGTGAAACTGTTAAGGCATTTGTTGTAAAAAAAGCAAACAAAACTGCAACAGGTGAAGAAATAATCACGTATTGTCGCGGGCAATTATCTTCCTACAAAATCCCAACTCAAATTGAGTTTAGAGACGAATTACCGAAAACAAATGTAGGGAAAATCTTAAGACGTGCACTACGTGAAGAAGTGGTTCCTAAACAATAATTCCTCACTCTTATGCTATAATTTGATAATAGAATGAAGAATAGATTGAGAGGAATTCACAAATGAAAGAGAGAATTAGAGAGCAGAGCATCCAACTGTTTGCCAAAAAAGGCTTCAAAGAAACGTCCATCCAAGATATCGTCGATGCTCTCAAAGTGACAAAAGGTACATTTTACTACTACTTTTCTACAAAAGAACAGCTTTTAAACGATATCCATCTACAATATATTGACGACTTGTTGAATAAGCAGGAAGACATTATTAATCATCCTTCAAAAAACAGTAAAATGAAGCTTCACGAAATTGTTTATATGCTCATTTCTGATATTGAAAAGCAAGGTCAAAGTGCATTGGTATTTTTTAGAGAAATGCGAAATTTAAGTGAAGAAAACTTAAAATTAATTGTTCCTAAACGAGATCAATTTCGCTTAAATATTCAACAGCTTATTGAACATGGAATTGAAAAAGAAGAGCTTCGCAGTGACCTGCCAGTGGATATTGTGACGCTTAGCATTTTAGGAATGACGAACTGGAGTTATTTCTGGTTTGATCCGAACGGTCGTGTGAACGATAAAGAAGTTTCAGAAATCTTTTTGAAGATTGTGTTAGAGGGGTTAGAAAAGTAGTTAGGTGTTAATCTAACGTGTTAAACCTAGTAACTTGGGAAATAAAGTTGTAGGTCTGGCACAATGATTCACCTTTTCTTTTCAAGCTCTAACATACTGACTGGTTAGTTAGCGATAAACAAAGGAGGAATACATATGTCAAATCAAGAGATTCAAAGAATTAGTGTCATCGGTGCAGGGCAAATGGGGCATCAAATTGCCATGCTAAGTGCTTTAGGTGGCTTTACGACTGCAATTCAAGATGTAAATGAAGCTTCATTAGAAAAAGCTAAATCAACGCTTGAAGGAATAATGAACAAATGGGTAGCAAAGGGAAAACTCACTGAGGATGCAAAAGAAGCTGCTTTTCATCGCCTAACCTTTACTACGGATTTAGAGAAAGCAGTAAAGGATACGGATTTTGTAATTGAGGCAATCGTTGAAAAGCTAGAAGTGAAAAGAGCGGTGTTTCAAGAACTTGATAAACTTGCTCCTGATCATGCCATTTTAGCATCGAATAGCTCGACGATCGTCAACTCTTTAATTGCAGAAGTCACAAATCGCCCTGAAAAGATTGTCAACATGCACTTCTTTTTCCCACCACTTGTCATGGATTGTGTTGAAGTCGTTGTTAGTGAACAAACATCAGAAGAAACAGCGGAGCTAACGATGCAGGTAAGTAAAAAGATGAACCGAACAGCTGTGTTATTAAAAAGAGAGATTTCTGGTTTTATCGCAAACCGAATTTTAGGAGCATTGCAACGTGAAGCGGTTTACCTTTATGAAAACGGCTACGCAGATTATCAGGACATTGACATCATTTGCAAAAAAGCATTAAACCATCCAATTGGGCCGTTCGAGCTCATGGATCTCTCAGGACTTGATGTTGGGTATTATGTAATGCAGCAGCGCTATGCCGAATCAGGTGATCCAGCCGACAAACCATATGCATGTGTAGAGGAAAAAGTCCTTGCAGGTGACTTAGGTAGAAAAACGGGCCGTGGTTGGTATGAGTATACAAAAAAAGCGTAAGCGCCTTGTTCAGCCTTAGGCATAGCATAAGGCGATTCTAAATAGAAGGCGTTCTTTGCCTTCAATTTAGAATTGACTTATGACCTCGAGGCAGTCAAGAACGCGACGTCCTGTCGCATTGTCTGCACTAGCACGTCCTGTGCGTCGGGGCTAGGCGCTGGAGCTGGATTCAGAAACTGGGACTTAGTAACAAATTATATACTTTCTATTTTTTACAAAAAAAGGAGTGAAGAGCTAATGGGAATTTTTTTAAAAGTTGAGAGAAAAGAAAAGGTTGCGGTTGTTACAATCAATAACCCACCATTAAATGTCATGAATCACCAAGTGGTGAAAGAGTTAAAGGAAGTGTTTGAAGAACTTGAACATGACCAAAGCATTGTGTCAATAATTTTAACTGGTTCAGGAGATCGTGCATTTATGGCTGGAGCTGACATCAAGGAGTTTCCACAGTTAATCGGTCAACAAGGAATCAAATCAAATTTTATGGAAAACCATCAGATCTTTAATGCAATCGATGACTGTTCAAAGCCAACGATCGCGGTATTAAATGGAATTACGTTCGGCGGCGGGTGTGAGCTTGCTTTAACATGTGATCTCCGAATTGCTGAGGATCATATTCAAATTGGCTTGCCTGAGATTAAGCTAGGCTTGTTCCCAGGTGGAGGTGGAACACAACGCTTACCACGAGCAATTGGTGAGGCGAAGGCAAAAGAACTAATGTTTACAGGAGACCCTATTGATGCAGAAAGAGCAGAGAGAATAGGCCTTGTTAATTATGTCGTACCAAAAGGTGAAGGCTTGGAAAAAGCACTTCAACTTGCTGTAAGAATTAGTCGTCATTCCTTGCCTGCTCTTTCTCGCATCAAAAAAGCAGTAGATGAGGGTCTAAACAAATCCCTATATGATGGCGTTGAACTAGAGGCAGAGCTTTTTGAAGAAGTGTTTCAAACAGATGATATAAAAGAAGGCGTCCAAGCGTTTATTGAAAAAAGAAAACCTGCCTTTACTCATAAATAAGGAGGCTTCCTAACGTGATGTATGAAACAAGTGTGAGAGTGCGTTTTGGTGAAACCGATGCATTGGGCCATGTAAATAATACGAGTTACTTTATTTATCTAGAGGATGCAAGGGTGCAATTTTTTGAAAAGCTAGGCTATAGCATGGACTCAAATAATTGGCAGTTCATCCTCGCATCAACGAAATGTGATTTTGTCGGTCAAGCGTACTTTAATCAAAGATTGCGGACGACCACATCAGTTTCTAAGATTGGGACAAAGAGTTTTACACTCGAACATTCCATTATTGATGAAAAAACTGAAAACATCATCGCAACAGCAAATGCAGTGATTGTTTATTTTAATTTCGAGACACAAAAAAGTGAGGCCATTCCTGAAACACTGCGAGAATCCCTGGAAAGCCACTTTTGTAAAGTTTAATTTTTTTAAAAAAGGGGGATTTAGTATGAGTCTTACAATTCCTGTTCGCAAGGGTGAAGAGCTCAATCAAGCAAAGCTTCATTCTTTTTTAACCGAACACTTCCCAAATTTACCTGAATGGGGGCCGTTATCGATCAGCCAGTTTGGCACAGGTGCTTCCAACTTAACTTATGAGCTCAAAGTTGGTGAATGGGAGGCAGTTCTAAGAAGACCTCCTCTTGGACCTGTTGCACCTAAAGCACACGATATGGAGAGGGAACATGCTATTTTGGCTGATTTGAACCCGTTATTCCCATTAGCACCAAAGCCGCTCGTTTTCTCAAAGAATGAAGACATTGTTGGAAGTCCATTTTTTATTATGGAACGTAAGCATGGAGTCCTTCTTGATACTGATTTTCCAGAAGGGATTACAGCTACGGAAGAGCTAGGTAAGCAAGTTTCTGAAGTAATGGTCGATACTCTTGTTGCTCTTCATAATGTGCCGTACCAGGGTACAGCACTTGAAAAATTGAGCAAGCCTGAAGGATTTATGGAGCGACAAGTGACAGGATGGATTGGGCGTTACCACCGTGCAAAAACTGACGAAATAGGCGAAGTGGATTTACTGACAAAGTGGCTAGAAACACACATCCCACATTCTGGTGCACCAACGGTCATTCATTATGATTTTAAGCTGAACAATGCCTTATTCACTCCTGAATTAACTGAAATTTCTGGTTTGTTTGATTGGGAAATGACAACTGTCGGAGATCCTCTAGCCGACCTGGGTGCTGCAATGGGTTATTGGACAGAAAGTGATGATCCAGAATTGTTTCGACGTGGTTTTGGAAAACCTTCAGTTACGACAAAGCCAGGTTTTTATACAAGAAAACAATTTATTGAAAGCTATGCGAAGAAGAGTGGTCGCGATGTATCGGATATGCATTTTTACCTTACATTTGCCTATTTTAAGCTTGCAGTTATCTGTCAGCAAATTTATTACCGTTTTCGCAAAGGGCAAACGAATGATCAGCGTTTTTTAAGATATGGTGCATTTGTCGAAATACTCATCCAACATGCACTCACGGTAGCAAATGAAAAATGAGGTGTTGTAAGTGACTAAGCTTCATGTGCTAATGAAAAAAGAAGAAATTGATGAAGAAAAAATAATTGATAAAGTAGCCGTCGTTTTTGACGTATTGCTTGCAACCTCGACAATTACAACAGCTCTTCATTATGGAGCAGCAGCGGTCATTCCTGTTTTAAATGGTGAAGAGGCGAGAAAAGTTTCAGGCGATTATCCAAATGAAGAGACTTTGTTAGTAGGCGAGTATGAGGGGAAAACAATTGAAGGCTTTCTTGACCCTAATCCGACTGCGCTAAAAGAAGTAGTCGACGGAAAAACGATGATTCTGTCAACAACAAATGGCACGGTTGCAATAAAAAAGTCGAGTGAAGCAAAAAAAATTTATATTTGCACGCTCCTTAATGGTGAGGCAGTTGCAAATAAAATTGCCACCGAGCATCAAGATGAGACAATTGTCGTCGTTTGTTCCGGGTCATCTAATCAATTTTGCCTGGAGGATTTTTACGGAGCGGGTCATTTAATTGACTCTCTTACGAAGAAACTAGTTCTCGATCTTACTGATTCTGCTCGTGCTGCACTGCTTTTTTATCAAGGTCATCGTGAAACAGGAGAAGACTTACTTTCACTTTCGAGAGTAGGGCAAATGCTCACCACTTACGGCTTTAGTGAAGAAGTATCATTTATCAGTCAAAAAGATTGTTTTTCGATTGTGCCTTATTTTGACGGTGAGAAGGTCTTGATCTAGTAGTTGTACAATACGTTAGTTAGAGGAGGTCTAAGGTTTTGAGCAAAACACAAACAGTTGTAAAAGGTGGTAGCTTCATGCATCAAGCACTGTCTTCCACAACTTTTACTCCAGAAGATTTTACTGATGAACATAAAATGATTGCCGCAACAGCGAAACAATTCATTGAAAAGGAAGTTGATCAGTTTTCTGAGGAAATTGAACAACAGAACTTTGATATAGTCGTAAATTTGTTAAAAAAAGCTGGAGATCTTGGTCTTTTAGCCCATAGTGTTCCCGAAGCGTACGGCGGTTTAGGCCTTGATAAGGTTAGCAAAGGCTTAGTCGGTGAAATTATCGGCAGAACTAGCGGCTATGGGGTTGCACATTCTAATCACACGTGCATTGCTACACTGCCGATTACGTATTTCGGAACAAAGGAACAAAAGGAAAAATACTTACCAAAGCTTGCAAGTGGCGAATATCTCGGAGCGTATTGTTTAACAGAACCTGGCTCAGGATCTGATGCACTTGCCGCGAAAACAAACGCAAAGCTTAACGCTGACGAAACACATTATCTATTAAACGGTACAAAGCTTTATATAACAAATGCTGTATTTTCTGATACCTTTATTGTTTACGCAAAAGTTGATGGAGTTAAGTTCACAGCGTTTATCGTTGAAAAGGATTTTCCTGGTCTAACACTCGGGCCTGAAGAAAAGAAAATGGGGATTAAAGGATCTTCGACGAGATCTGTTATTTTAGAAGATTGTCTTGTACCTATTGAAAATCTCCTTGGAGAAGTCGGAAAAGGACATGTAATCGCCTTAAACGTCTTAAACCTTGGCCGCTTTAATCTTGGATCTGCTTGTATGGGCGGAGCTAAATTCGCTTATAAGCTTGCGTTAACGTATACGAAAGAACGAAGTCAATTTAATCGAAGAATTGCAGATTTTCCAGCAACTAAGGAGAAAATTGCCAAGATGGCAGCAAGACTGTATGCAGCCGAGTCCATTCAGTATCGAACAGCAGGACTTTTGGAAGGTGCGTTAGGGGATCTTTACGGATGTGAAGACCACAAATTAATTGGCAGGCAGATGATGGAATTTGCAATTGAGTGTGCAATTTGTAAGGTTTATGGCTCAGAAACACTCGATGAAATTGCAGATGAAGCGCTTCAGTTACATGGAGGAGCAGGTTTTATAAGCGAATACAAAGTGGAACAAATTTACCGTGATTCACGAATTAATCGAATTTTTGAAGGAACAAATGAAATTAATCGCTTACTGCTACCGACTCACTTTTTCCGGAGAGCATTAAAAGGGGAATTTTCCTTAGAAGAAATTGTCCAAAAAGCTCTACATGATCTGACTCTTAAGCCCCGACACTTCGAGAGTTTACTAGATAAAGAGAAAGCAACAACACAGGCAATCCGGAATGTGCTGCTTGCATGTATGGGTGTTGCGTATGAAACATGTGGTGAAAAGCTAGTCGAAGAACAAGAAACGCTCATGAAACTATCCGATTTAGCGATGAATTTGTTTGCAGTAGAATCTTGTGTGGCGAGAACAGATCAGGCACTAGCTCGTAATGAAAGAAGCAATTTACGTGAACAGTTAACGAGTGCAGTTGTCAATAATGCCCTACTAGAGTGTGAATATATAGCTAAGAAGCTAGTAAATGGGATTCTTTCAGGCGAAAAGAGAAAACAATTGCTAACGTTGTTCTCAAATCACCTTCAAGCCTTTGAACAAGAAGGTACAGTCGAACGCAATCGTTCCATTGCAGATGCACAGTTAGAAGAAGAACAATATATCTGTTCATAAAGGAGGGGAAAAAGATGAGGTTTCAAAGTAAAATTGCGGTAATCACTGGTGCAGGAAGTGGAATTGGCGAAGCGACTGCACATAAGCTTGCAAGTGAAGGTGCAAAAGTGATTTTGGTTGGTCGGTCCTTAGAAAAATTAGAAAAGGTAGCAGCTGCTATTAATGAAAACTGTTCAAATGAAGTAGCTTTTCCGTTTTCAGCGGATGTGACCAAAGAAGGAGATGTGATTAATCTAGCTAGCTATGTTCGAGAAACACATGGAGATCTGCATGTTTTAGTGAACAATGCTGGTGGGTCAGTTAAATCACAAATATTTGAAACAACATTAGAACAGTGGGACTACGTCCAAGATGTGAACTTGAAAAGTGTGTTCTTAGTTTCAAAGTTACTCGGTGAAGTGATGAAGGAAAGAGTTGACGCCCAAAGTCGGGCGATTGTAAATGTTGCCTCATTATCGGGACACAAAGCGGGTGCACAAATTCCACATTATAGTTCAGCAAAAGCCGGCGTTATTAATTTTTCAAGAGCATTAGCATTGGAGCTGGCACCATCTGGCGTTCGCGTAAACTCCGTATCACCGGGATTTGTTGAAACACCTTTAACCGAAAAGGGCTTAGAAAATGAATCCTTTGTTAAAGCAATCGAACGAAACACCGCACTAAACCGTGTCGGTCGACCAGAAGAGATTGCGAGTGTCATTGCTTTTGCTGCCTCTGAGGATGCATCTTACATGACGGGTTCTGATTTATTGATCGATGGTGGTTGGTTAATTAAATAATGGGAGGTAGTAAAAATGAGTGATTTGCTAATTGAAAGAAACGGTCCGGTATTGTCTTTGGTATTAAATCGTCCAGAAAGCCTGAATTCGTTTAGTCCTGAAATGATTTTAAATTTGACAAAAGCTGTCAAAGACGCCCAACATGATGAAGAAGTTCGCGTTGTTGTCTTAAGTGGGGCAGGACGTTCGTTTAGTGCTGGTGGAGATGTAAAAACAATGGGGCAAGCAAATGGTACTCAAGTTTATGAGCATATTGGCCGTTTAAATGAGCTAATCAAAGCGATGAGTACACTCGAAAAACCAATTATTGCCGCAGTGCATGGGTTTGCTGCAGGAGCTGCGTTCAATCTAGCACTCGCATGTGACCAAATTTTCGCATCAGAAGATAGCAAATTTGTAATGAGCTTTTCACAAGTAGGTCTTATATCTGATGGGGGTGGTCTATACTTCTTACCTCGCATTATCGGTCCTTATCGAGCGAAAGAGTTGTTTTTTAACGCTGAACCAATTACTGCTGTGGAGGCGCATAAATATGGGATCGTAAATCGCCTTGTCGCTGTAGATCAGTTAAGGGATGAAGTGATGAGCTATGCAATGAAGTTATCACAAGGTCCAATTAAATCCTATGGAATGATGAAAAAAATTATCAATCAATCTCAGAACTTCTCGCTGGAGGATGTGTTAGAAGAAGAACGAATTACGCAAACATACATGATTTCTACAGAAGATCATTTAGAAGGTGTAAGTGCATTTAAAGAGAAGCGCCGTCCAGTCTTTGGAGGGAATTGAGAGGAGTGCCTGATCATGAAAGCTATTCAATTTAAAGAGTATGGCGGACCAGAGGTATTACAGGTCGTGAGTTTAGAAAAACCAGTTCCAGGCAAAAACGAGGTCATCATCAAGATTGAGGCGATCGGAGTAAACTATGCTGACACTGCTAGGCGTGAAGGCAATTATGTAGTGCCTACCCCACTACCTTATGTTCCAGGTGCAGAGGTCGCTGGAACGATTGAGGAAGTTGGTGAGGATGTACTTCATGTTCAAAAAGGAGACCGCGTTGTCACCCTTCTTGGTTCAAAAAGAGCCACTGGGTACGCGGAATTCACAGCAGCAGACAGCCGTGCGCTTATACCATTGCCTGCAGGAATTGAAGCGGAGGTAGCAGTAGCTCTTCCATTACAAGGATTAAGTGCCTATCATATCTTGAAGACAATGGGACGTATAGAACCAGGTGAAACAGTACTCGTCCATGCTGCAGCAGGCGGAGTAGGAACGATTGCTGTTCAACTCGCAAAGCTATTTGGGGCAGGAAAAGTCATTGCAACAGCAAGCTCTGATGAAAAACTAGCTCTAGCAAGTGAAATGGGAGCAGATGTGTGTATCAATTACACGCTAGAAGGTTGGGAAAAACAAGTCCTAGAAGCAACAGATGGAAAAGGTGTAGATGTTGCACTTGAGATGGTTGGGGGGGGATATATTCCGAAAAACAGTCGAGTTTTTAGCACCATTTGGGAGACTCGTCATCTATGGCGTGGCAAGTGGAGAGCAAGCCCGCATGTATCCTTCCTCACTTATGGGTCAAAATCTAACAGTGACTGGATTTTTCCTACCAGGAATTATGAGAAAAAGAGAGTTATTTATGAATAGCTTGCAAGAACTACTAACCTATGTTGAAAAAGGTCAACTTAAACTAACTGTCGGCGGCGTTTACCCTCTGGAGCAAGCAGCAGAAGTGCACCGACTTCTGCAAGGGAGAAAAACAACAGGGAAAATCGTACTTGTTCCTTGATTTAAATGGATTTAGATGTGCAAATGTAAGGAAAAGCGGAGAGAATTCATTCTTTCTGCTTTTCTAAAATGTTCTTGATAGTGGGATTGCTCGAGAATTGGGATATATGCACGAGAACCGGGATAATTGCACGAGAACCAGGATATATGCACGAGAATCACACCATCTGCCTAAGCTCCAAACCTATTCCCACCAACACAACCATAGAAGTTTGTCGGACTTTCGCGAACGATATATTGCATCTTTTAGCAGGGTTTAGCATCTGATTCTAGAAAGGTAACTGTAAGCGTTTTCAAATATAAGCAGAAGAGGTGTTAGTAGTTGCTCACAAAACATTTTGATCATTGGCCAACAAGAGTTTCCACTTCGTTAACTGTTCCTGAAACCACTTTATTTGACAATTTAGCTGTAACCGCAAAGCGTTACCCAGGTAAAAAAGCGATTACTTATTATGGAGCAAGTTTAACGTATGCTCAGCTGCTTGAAGAAGTTAATCAGCTTGCTGGGTTTTTACAAGAAAAATTAGCAGTTAACAAAGGCGAACGCGTGATGCTTTATATGCAAAACTCTCCACAATTTGTGATTGGCTATTATGCAATTTTAAGAGCAAATGCGATTGTCGTGCCAATTAATCCAATGACCACAATGGAAGAAATGCGGTTTTATGTAAACGACTGTGAAATAAGAAATGCACTAGTAAGTCAGGAACTTTATAGCAAGATTGAACCACTCCTTACCACAACTTCTCTTGAGCAACTAGTTGTCGCTGCCTATTCGGATTATCTTGAATCTTCAAATCTAGAAAGAATTCCAGATGAAGTAAAACAACCAAGAATGGTTATTACAAAAGAAAATCACTATCTATGGAAAGAAGCAGTAAGCGCAAACTATTCTCCAAAACCAGATGAAGGTCTTGCTGACGATCTAGCTGTAATGCCCTATACATCAGGAACAACTGGTTTACCTAAAGGGTGTATGCATACCCACCGCACTGTCCAAGCCAATACATATGGGGGCTATCATTGGCATAATGCGACCTCAGATGCAAACTGCTTAGCAACACTACCGTTATTTCATGTAACTGGGATGGTCCATAGTATGCATATTCCAATCTTGTCTGGTGCAACGATTGTGATGATGACGAGATGGGATCGTGAATATGCTAGACAAATAATTGCAGAGTCTGGCATTACTCATTGGGTCAATATTAGTACAATGCTGATTGATTTTCTAGCAAATCCTCTCCTACAAAAAGAACACCTTTCAACGCTTATGAGTATTTCAGGCGGCGGGGCACCACTTCCGGCAGCAGTCGGTGAAAAACTATTCAATTTTACAGGATTGCGCTTTGTGGAGGGCTATGGGTTAACCGAAACAATCGCACAAACTCATTTCAATCCGCCAGATCGTCCAAAACTACAATGCTTAGGTGTTCCTTCATTTGATGTTGATGCAAGAATCATTGATCCAAACACAGGACACCAACTTGGCTTGGGCCAAGAAGGCGAAATCGTCGTGAATGGCCCACAGGTATTTGTCGGCTACTACAATCGGGATGAAGACAATCAGCAATCGTTTATAGAAATAGAAGGGAAACAATTTTTCAGAACAGGTGATATTGGTCGTTATGATGATGAAGGCTATTTCTTTATAGTTGATCGTGTAAAACGAATGATTAATGCTTCGGGTTATAAAGTATGGCCAACAGAAGTAGAGAGCTTGCTATACAAGCACCCTGCTGTTCTCCAAGCATGCGTTGTCGGTGTCCCAGACGTCAGAAGAGGCGAAACAGTTAAGGCCTTCATTATCCTGAGCGGAGAACATATCGAGAAAACTAGTGCGGAAGAGATTATTGAGTGGTCGAAGGAACAAATGGCTGCGTACAAATATCCGAGACAAATCGAATTTAGAGAAAGCTTCCCAACAACCATGAGCGGGAAAATTCTTTGGAGAAAATTGCAGGAAGAAGAGCGCCAAAAGGCGTCGGAGGTGAGCAAATGAGTTCATTCGTAGAAACGGTTACTGGCCCAGTTGCAACAGACCAGTTAGGAAAAACACTAATTCATGAACACTTTTTATTTGGATACCCAGGTTTTCAAGGTGACGAAACACTTGGTCCATTAGATTCGAAGGAAGCAATTGAAATAGGTGTGACGATTGCTTTAGGACTTATGAGTTACGGTGTTCAAACCGTGGTTGATCCAACTCCAAATGAATGTGGAAGAAATCCTGAAATTTTAAAAGAGATCTCCGAACGAACAGGATTGCAAATCATCTGTGCAACCGGTTATTACTATGAAGGAGAGGGTGCTCCTCCGTATTTTAAATTCCGTCAAGCGTTAGGAACTGCTGAAGAAGAGATTTATGAGATGTTTATGAAGGAATTAACAGAAGGTATTAGAGACACCGGGATAAAGCCAGGAATTATCAAAGTCGCTTCAAGTAAAGGTAGAATTACTCCTTATGAGATCATGTTCTTTAAAGCGGCAGCAAGAGCTCAAAAAGAAACAGGCGCTGTTATTCTTACACATACTCAAGAAGGGACAATGGGGAAAGAGCAAGCAGAATTGCTGATCACATACGGAGTTGATCCAAAAAAATCGTGATTGGACATATGTGTGGTAATACAGACCCTCTCTATCATAAAAAGGTATTAGATACAGGTGTGTTTATTGCCTTTGATCGCTTTGGTATTCAAGGGATGGTTGGAACGCCAACAGATGAAGAGAGAATTAGTACACTTCTACATCTACTAAAGCAGGGATATGAACATCAAATTATGCTATCACATGACACGGTTAATATTTGGCTTGGAAGACCACTTGTGCTCCCAAAACCCGTACAGGAAATGATGAAAAACTGGCACCCAACCCATATCTTTGAAAATATTATACCGATGCTACGTGAAAATGGTGTGTCAGAAGACATTTTTGAAACAGCCTTTATATGTAATCCGCAACACTTATTCAAGGCTCGTAAAAATGTGAACGTTTCACATTCACACTAAAGTAGTAGAGTGGGACTTTTCCAAATGCATTAGCCTTTGGAAAAGTCCCTTTATTTGTATGATGGTTTAATAATAAAATTAAAGAAAAAAATGGATAAAAAAAGGAGGTTTTTTAACTAATTGCTCGAATACGTAAAAGAGGAATCCATATTTTTATTAGAATTAAACTCACTTTTAAGATTTACTAATTTATAGTTGAAAGCACACTCAAAGATTGTCTTTCCACTATTGTTCTCTTAAGATAATTCTAGGTTAATAAGACGGAGATGAAAGGCCGAGATTAGTACAAGCCACTTTACTCGTTTTGTAAAAAAAGGGGGGGAAGCTATGTTTCATAAAACAGATAATGGAGAAAAACAGAGTGTAGAAATCGATATGTATGCCGTCATTTCATCGAATGGACGCTTCCAGTATATTTCTTCTAATTCCATAGAATATCTCGGTTTTACCAATACAGAGTTAATCGGAAAGTATTTTAAAGATTACATACATACAGAAGAGCTATTTTTAGTCGAAAGTTATTTTTATAATGAGCATCATTTATATCCTTGTAGCTTTCGTTTTCAAAGTAAATCTGGAGCTTACATATGGCTAGAAACAACTGTTGATTTTATCAAAAATAAAATCAATAAAGAAGAACAAGAAGTTATCCTTAAAATGAAGACTTGTGATGTCCCAAACATTCAGAGAGAGAAAGATGATTTTTTTGTGAATGAGCCGATCGAGCAATTCAAATTTTCTTCGATCGAGTACGATGCAAGTCACTTGATTGAAGATTTACCCTGCCCAGTATTTATCTCGATTTCAGGTAAAGTTCGCTATGCAAATACAGCGTTTAAAGAACTGATCGGAGCAGAATCAGAATACGAATTAATTGGAAAACATTCATATGAATTTGTGAATGAGGATTACCATGATATTTTAAAAAACAGAATACAGCGGATGCAAAATGGTTCGCACGTAGGAATGATTGAACAAACTTGGAAACGATTAGATGGATCGACTTTTGATGTTGAAGTAAAATCTGCACCGACAACCTATAACGGTGAAAAAGCAGAACTTGTCGCACTTATTGATATTTCATCAAGGAAAAAATTCCAAAAAATTCTCCAAAAGAGTCGAGAAAGATATCAGCGTTTAATACAAAATTCTATTGATACAATAGCTGTTATTCACCAAGATAAATGGGTATTTATGAACGAATCAGGAATTAAACTTTTTGTAGCATTAGACTATCCAGACATGCTCGGGAAAAATATTTATGGATTATTGGATTCTAAAGACCATGATCGTATGAAAGAATCATTACGGAAAGTTTTATCAGGTCAATCAGAAGTGGAGATTACGAAACAAACCTGGTTTACCTCAGAAGATAAAAGAATCTTTACAGAAATGGTTTGCATTCCGACAACGTATTTCGGGGATCCTGCTGTACAAGTTATTTTACGTAATATTTCAGATCGTAAACGAGCAGAAGAACTAATGATCCAATCTGAAAAATTGTCTGTTGCTGGACAGCTAGCCGCCGGAATTGCTCATGAAATTCGTAATCCCTTAACAGCTATTAAAGGATTCTTGCAAATAATGCAGCCAGAACGTGAAGAAAAAGGGCACTATTTTGAAATAATCTTTTCAGAGTTAAACAGAATTGAATTGATTCTTAGTGAATTGTTAATGTTAGCAAAGCCTCAAGAAATCATGTTCAAGACAGCGAACATTATCTCACTCCTCCAAGATGTTGCAACCCTTCTTGAAACACAAGCGAACTTAAATAATATTCTCGTTGAACAACAGCATGAAGAGAGTGAGCTGCTTGTTAACTGTGACCAAAACCAGATTAAACAAGTATTTATCAACTTTGTTAAAAATGCTATTGATGCGATGCCAAAGGGTGGTAAAGTTACAATTTCCTCCAAAAAGGAACAAAACTCCGTTAAGATCATTGTAAAGGACGAAGGAGAAGGAATCCCAGAAGAATTGTTAAAACGCATTGGTGAACCTTTCCTTACAACAAAGGAAAATGGCACAGGTCTAGGATTAATGATTACATATAATATTATCGAAAATCATAACGGCACAGTTCAAGTTCATAGTGAAGTTGGCAAGGGTACAACATTCACTGTTTTATTTCCATGTATCTAAAGCTCCACAAAAAGACAACGACGATATAAACACCGCCGTTGTTTTTTTTATTCAACATTCTTAACATATTTTTCAATCCGGTCCATGGCTACTTCTAATTGCTCAAGTGAATAAGCAAAGGAAAGTCTTACATATCCTTCTCCATGGGAAGAAAATGCGCTACCAGGAACGAGGGCTACCTTTGCATGCTCCAATAGAGATAAGGCAAAATCAAAAGAGCTTTGATTGAACTGTTTAATGGACGGAAATAAATAAAATGCTCCGTCTGGTTTTACGACATCAAAGCCCATATTGGTTAATCGTTGATAAACAAAATTCATTCTCTTCTCATACTCATTCCTCATGACAATCGCATCATCAATTCCATTTGCTAATGCTTCATAAGCCGCTTTTTGAGAAATAGATGAAGCACATGAAACATTGTATTGATGAACTTTTATGATGTGTTTTGCAATTACTTCCGGTGCGAATAGTAAGCCAACTCTCCACCCCGTCATGCTATGTGATTTAGACAAACCATTGATAACGATGGTGTTTTGTGGAGCAAACTCTGCAATTGAGCAATGCTCACCGCTAAAATTCAGCTCACTATATATTTCATCTGATAGCACAAAGAGATTTTTTTCCTTCGCTAATTCAGCAATTTCTCTTAGTTCTGTTCTTGTTAGAGAAACGCCAGTTGGGTTAGAAGGATAAGGTAATACAATACATCTTGTTTTTTCAGTCAAATGCGGTCGAATTAAATCAGCTGTTAACCGGAATCCATTCTTTGTTGTATCAATATGGATTGGGGTAGCACCGACCAATTGGATTAACGGCTCATAGCCAGGATAAATAGGACCAGGCAGAAGAACCTCGCTCCCTTCTTCAAGAATGGTTCGAAACGTACAATCAATCGCTTGACTCGCTCCCACGGTAACGATTACTTCAGTTTCAGGTGAGTATGTGAGCCCATATTTACTTTTTAGAAAGTTTGCTGCAGCGACTCTGAGCTCATAAAACCCTGCATTATGTGTGTAAGAGGTGAAATTCTCATCAATTGCTTGAGATCCAGCACCTTTGACATGCTCAGGAGTTGTAAAATCGGGCTGTCCAATTGTTAAAGAAACGACATCGTCGTATTGTGCGACCCTATTAAAAAACTGGCGAATACCAGAGAGTTCAATTTTTTTTACACGAGAATTTACTAAATGTTCCATTCGATTATCTTGTCCTTTCTAAAGGAAGAATTAACAATTAGTTTACCATTTAAAGGGTCACAATTGGTATTTTTTTAAGCCGAGGTTTATCACCGTAGGTATCAGGGAATAGTTGAAAGGATAAAGAGATAGAAAGTAGTGGGAAAATGATTCGAACAGTTGCAGTTACAACAGAAAATGAGGTTGTTTATGATCTTCCTTTAAAGCATTTAAAAAAACAAGACATCCAATGGTATTGGGTCGATTTTGCCGAACCTACAAAGGAAGAAATTAATCTGTTAGGTCGTTTTTTTCACTTTCATCCTTTAGCGATTGAAGATTGTATTGAGTTTGTTCAAAGACCAAAGATGGATTTCTATGACTCTTATTTTTTTGTAGTCCTTCACTCGATTCATCAAAAAACCAATGAAGTTGACGAAGTAGATTTATTTTTAGGCAGTAATTTTATCGTGTCATTTCACGAAAAGCCAATTAGAGATTTAAACAATTTATGGCTTCAAATGAAAAAAAGTGAGGCATTAGCAGCCAGTCCATTGCAGGTCATGTATCAATTAATGGATCATCTAGTGGATGCCTATTTCCCACCTGTTTATAAATTAGAGGATTTAATAAATGAAGTTGAGGATAACACAAAAGACCAAACAATTAGCGAGCTTATGGAGCAAGTATTTGATATAAGGTCGGATTTAAATCAATTAAGAAGAACGATTATTCCCATGCGTGATTTATTGTATCGAATTATTTCTTCATCAAAGCTCAATCAATTAAAAGAAAAAGAAGTATATTTTCATGACATTTATGATCATCTTCTAAAATTGGTTGAAATGATTGATGCTAACCGTGAGTTAACAGCTGATATTCGAGATAGCTATTTGTCGATAAGCTCTGATCGTATGAATAGGGTCATGATGACCTTGACTGTCATGTCATCAATTTTTTTACCCTTAACCTTTATCGCAGGATTATATGGGATGAACTTTCAGTACATGCCAGAATTAGCAGGAAGATATAGCTACTTTATTGTACTTGGTGTCATGAGTGGAATTGTATTTACTATGGTGTACTTTTTTCACAAGCTGGGCTGGTTTAGGTATCATAAAGGAACAAAATTATAACGAACCCACATAAATAATTAGTTCAATGCGAACTATATCATAGTGAATCTAAGAAACGATTATCATTTCAAAAGAAGGTGAAGTGAAAAGATGAAAGTGGATGAATCCATACTAACCGATGAAGAAGTCGTACTAGTTCAAAAGCTTAAGAATGAAATGTTTTCTGCACTTACATTAGATCACATGCACTTTTATAAAAAAGAATTGAATCAAATCATCTCACAAGCAAAAAGAAGAAATCACTTTATACATACACATACACAAGTTAACTAGGCAACCTCTTAAATGAAGGTTGTTTTTTGTTTTCTACAGTTACAGAGAGTTTACAAAAAAAATACAGCTTAGACGCAAAATTCCTCTCATTACAATGTAAAGTCATCGTAATTCCACTAATGAGCTGACAAAAGATCACTAAAGCGAGAAAAACCCGCTACAATACTTAATAACGGGCTTTTTATCAGACCAAGAACTATTAAGTTCTAGGCTTTGTTTTCTCTGCTTTTGGATTGTTATTGTGTGAAAGCTCTTTTGACATTTCGGGATCTGTTACTGCTTTGGCTGTCTGTAGTCCGGATTTAGTTTTTCGATTTCTTTTTGTCATTATGGTCCCTCCGAGTATGAAAAAATTTGTTTCCCCTGTATTATTTGCAAATTGATTCATTTCTATTTAGAGAGTGCACGAATCTCCATGTATAATAAAGGAAAGTGATTTAATTTGGGAGGGCCTTTATGAAACGCATCGCCGTTATTGGTCAATCAGGTGACATATCAGAGGAAGTTCGAATTGTCGCGGAAGAAGTTGGAGCAGAAATTGCAAAACGTGGAGCTGTTCTTTTAACTGGAGGTGGAAGTGGTGTAATGGAAGCTGCTTCAAAAGGTGCGAAAGAAGCAGGAGGACTTGTTATTGGCATTTTAGCAGGTGATGAGACAAATGTTTCGAATGATTATCTTGACGTTCCAATTACAACTGGATTGACGTTTGATTATCGCAGTTTAGTTCTTGTTCACTCATCTGATTCAATTATTATGATATGTGGTGGAAACGGAACACTTGGTGAATTATCTGCAGCATATATGAACAAAAAGCCCGTAGTGGTTATTGAAACGACAGGAGGATGGGCAACAAAGGTAAAAGAAATTGCCTTTGAAGGCAGCTATCTTGATGAAAGAAGAACGGTTGAAATCCATTTTGCGGATACGGCAAGAAATGCTGTGGAACGTGCATTTGATCGAATTCAACAACCATTAGACTTTACCAAGAATACTGGTGAAGTGGGAGATTAATGAAATAAATACATGCGCCTTGAGGCATATGAGGAATTCTGTAACTAGATCTTCCTATTGATCAAGGCGCATCCGCTTTTGTTCTACACCAGAATTTATTTAATTCTAAGATTCAGTATGCGTTTCGCAAATCCAGCTCCAGCACCTAGCCCCGACGCACAGGACGTGCTAGTGCAGTCAATGCGACAGGATGTCGCGTTTTTGACTGCCTCGAGGTCATAAGTCAATTCTAAATTTAAGGCAAAGAACACCTTCTACCCTAGAATCGCCTTATGCTATGCCTAAGGCTGACCAAGGCGCCACGCACTTTTTTATTACCTACAACTAAACGAACGAATGCTATCTAAGTCAATTCCAAAGTAAACCCAACGGAATTGGCGTGGGCGCCAGCGATATCCAGCGATTGAATTACGTCCTACAAATGTTGGAAAATACCAAAATGATCTTCCGTTGTTTAGGCGAATAAACGTGAAGTTGTATAAGCAACCACGAATTCCTCCTGGATCTACTGCATACGCACCAAAGCCTTGTTGTTCTGGTGGAATGGTACTTGGTGGTGGTCCAATAGGTGGTTGGCCTTGACCAAAACCGCCTGGCCCTTGTGGTGTTCCACCTGGTATAAAGGGTGGAAATCCTCCTGGTTGCTGAAATTGCCCACCTCCGAATGGTGGAAACCCGGGAAATTGACCGGTAAATTGACGATAATAAGGGTCCATGTAAAATCTCTCCTCCTCATAAGCCTACTACATTGCTACGATATGCAATTTGCTTTGTCTAGGTGAATAGGATAGGAAAGCGGTCGAAAAAATGATCTTTCAGCTTTATTAGAGAAAAGGTCTATTCGATGCTTTACTTATTTAGTAAAATAGTGAAGGTGTAAAATATTGGTGATAAATGTAAAGAGGAGGTACTGCATGGAAACAAATATAATTGAACAAAAAGAAGTTGTAGAAAAGAAACAGTCTCTTGCTGGGGTTGGCACTCGTTTTTTGGCGTATTTACTTGATAGTTTGTTTATAGGAATCCCATTAAATGTCTTGGTTGTTGTCCTTATGTTTTTAATTTTTGGAACCTCAGAATCAATGGAAATGCTTTTATATTCGGAAACAGCTGAGACCGAGTTAACAGATGCACAAGCTGCAGAATTTTTAGGTCGTATAGTATTATTCGTAGGATTAACCTTTATAATTGGATTCGCCGGTGCCATTGCCTATTACGCAGGTATGCATAGTAGCAAATGGCAAGCAACATTAGGTAAAAAAATTCTTGGGATTAAAGTTACAGATTTAAATGGAAACCGTATTTCTTTTTGGCGTGCTTTAGGTCGATTAATGTCAATGCAATTTTTATCTGGAATCCTTATGATCGGCTTCATCATTACTTTTTTTACCGAAAAGAAGCAATCTTTACATGATTTAATCGCAAGTACAATTGTTGTAAAGGAAGATTAATGAAGAAAAAGCGCATGGGTTTGGTTACCTCTGCGCTTTTGCCTATTATTTAATTGAAATCATCCACCAAATAGTTAAATATCAATTGTTCTGCATAAAAAGTCATGTCCATTGATAATTGGACATGACTATTAAATGATTCTAGTCAATTTCTTTATCATTTTAAAATTCACAAAGAGAACAGGCTCTTTCGAGATATGGTCAGAGGAGGAAAGGCTAAGAGCGCGACGTCAATCGCCATGACTGCACTAGCACGTCCTGTGCGTCGGGGCTAGGCGCTGGAGCTGGATTCAGAAATGAATACTGAGTCTTAAATTTATTAAAACTGGTGTATGAATAAAAAATGAAATTGTTAGTTGGAGGACGCGAGTTGTTATCTTTAATAAAGCCCTTGATTGTAAATATTACGATTTTGTTTTCATTAACATTTAATGCGAACTTGTTTCTCCCTTTTCATCGCAAAGCCCCGTTATCCTTAAAGCAACAAATGTTTTTTGCTTTAATCGGATCCTTCGGTGCGCTATTATGTATGTCCTATCCGATCGAAACGTTGGGGGATACGAATTTTGATCTAAGAATGATTTCAATCTTAATCGTAACGCTATACGCAGGTTGGCTACCCGGCGCTCTTGTTGTCATGATTGTATCACTTGTCAGGGCTTCCTTGGGTGGAGAGTTTCTTCATATAGGCGTAATTGTTACAGTTGCACCATACGTCATCGCGGTATGTTTTCGACCTTATTTTATTAAAGGAAACCTTAAGTTATTAAAAGGTACAATCGTTGTTTTAACGTATTTTCTCTTCTATATATTTATTCTTTATACAAACATTAATTTTCTGCCTTTTAATTTTTATGTTGTTTATTTTCTAGCATTTTACTGCACTTATATTGCCATTCTTCTAATTATTGAGCAACTCATGAAAACAAATAAACAATTTGATGAAATGGTTTACATGGACAAATTGACAACAATTGGACAGATGGCAGCTTCCATTGCACATGAAATTAGGAACCCAATCACTACTGTTAGAGGGTTCATTCAATTTATTCAACAAGATACGAAAGACGAAAAGTTAAAACGATTTTCACCGTTAATTCTTGAAGAACTTGATCGTACCAACAAAATTATTACCGATTATTTGAAGCTTGCTAAGCCGAATCAATATGAGTTGTCGAAAATAAATATAGATAAAGTATTGAAGGATTCTATCGAGTTAATGAGACCATTTGGTTCTTACTCGAATGTCACGATTGAATTTCATAGTGAAGAAATGACCTATGTTAAAGGTGACATTCAGCATTTAAAGCAGTCATTACTTAATATTATTAAAAACGCAATCGAAGCAATGGAGCACGGTGGGGTTGTTAAAATTACCAAGAAAGTTAATGCATTTAACTCAACCGTCACTTTAAAAATTTCAGATCAAGGAAAAGGAATGACAAAAGAGGAATTAAACTATCTCGGACTGCCTTTTTACACGACGAAATCCAAAGGAACAGGTTTGGGAAGTATGATCACGAACCGATTAATTCTTGAGATGGGTGGTACCATTGAATACGAGAGTAAGGTAGATGAAGGTACCATCGTCACGATTACTTTAAAGTTAGAAACAGAGAAATAACTTCAGCTAACATAGAGTGTTTTCATTTGAAGAAAATCTGTAATCTGTCCGAAAATTGTCGGATTTTATCGAGAAATCGATATATTACCAAACTTGATCATATATTGAGCCAACTCGATGATATAATTCAAAACTCGATCATAAACTAACCCAACTCGACGATATATTCCATATTTACATTATTAAAATCCATACAAAAAGTGCTGGAAAATGCGTCTCCAGCACTTATTTTATCTAATTTTTAAATTCAGTAACTTCCTTCGACATTGGATCCACACTGTACCAGCCTTCACTTTTCCCATCATCATCTCCAATTTTATAAACATGAATGACAAAGTGAGTTTTCTCCATATGATCATATTGAACGACCGTTTCTTTATGATCACTTATTCCTAATTTGTTTTTAACTAGTTGTTCTGCTTCAGTTGGGTTTAAATGATTATTAGGTTGATCAAAATCAACTTCTCTTCGTGACTCAAGAAGTATTTCATCGTTTGATTTTAAATTGTCTTGTCCTGTTTGAACAAGTCCTTGATCGTCTTCATTCGTTTTTCTTTCTTCAGCATTGTTCATTCCGCACCCTGCACAAATCAGTAAAACTGTGACAAACAGATAATACCATTTCATCTCACAACACCTCCGTTTTAGACTTGGTATTATCATGTAACTGAGTGGTGAATTTATTCATTAAAAAAAGCGTAAGCGCCTTGGTCAGCCTTAGGCATAGCATTAGGCGATTCTAAATAGAAGGTGTTCTTTGCCTTCAATTTAGAATTGACTTATGACCTCGAGGTCGTCAAAAACGCGACGTCCTGTCGCATTAACTGCACTAGCACGTCCTGTGCGTCGGGACTAGGCGCTGGAGCTGGACTTGCGAAACGCTTACTGTGTCTTAGAATTATATAAATTCTGGATAGTATAAAAAAAGCCTAACGAAGAGTTAGGCTTTCAATGCATTGCATGAAAAATCAGATTCACGAAAAATAACAGAGCTACAATATAAAGGGGAAAGGAAACTTCATTTGAGCGACCTGTGATTATTTTTAAGATTGGAAAGGCGATAAAACCAAATGCCATCCCATCGACAATGCTATAGGTTAATGGGATTAATGCGATAATTAAAAATGCTGGAAAGCTCTCGGTAAAATCTTTCAAATCTATATTTTGAATATTCTGGATCATGAGCCCACCTATTAAAATTAAGATAGGAGCGATAGCGCTATCAGGCACGAGCTTTACATATGGAAGAAAGAATAAAGTACTCAAAAATAGCAATCCCGTTGTGACAGCTGTTAACCCCGTGCGGCCTCCAGCAGAAATTCCAGCAGCCGTTTCGACCGTGCTAACTGTAGGACTTGAACCGAAAAATCCAGAGGTAATGGTTGATAGAGCATTTGCTTGCAATGAGCGTTTATAAGCTTGTGGGCGATCGATCATGTTTACATGACCATGAACTAAGCCAATATTTTCAAAAACAATGACCATTGTGAGAGAGAATATTGCCGTCCAAAAAGCAAGGTCTGCGAATCGTGCGAACGATAAGTGGCCAATCACATCAAAGTAAGAACCCGCTGAAAAGCTAGTATCTTTTGCAGTATTCCAATCAATAAGGCCAAACATTCCTGCAAGTGCTGTACCAACAAGCATACTAATTAAAAAGTTACCAGGCACTTGGCGAGCAAATAAAATCACTGTAATAATAAGTGTAGTCAGTGTTAAGAAAACAGCCGGTTCACTGAAGTCACCTAAACCTACAAATGTTTCTTCATTAGCGACCACTATTCCACCCTTTTGTAATCCGATAAAGGTGAGGAAGATACCAATTCCAACGGTTATGGCCTCTTTCAATGCATTTGGAATCGACTCTGATATAACTGTTGAAAGCTTTGTAAAGGCGATGACCGTAAATAATATCCCTGAAACAAAGACAACTGCTAAGCCCTCTTGCCATGTTAACCCCATCGATCCACAAATCGTATAGGTGAAAAGTGCATTTACGCCCATACCAGGTACAAGAATTATTGGTGTATTACCAAATAACCCCATAATGAGACACCCTACAAACGAGGTTAAAACTGTCGCAATAATTCCTGCTTCTAGAGGAATCCCAGCGTCAGATAAAATCGCTCCATTCACTACCACGATGTAAACAATTGTAAAAAAAGAAATGAATCCTGCGAGTACTTCTTTTTTTGCAGTGGTGTTGTGATTCTTAAGTTGAAAAAAATTAAGCAATGTGTAACCTTCCTTAAAAGTACCCCTCAACCCAACCCGTATAACCGACATAGTCGATTCACATATAGGATTATAACAAGAGCACTAAAATATTGCATTCTTTTTATTTTGTTGTACTTTTCAATGATTTATGTAAAAAAGGATGTAAAGAAATTGAGGGAACTTCGCAACTCTGCATGCTTGAGACAAACCATCCTTTCATATATATGAAAAAGAACATAGTGGGAAAGGGTGTGTGGTCCTTTGGCGCGAAAAGTATGGGGCGTAGACTCCACAAATAAGGTAAATCCAGAGCTTTATAACTGTGTGACAAAAAAATTAGGTACTCCAAAGTTTTGGGGTCGTTACTTAACCGAAATTCAAAATGTCTCAAGTGGATTAACGAAAATGGAGATTAGCTATATTCGAAGTAAAGGAATGAAAGTGCTACCAATTTATAATGTTCTATCTAATGCTGTAGGATATGAACAGGCCCAAGTGGCTGGAAGAAATGCCGTATTCCATGCAAGAAGACTTGGTATTCCTAATAACATCGCACTATTTGCAAGCATTGAAAATTTCTTTCAGGTTGATGCTGCGTGGGTAAGAGGTTGGGTTGAAACCATTTATCCGACAGGGTATCGCCCAGGCTTTTATCATGACCCTGTAGAGGGTAATTTTGCTAATGCATATTGTGAAGCGGTACAACAAAATAATGAGGTTGCAAATCAAGGAATCTTATGGAGTGCTGAACCTGAAACAGGTGTTTGTTCAGAAAGAAAAGCTCCAAAATACAAACCAGCCACACCAAATTGTAATGGAAATGTTTGGGTATGGCAGTATGGGCGCGATGCAGTGACTTGTCCGGTGGATACAAACCTTGCAGATGAACGAGTACTTGCGTATCTGTATTAAGAATTATAATTCGAAATTAATTGCTTCGACTCCTTTTTAAAAGCTCGAGTTTTTCTCCCGAGCTTTTGTAAAGTGGGACAAGTTTCACTTTAGGATAAATCATTTAACTTTAGGTCTTTATTTTTGTGTTAAAATGCCGATATAAAAGGTGAACAGTACATTAGTAGACAGAGACGGAAGGAAGAATAAAATGCAGCAAAAAGGGATTTTACTTGAGAGCGGAACAAATGAGCTAGAGATCGTTGAGTTTTCGGTTGGTCAAAATAAATTCGGCATAAATGTTATTAAAGTAAAAGAAATCATTCAGCCTCTTGCAGTCACGCAAATTCCACATTCACATCCAAATGTAGAGGGAATTATTGAAATTCGTGGTGAGATTTTACCAGTTGTGAATGTCGCAAAAGCTTTAGGATTGGCAGCTAGTCAGAATCCTAATGGTGATAAGTTCATCGTGACAGAATTCAATAAAATAAAAGTTGTGTTTCATGTTCATACTGTTACACAAATTTATCGCATATCTTGGAATGAAATTGAAAAACCATCAGGAATGTACCAAGGATTAGAAAGCCAGATTACAGGTGTCGTTAAAATCAATGAAGAAATGGTCCTACTATTAGATTTTGAAAAAATCGTAGTGGATATTAATCCGAACGCAGGCATTAATGTTGATCAAGTAAAAAAGTTAGGTAAAAGGGATCGGTCAACGAAAAAACTAGTTATTGCTGAGGATTCTCCTTTATTACGAAAATTACTTCATGATACATTAAATGAAGCTGGCTTTGATTCAATCGAATTTTTTGAAAATGGTCAGGATGCGTTAACGTACTTAATGTCAGTTGTTGATAGTGGCAAACGTATTGAAGACGAAGTACAGCTGGTGATCACAGATATTGAAATGCCACAAATGGATGGTCATCATCTAACAAAGCGAATTAAAGAAGAAAGCAAACTTGCTGTTTTACCTGTTCTTATCTTCTCCTCCCTAATTACAAATGATCTTAAACATAAAGGCAAGATGGTTGGAGCAAATGCACAAATCAGTAAGCCGGAGATCAGTGAACTAGTTCAAAGTATTGATCAGTATATTCTCTAATATAAAAAAAGCGTTACTGTTAGGAATGACAGTAACACTTTTTTTATAGAATACCGAGATTGCGTATCCAGTTCCGACGCACAGAGCTCCTCTGATCAAGGAGCACCCTGAGCTTTACTTAACGATAGCTTTCCCCGAGCTTTTTAAAAACGGGCTTTTCGTATGTACGGTTATTGGGTTGAAACGTTCTGGCTTTCTGTGTTTCTTCTTTAATTCCAACATAACTTTGAAGCAACAGTTTGGCTTTTGCTAATGAAACATGTGCTTTTGGGTTGCGATATGAAGTATTTAAGGATCCAAGATGTGGAAGGTGTTCGAAGTCATCTTTTGTAGGAGGCATGTGAAAGTAATACTCTCCAGCTGATACGAGTACATCTGACTGCTGTTTGCTATTCTTAGGATTTCGGGAAAAATGAAGACCTTCCTTTTTGGCTTTCCCTTCATCTAATAGTCTTAGAAGTGCTTTCTTTTTCAGTAAATAAAGAAATTTAGGATTTGGTGCAGTTTTTGCGTGTCGGTTTACAGTGTAAATGGCACGTGCGAGGTTTTCAATGGTTGGTTTTAATTGTTCGGGGTAATTATGATCGTCCATTTTGTCGCTCCTTTTTGTAGGTCAATTATGATAACTGTAGTTTTCTCTATCCTAAATTATACTGTGTTATTAGTAAAATGCAACCAATTTTTAGGCATTTATTCAATGATTGTAGCTATACTTTCCCAAGTTGTCCACTTGATACGCATGAGTACTAGGTAGAGACAGAGATTAATTTCAAAAATGCATCAAATTAAAACTCTATTCTATATTGAAGGTTCCCATTTTCAACAAGTTGCATACCCTGCTCCAACGCCTCGATTTGCTTCGGTTGGGAAATTTTAGTATAAGGAAGAAAAACTATCAACCAATTTGGTGATAGTTTCATTTTCTCTCATATGATTTTGAACAATTTACTACTAAAATGAATAGCTCATGAAGGAAGACTATGCTTTTCTGATTCATCTACTAACTTACTCAATTTTGGTAATGTAAATGCATATAAGAAAAAGACGAGCAGAATGACCATTGCCATTCCATAGTACAAATAATCAATGGTATCAATAATCTTAGGAAACAAGAATGCGATCATTCCTAAAGTCATGGATTGAGCAAACATCATGAGTGGATCGATCCAACCGCTAACACGCCCCATAAGCTTTGGATGAACGATTTTAGGCATCCATCCACCGATTGCAATATTAATAGGTCCAATACATGTCCCAATTATAAAGACGGTTATCAAGTAGACCCAGAGCACGTCCGTTAGCCCTAGCAGGAAGACAAGAATGCTCGTTAGAAATATGGGCCCAATCACAAGGTGATAAGGTTTTACTCTAGAGGAAATGACAGTAGCTATTGCACTTCCAGTTAAGAGTCCAAACCCTAACGAAATCGCAAAGAATGAAGCATACCATTCATAATTCGAAGGTGAAAATTCATATTTCATGGTAAACATGGGGAGAATTGCAAAAGCCCCGCTAACAAATCCGAATATGAAAAATCCAAACACTAACATCGCCAACAGTCGGTTCTTTAAAATATAGACGATACCATCCTTAAAATCTCGAAGTGAGGTTTTTAAACTTATATCTTTCCACTCTAGTTTTCCGTTAGGTAACCGTGCAGACTTCGGAATATGACAAGACCTAATTAACAATGCGGACACAACAAAACTAATAAAATCAACTACAATTGCGCCATGTATGCCAACCGTTTTATAGATCACAGCGCCAATTCCTACGCCAAGTACCATAAAAATACTAAATAACATTTGATTTAAGCCAGCAGCTTGTGCATATTGATCTTTATTCAAAATACCTTGCACAAGACTGTTTTCAGCTGGGAAAAAGAATTTCGTCACCGCACTTCTCAGGAATAAAAGAAAGAATACGAGTGGAATGGAGTTTAAGAAAAGAGCTCCAAATAGTAGGAAGGTTATTCCTGCTCTAATCCAATCACAATTTTCAGCCACTTTTTTTCGATCAAAGCGGTCCGCAACAACTCCTACTATAAAAAACACAAAAACTGTAGGAAGAGAATACATAAGTTCAGCGATCGTTGCATAGGATGGCTGGTGACTAAAGCGGTCAAGTAAATAAAAGGCAAATGCCATATTCCCGATTGTCGTGCCCATTTGTGAAGTAAGTGCAGCAAAGAATAACTTCACAAAGTTGCGGTTTCGAAAAATTTCCATGTTTTTTACTCCTTAAAAGTGGTATCCGTTTGTGGGTATTTTTGAATGATTTTTTGTTGAACAAACCTAAATTTTTTGTGTTTGATTTGCTACTAGGAAATATTTAGTTTGTGAGAACAGTAACCTAGTTACAATAGTAATTATAAGTCATCTATGTAGCATTTAATATGTTAACTTTGTAAATTTTTTACTGCATCTTTGTGGATTAGTTTGGTCTGATGTAAACTTTAGTTCCATTCGGTACTTGTGAGGAGAGTTCTAAAACGTCTTGATTAAACATTCGAATACAGCCCTTAGAGACGGCTTTTCCAATTGAACTAGGGTTATTTGTGCCATGTATTCCATAATGAATCTTTGATAAGCTTAACCACATCGCGCCAAAAGGACCTCCTGGATTTGGTGCCCGATTAACAATTACGAACTCTCCAACAGGGGTTGACTTTAGCATTTGTCCAATTGCTATTGGATACACTTTAACAACTTGTCCGTTCTTCATTAATGTTAAACGTCTGCTTCCTAACGAAACGAAAATTTGAAATGGGATTGACGATGGCTCTGGGATCCCTGGTATTTCAATTTTTTGTCCTACAAAGAGAAGGTTTGGGTTGACTAGCCGGTTGGTTGCAATGATTGTTTCCATTGGAGTACGATAATCTAAAGAAATACCAGCCAGTGTTTCTCCTCTTTTTACAATATGAATCATTTTTATTCTCTCCCTTAAGACGAATTTTTTTATAAACATATAAGAAAACAAAAAATTTGATACTAAGTCTGCGTTTCGCAAGTCCAGCTCCAGGCGCCATCGGCTCTATGGTCTAAGCCAACCCGTCCAGAAGGTTAAAGAACAACCTTCCAGCCGGCTCGTCTTATGCTTGTCGCCGATAAGCGGGCGCCTTGCGCTTTTCTTATAGAGGTTTGAATTTCTTTACAATATATGTGAATCAACACGAACAATTGCAGTCGGAATTTGGATATTTCTTCGACGCTAATATGGTATAATTGTACTTATCTTCACAGATGAGGGTGTTAAAGTGTGACTAAAGATAAATATGCAATTATTGATATAGGTTCAAATACAATGAGGTTAGTGATTTTTCAGCGAGATAAAAGTGGCAGGCTTAAAGAAATAGAAAACGTAAAAGCTGTAGCAAGACTCAGAAACTATTTAACAGAGGGTTCCATTTTGACGAAGGATGGAATCCGGATTCTTTTAACAACTTTACATAGCTTTCAAGGAGTGACCAGGCATCATCAATTAAAAGAAGTGAAATGTGTGGCGACGGCGACAATTCGTCAAGCTGCTAATCAAAAAGAGATCATTAACTTAGTGACAGAGGAGACAGATTTTACGATTCGACTTTTATCTGAATATGAAGAAGCGTATTTTGGCTTTTTGGCTGTAGTTAACTCTACTTCGATAGATGATGGAATAACCATTGATATTGGTGGAGGAAGCACGGAAATTACCTACTTTAAAGATCGTAAATTAATAAATTATCATAGCTTTCCATTTGGGTCACTATCTTTGAAAAAGCAATTTGTAACGAGGGAAGTTCCTTCCGAAGAAGAGCTTGAAAAACTTCGGATCTTTCTAAAGGGGGAATTTCAATCATTAACATGGTTGAAAAATAAACAGCTGCCGATTGTTGCGATTGGTGGTAGTGCGAGAAACATGGTTCAAATTGATCAATCACTTAAAGCTTATCCACTTGCGGGTGTTCACCAATATAAAATGAAACTTGAGGACATTGAGGAAGTAAAACGTCACTTAATAGAGCTAACATTTTCGGACCTTCAAAAAGTGGAGGGATTATCGAGGGATCGCGCAGATATAATTATCCCGGCGGTCGAAGTCTTCCAAAGCTTGTACGAACATGTGGATGCGAATCAATTTATTTTAAGTAAAAAAGGACTAAGAGACGGAGTTTTTTATGAAGAACTAACTCGAGACTTCGGATTATCTATCTTTCCTAATGTAATTGAGGAGAGCTTTTATGAGCTTGCAACTGATTATGATATTAATTTAAACCATGTGTTTCAAGTAACAAATATCGCCTCAGCTATTTTTCAACATTTAAAGGAAGCTGAAATTTATTCTTTAACTAACGAAGATTTAATAATTTTAAAACGTGGTGCGTTTGTTTATAACCTTGGACAATACATTGATTCAGACTCAAGCAGTCAACATACGTTTTATTTAATCGCTAATCGAACAATTGATGGGTTATTACACCCTGATCGGTTAAAAATTGCCCTTGTCGTATCATATAAAAGTAAGGAATCTTTTAAACAATATTTAGATCCTTATCAAGATTGGTTTACTAAGGAAGTACAAAAAAAACTGCGTCTACTAGGGGCACTAATTAAATTTTCTTACAGCTTGAATGCCACAAAACGGAATATTGTCAAGCATATTGAATTTGAAGATGTACAAAGTGGGTTAATTTTTCACATTTCATGCTCTAAGGACTGGCAACCTGAATACTACCAAGTAGAAAAACAAAAAAAACACTTAGAAAAAATAGTAAAAAGAACGATAACCGTGAAATTTAAATATGTGGAGAATTAGGGAAGAGAAAGAAGTCTAGCATAGGCTTCTTTTTTCAGATAAAGAAAGCAATACTATTATTTACCAAGATTACATTTCGCCATCTAGCTGAAATTTACATAAAATTTAAATAATCTTTACAATTAATTTACAAAGTATTTCTTAACTAGTGCTATCATAACAGATGTGTAAGGTGTGTAATTTGTCGATTAAAAGGGTGGCGAGTACATGACGACAACCAGTAAAAAAAGACCTGAGCTGAATAGCCCATTATATTACAACAACAGAGAACTTAGCTGGCTCGCTTTCAATGAACGCGTTCTTGAAGAAGCCTTAGATGATCGAAACCCTTTACTTGAAAGATTAAAGTTCTTATCGATCTTTAGTTCGAATTTAGATGAGTTTTTTATGGTCAGGGTTGCAGGTTTAAAAGATCAGGTAAAAGTGAAATATAACAAGCCTGAAAATAAAGCAGGTCTGACTCCTAAACAGCAATTATCAGAAATTGCAATTAAAAACCATCAACTAGTTGAGCAACAAAACAAAGTATTCAACGATATTCTTTTGCCAAGTCTGCAACAGGAGAATGTAGAACTCCTGAAAGTAAAAGACATAGATGAAAAACAATTAAATTGGGTTGAAGACTATTTCGATGAACATATTTTCCCAGTTCTTACTCCAATGGCTGTTGATGCATATCGGCCATTTCCGATGCTTTTAAATAAAAGTATAAATCTGGCCATTGTCCTTGAAGATGATGAAGAAATTGGAGAAAGTCGATTTAAAACAGCTTTAGTTCAAGTTCCAGCAGTTCTTGATCGCTTTGTACATATTGAAACTCACAACTCCTCCCTTCATTATCTATTACTAGAGGATGTTATTAGTCATTTTATTTATAAGCTTTTTACAGGCTATAAAGTTGTCTCTAAATCAGTATTTAGAATCACGCGAAATGCTGATATGACAATTCATGAAGAAGGTGCACGGGATTTACTAAAAGAAATAGAAAAAGAGTTAAAAAAGAGGAAATGGGGAGCTGCGGTAAGGCTTGAGATCCAAAAAGAAGGATTTGATCAAACCATTCTTCGATATTTGCTAGAAGAGCTAGAAATACATGAAAAAGATGTGTATGAAATCGATGGACCTCTAGATTTAACCTTTTTATTTAGCTTTTTTAAAGAGCTTTCTTCCCATAAAGAGCATTTGCTATATGATGCACTTATCCCGCAGCCGCCAAAGGATGTTGCAACTGATGAGAATCTTTTTGACAAAGTGTCAGAACAAGATGTTTTTCTTCATCATCCATACGAATCTTTTGAACCAGTCGTTGACTTTATTGCAGATGCTGCTGATGATCCAGATGTACTTGCCATTAAACAAACTCTTTACCGAGTTAGTGGGGACTCACCTATCATTGATGCGTTAAAAAGAGCTGCAGAAAAAGGCAAACAAGTAACTGTGCTTGTCGAATTAAAAGCTCGCTTCGATGAAGAAAACAATGTTCAGTGGGCGAAAGAACTAGAAAAAGCAGGCTGTCATGTTATTTATGGAATGACCTACTTAAAAACTCATAGTAAAATTACGTTAGTTGTTCGTCGTAAAAACGGTCGAATTGAACGGTTTGTTCATTTAGGAACAGGAAATTACAACGACCAAACAGCGAAAATATATACAGATATGGGGCTAATCACATCGAAACGAAAGTTTGGGATTGACGCCACGAACTTTTTTAACTATTTAAGCGGTTATACTGACAAACCAGACTTTCATCACCTTTCAGTCGCTCCATTCGATATCCGGAAAGACTTTATTTCACTAATTGAAAGTGAGATACAATTTCATCGACAATATGGAAATGGCCGCATCATAGCGAAGATGAATTCTCTTACAGATAAAATGATTATTAAAAAGTTTTATGAAGCATCAAATGCAGGTGTTAAAATTGACTTAATTGTTCGAGGTACTTGCTGCTTACGTCCAAACATAAAAGGTGTAAGTGAAACTATTAATGTAAGAAGCATTGTTGGTAGACTTTTAGAACATAGTCGGATTTATTATTTCCACCACAATGGTGAAGGTAAAATGTTTCTATCCTCAGCTGATTTAATGACTCGCAATATGGAAAAACGAGTCGAAATTCTCTTTCCAATCTTTGAAGGCAACATCAAGAGCCGCCTAAATAAAATATTATTAATCAGTCTAGCTGATAATATGAAAGCAAGAGAACAAGATGAGCATGGCATTTATCATTATGTAAATCGAACATCTGATGAACCTGAAATCGACAGTCAAATGATTCTTTATGGAAATGCCTACCGTGTTGCAGAGGACGAAGAGTAAGCTGTAAAAAAGTTATTCTGATTTATATAAAATAACAAAAGAACGAGTCCAAGTGGATTCGTTCTTTTGTTTTTCAACGCCCGTAGTAATAAGGATATGGAGGGTAGGGTGGATATGGAGTATAGTATGGGTATGGAGGATATGGATAGTACCATCTAGGACGGAAAATGTAAGGTCCAACAGCTAAGCCGGCTAAGAATGGCAGAAATGGAAAAAACCGTTGATCTGAATGTGCAGGTTGATAATGATGAATCGCGTTCAAACGGTATTACCTCCTTTAATTAAGGGAAATGAGAAATGATAATACGGAGATTTAGGTGAAATATTTAGGATATCTCTGAAATACATTCCCTCAAGTTAATTTTTTATTATAATATGGACTTTTTTTGCAAATTGAGCCTGTTTGCCTAAGAAGGGAGAAACTAATTGAAACGTATGTATATAAATACCCTATATGTTGCTGTTGGTGGTATGGCTGGTTCTATGTCGAGGTACTTTTTCTCCATGCTACTATCAAACAGTTTGTATCCAACGTTATGTGTTAATTTATTAGGAAGCTTTTTGTTAGGCTTATTAACAGGCTATTTCCTTTATTCACATGACAAGGAACGGTGGAAACTTGTGCTCGGAACTGGATTTTGTGGAGGATTTACAACAATGTCTACCTTTAGCATGGAACTAGTAAACTCAATGTTTGGAGAAAGCTTGATTTATCTCTTCGCTACTTTAAGTGGAGGGCTCTTATTAACGTATACAGGGTATAAAATCGGCTCAAAATTCTTAGTTGAAAAGGGGGAGGTGCAATGATTTTTGTTGCTATTGGTGGTGGGCTCGGTGCAGCCGCAAGGTATTTATTAGGTATATGGATTGCCAGTAAAACGCAATCACTTGCCTTTCCCATTTCAATCTTACTCATAAATGTTCTAGGTTGTTTTTGTTTGGGATTTACTGTTTCTATCTTAAACGAAAATGATCCTTGGACATTATTCCTTACAACTGGTTTTTTTGGAGCATTTACTACCTTTTCAACCTTTAGCATGGAAACGGTAACACTCTTGCAGAATAAGAGATTTCTGCACTCGTTGACTTATCTTTTCTTAACAATAGCTGGTAGCGTTTCTGCATTTTTATTTGGAAGTATGATTATTCAGTAAAAGGTGTTTTTTATGTCGAAATATGTGATACTATAGGGACAATAGATTTTAGGTAGGATGAGGGTTCTATGTATAACTTTATCGACACAATTAAAAAAGATTTCAAAAGTGACAGCAATCTTACTGAAATCGAAAAAATTATCTTTAACGTCATTCTTATGCATATTAAAGATCTTGTTTTCTTAATGAAAGTTGAAAATAATAGGAAGTTTACTTATTTATTCGTAAATGAAGAAGGTAAAATTCATGCGAAGTTAGCTGATGATTACGTTGGCAGAGAACTTCACATGGTCATGCCAAAGGAAACGGCTGATCATCTAGAAAAACAATATTCTGTCGTTGTCGAAAAGAAACTAGTATACTCCTTCCACGATAAAGTTAAGATAGATAAAAATACCTATGTCGTAGGTGAATCTGTTTTAACACCCATCCTAAATGATAATAATGAAGTACTATATATCATCTCTGTTACACGAGATATTACTGAGCGAATGCAGGAAAAACGTAAGCTAATCGAGAGCCAACAGCGATATAAGTCAATCGTAGATCATAATATGGATGCTGTTTTTTCTCTTGATTTAGACGGTCGGATCCTATCGGTTAACCCAACAGCATTTGAAATTGTCAAGAACAAAGAACATCGAATCTTTGAACTAACAATATTCGATTTGTTTGTACAAGAAGATCTTCAAAGTATTCGTTCTTTATTTCAAAAATCTGTTCATGGGCAACCTGCTGATGGAGAAGCCATTTTATGTATGAAAAATAACCGTGAGCTTCATCTTCAATTTAAGACAATCCCTATTATCATTAATGCTTGTGTGGAAGGTATGTTTTTAATTGGTCGAGATATTACCGAACAAGCAAGGCAAGAAGCTGTTATTAAACACATGGCTTACCATGACGCGTTAACAGGTCTTAATAATCGAAGTGCATTAAAAAAAGATTTAAAGGAAAATCTCCATTTTGCTAAAGAGAACAATCAGCCGCTCACTTTAATGTATATTGATCTTGATCGTTTCAAAATGTTGAATGATTCACTAGGTCATAATATTGGCGATCTGCTACTAATGGAAGTTGGGAAGCGGCTTCGTCAGTTGAATCACCCTGATTATAATGTATATCGTCAGGGTGGGGATGAATTCATTATTTTATTCATCAATACAGCTCGCGAGTTAGCAGAAGATATGGCGAGGTCCATTCTTCAATTGTTCAAAGATCCCTTTCATCTTAATGAATTAATTTATTTCATAAGTCCAAGCATTGGAATTAGCATCTACCCGAATGATAGCTCCGAAGAGGAAGGTCTCATTACCAAGGCTGATACTGCCCTTTATGTTGTAAAACAAAGAGGGCGCGGCCATTTTCAGTTATATTGTGAAGAGATGGACAAAAATTCAAATGATTTATTAGTGATTGAAACAGGTCTTAGAAGAGCGGTTGAAAACAACGAACTTAATTTATTTTATCAGCCGCAAATTGATTTATCATCGAGCAAAACCGTAAGTTTTGAGGCGTTGCTCAGGTGGAATCATCCAACCCTTGGAGCGGTTTCTCCAGTCCGCTTTATCCCTGTTGCAGAAGAATCTGGCTTAATTATCCCGATCGGTGAATGGGTCATAGAAGAAGCATGTAAACAAATTTACATGTGGAATCAAAAAGGCTACAAGGATCTAATTGTCGCAATAAATCTTTCAGCTAAGCAATTTCAGCAACCGCATCTTGTTGAGATGATTGAGTCCTTGTTTGAAACGTACGAAATCGATCCAAATCAAATTGAATTTGAAATTACAGAGGGTGCCCTTCAGAATGCAGAAGAAGCGCTTGCAATGATCAAAAGATTAAAGTGTTTGGGTGTCTCCATTTCTGTAGACGATTTTGGAACAGGCTTTTCGTCCTTAATGTATCTAAAACAGTTTCCAATCGACACTTTAAAAATTGATCAATCTTTCATACGCGATGTGTTGACTGATCAAAAGGATGCAGCCATAACCACAACGATCCTCCATTTAGCGCATAATCTCGGTTTATCCGTTGTAGCAGAAGGAATTGAAACAAAAGAACAGTTGGAATTTCTTACAAAAATGAATTGTCAAAAAGGACAAGGCTACTATTTTAGTAAGCCGGTTAGCCATAGTGAAATTGAAGAAAATTACTTTATGTAAGGATGAACCCTTTTCTAACTAATGGAAAAGGGTTGTTTATTTTGAGTTAAAACACAGTCCAGTCCTCATACATTTATTGTTTAGATTTTAGTGTGAACACGGTAATTTCTGGCATCGATAAAAAACGAAACGGCAATCTCGTTGTTCCTAATCCTCGATTTACATAAAGCTGCATATTATTTATTGAATACATTCCCTCCGTATAAATGGTTGCAAAAGGCGGAGTGATAAGTGGTCCGAAAAAGGGAATTTGAATTTGCCCGCCGTGACTATGTCCTGATACTTGTAGATCAACTGAATAATTTTTTGCATTCACTGCAGCATCGGGCTCATGTGCTAGGAGGATTGTAAATAATGACTCATCAAGCTTGGCAAGTGTTTGTTCGTAATCTGGTTTTCCTAACATAAGGTCGTCAATGCCTGCAACCGTAATAACACTACCATCTAGCAGAGGTACAGTCCTCTTTTCATTTTTTAAAAGATCAAATCCTGCCAAATTTACTACGTTTTTATAGATGTCTGTTCCATAGCCACCATGATCATGATTTCCGTATACAGCAAATTTACCTAAGGGAGCTTTTAATTTCTTTAAAATCGGAACAATCTGATGAATTTCTGTATATTGATTAGGTTCATCCATAAGATCGCCGGTAAATAAAAGAAGATCTGGTTGCAAGCTATTAATTTTAGCCACGACTTTTTCTAACTGAGATAACGTAAAAAAGTCACTTAGATGTGTGTCACTAAATTGTACAATCTTTAGTCCATCAAATGCCTTTGAGATTTTAGGGTTTGTAATCGTAATAGGTGTTATATCAATCATTATTGGTTCTATATATCTCGCATATGTATATCCGCCAAAAGCGGTTAAAAGACTAGCAAAAGAAAAGGATAGTACACCTTTTAAGAAGGACCTTCTCGTATAGTTTTTTTTCATTAATTCGTACCAACCAATCTAATTTAACTTTTCTTTAGTATAGCATGGTTGCAAACGATACTTCTATTGAAAGGAGAAATCAACTTTAGAATAAAAAGTTAGAAAATATAGAAAACTTGTGTTAAAATATGAATGGTCATTCATTTTTAGATGTATATGCAGATTATTTGAGGCTAACAGAAGACTATTTTTGGATACAAGGGGGATGGACGATGAAAGATAAAGTGGTCATTATAACTGGCGGTTCAAGTGGAATGGGAAAAGGAATGGCAAAAAAATTTGCTGCTGATGGGGCACGAGTAATTATTACAGGAAGAACGTTAGAAAAACTTGAGGAAACAGTCAAGGAAATTCAAACGTATGAAGGTCAGGTTTTACCTTTTCAAATGGATGTGCGAGAAAATGCACATGTTGAGGCAATGGTTCAATTTGCTGATGAAAAGTTTGGACAGATTGACGTGCTAATAAACAATGCGGCAGGTAACTTTATTGTTCCTGCAGAAAAATTGTCTGCGAATGGCTGGAACGCAGTTATTGATATCGTCTTAAATGGAACATTCTACTGCAGTTCAGCTGTTGGAAAGTATTGGATAAGTAAACAACAAAAAGGAGCAATCTTAAATATGGTTGCGACATATGCGTGGGGTGCAGGTGCTGGCGTTATTCATTCTGCTGCTGCTAAAGCGGGTGTTCTCTCAATGACACGAACATTAGCAGTCGAATGGGGAAGGAAATATGGAATTCGTGTAAATGCAATAGCGCCAGGTCCAATCGAAAGAACAGGTGGAGCGGATAAACTTTGGGAATCCGAAGAAGCTGCAAAAAGAACATTAAAAAGCGTTCCACTAGGAAGATTAGGAACACCAGAAGAAATTGCCGCACTTGCAACATTCTTATTATCTACAGATGCAGCCTACATAAATGGAGAATGCGTCACAATGGATGGCGGACAGTGGTTAAATCAGCATCCTTTTTAATAAATCAATAGAAAGAAAAAATCAGCCTACTCCTTTTTTGTAGGTTGATTTTTTATAGTCATAAAACCTAAAAGATTGAGTAATGATAGTGAAAACTCTAAAGAATACCCAAGGAAATGAACTGAAGGCTTAAACTAAAGTCCTAACGAGAGTAGCCCTAATTTATGATATAATCATACAAACTAAAGACAGATAGAGGTGAGGGAATAGCTATGGATCCGTTGGATGTAATGACTAATTTAGATAAAGTACTCCCTTATTATCAGGCCATTTTTAGTGCAGATGAACAAAAAGTAATCGGATATGAGGTTTTGGGAAGAATTCAATTTGAGCATGAAGTAAAAAGTTTAGGCCAATTTTTTCATGATGAGGGTATTCCAGATGAATACCGAATTGAAGTTGACGATCTCTTAGTTACTCACGCTTTGGATGACGTTCTTAAAATTCAAAATGAAGCCCTAATTTTTATTAATCGTGATGCTAACTTATTAATGCGAGATCACGGTGAAAGCTTTTTAAGCTTGCTACAGGAGAAGCAGTCGTTAGGCTTAGATTTAAACCGAATCGTTTTAGAAATAACTGAACATAATTTTAGAGGGGATTTAGAACAACTTCATCATTTGTTAACCTACTATCGAACATATGGAATAAAAATTGCTGTAGATAATATTGGCAAAGATAGTAGCAACTTAGATCGTATTGGGATGCTGTCACCTGATATTTTAAAAATTGATCTACAACCACTTCGCTCAACTGTTTCCTTACAATCTTATTATGATGTACTCTACTCCATTTCTTTATTAGCGCGAAAAATTGGTGCAACACTGCTATATGAAGACATCGAGGCAAGCTTTCAACTACAATATGCTTGGAAAAACGGTGGACGTTATTATCAAGGATATTATTTACATAAACCAGACAAGAATTTCATTGAAGAAAATGTATCAAAAGAACAATTAAAGGTGGAATTTCATCACTTTATTGTAGCTGAAAAAAGAAAGCTACATACCTTGTATACTCATTCTGAAAAGTTTCATCAACGGATTTCTTTATTATTAAGTAAAGTTATGAAACAACATCAAGAATTTAATGAGATTATTGAGGAATTGGCTATAGCATTAGATGACTGTTGCTTCAGAATTTATATTTGTGATGAAGATGGGTTCCAACAAAGTGGTAATATTATAAAAAAGGAACACTGGGAATTTCAACCTGAATACATGTTGAAAAATTGGAGCTGGAGACCTTACTTTTTAGAAAATATGATGAAAATGCGCTATGATAAGAAAGGTTTCCTTAGCGATCTTTATATGGACATTGAAACAGGAGAACTAATTAGAACATTTTCATATCCACTCAATCAAAACCACTATTTGTTTATCGATTTGCCGTACTCCTACCTATATGAACAAGAGGGCTTATTATAATCGTAAAAACTTAAGCATATTTCCCCTTTTCTTGACTCATGCTATGTAAAAAAGGGGTGGGCAATTTGAGTACATTAGTTAGTGTTCTTGTGGTGATTGTCTTACTAATTTTAGCAACCAGTTTAATTTACACTTTTAAGGTTGGGAAGCTAGCAACTTCTAGAAAAAGTGAACTTGATACACAAATCAATGAGAAAGTACAAGAGCACCCATATCTTCGCAACCCAATTTTCTTAGCTTATTTGATTGGTGCAATGCTTGTTCTAGCGTTTATTTTTTACATGGCCTATTCAACCTCTTGATAGCAGCGGAATTTAACCGCTGTTTTTCTTATGTCTATTGATTAGACTATTGTAGGATTTTTATTAATTTCTAGTAAAAATTGAAACAACTGACGTTAGTCAAACGTCGGATAGGGTATAGAAGAATGTAGATATTTGTTGTCAGAATAGCAAGTTATTTTGCGAATGGTTGTTTAACTTTGGTCTGCAAGGTATTGGTAAAATAGATATACCTAGCATGTCCAAATTATCTAGTAAAAATTGAAAGGGTGAGTAGTGTGAAGCAATGGAAGTTAATCTCAAGCCATATAATAATCCTATTGATATTTTTTGGATTAAGCAATGAGATTTCAGCTGCAGAGGTTAAGAAACCGTCAGATGAAGAGACATTTGCACTTCTACAAGACGCATTTGATGTTCAAGTGTCACTGACTGAAAAGGAAAGAACACTAGATGATATTTCAACGATTCTTTCACAGTACTTTTCGGAAAGCTTAATTGTAAAATACGTAGATGCAAATGTTCATGAATTTGAAGGTGGATACATTGCGTATGCAACTGATTTTCCACAACACACGATCCCTTTCTTTGATTATAATGAGTACACCAAGGTAATTTATAGTGAAGATATGATAACCGTTTATCAATTCTTCAAAGGTTCATCTGAAGGTCCCGTCACCTATGATGATCATTATCAAGTGGTTAATCTAAAACTATTTGATGGTCACTGGAAAATAGATTCAATTCATGAAGCGAAAACGGAGCCAGAAAAAGGAACAGTAGAGCCTGAAAAAAATGAAAAAGAATCAACTGTGCAAGAAAAGGATTCAGCCTCTATTAAAGATGAGCATTTAGTTGCAACGAAAAGCGCAGAAACGATAGCATTTACACCGCTGCAATCTTCAATAAATGCTATCTCATTCAATGGAGCAAAAGATGTGCATTTTTTATTAAAAACATTTTCACCATTTTATTTCACTACACAAAAATTGCTCGGTGGTCATTGATCAGGGAGGTGGTTTTAACCTAATAGTCACTAGAATAGGAGCGCTTGTTTGTTTACCCCCTAGTAAATAAACAAAAACAAGCTTAGTCAATAAATGCTCGATTTTCCAAAACCCTATATATATAGAATGTAAAATGAGCTTGGCATTAAGCCAAGCTCATTTTTGGAAAAAGATAAGCACCGAATCGCTGCATCACATATTTGCCTTCAGTCTTTTTAAAATTCGTTCATAATCATCTCGATCAATTCCTGGTGCAAATTCTTCGGGCTTTTCTTCAAAATCTGGGACAGGTGCTCCTTCTGGCAGACCGTCAATAACCTTTAATTGCTCCCCGGTTTCAGGATTTTGTCCTTTCCAAATCTGATTTATATCTTTATATTCCGGTTCACCCCATGTATATAGTACATTGGCTAGACCTTGGTCAATGAATTTTTTAGCATAATCAAATTTACTATTGTCCAAGCTTGGTACAGGAAGCATTTTACCCACATCAACACCTGTCGCAACTTCGAGGGCTTTAGCATAAGCAATAATGTGCGTACCACCACGAACCAATAGGTATCCACATAATGTTCTTGCTACAGGATTAACTGTCATTTCATAGACTCTCATTTTATGTGTACGAGCACCAATCTCCAATAAATAATTTGCTAAAAGATCAGCCACTAAAACTCCACTGTTGTTTACGTATTCTCCATTCCAAGGTCTTCCCATTCCATCGCCAGGATAAGCTGTTTGAGCGGTTGTCGTAAAGTGAAGAGAATATCTTGCATCTTTTGCATTTTGTAGTGGTGCGGTATCCGGATCACCTGGAGAGGTGTTTCCAAAGGATAAAAGATTGATCGTATTTGCCACAAGCTCGACATGTCCGAATTCCTCAGCGGTTATACTAGCAACTAAATTATAAAATGGCTTTAACTTTTTCTTACCACGAAAGTTAAAGGATTGAAACATGTAGTTGTTTAATGTAGACATTTCACCGAATTTACCACCCATTAATTCCTGGACAACTGAGGCAGCATTCATATCACCATGATCTGGTCTTGGAAGTTCAATTTGTATCCTATTTACCCGTTTTATCATAATTTAAGTTCCTCCGATATCATTAGGTTTTCCGTGCCATAATGGTTATGTCGAAATTCAAATTAAAACTTCCACTACTTTGGATTTGGGACAACCCAGATAATTTGTTGTGTTCGAATATAAAAAGAATTTCCGCCCATTTCGACAACAATATGATCAGGAGTTACATCTGTTAATTTTCCTCTTACCTGGCCGCGTGTTGTTTGGACACTAATTGGTTGGTTAACAACAGACATTAGAGTTTGGTAGACGTACGGATCGCTTAGATTCCATTCACTATTGTTCATTCTTCTCCACTCCTTTTATGTTATTACATTTTGGATTATATGCTTAATTAAGTGGGTATTTGTCTATTTAACTAAATAAAGCCAATTCTTATTTAATAAGAATTGGCTAAATACATTAAGAGTGTAACTCTAATAATTTTTCCAAACGGGCTAAATCGAATCCTGCAACGACCTCACTATCAACAGTCACTGTAGGCGTTGAGGAAGACTTTATCTCGTGAATAAGCTTGTTACGTGCTTGCTCATTTTTCGTAATATCAACTTCTTGAAAAGGAACTTGATGATGATTTAGAAATTGTTTGACAATCTTACAAGGTGGACATTCTGGTTGTGTATAGATGATTACAGATTTATTCATATAGTGCTCCTTAGTGTACTCGACTTTTCTTTAAAGAAGGAGAAAGTATTAGCTTTAAACGGAGTTTTCGTGTCTAGCTCCAGCGCCTAGCCCCTCGAGGTCATAAGTCAATTATAAATTGAAGGCAAAGAACGCCTTCTATTTATAATCGCCTTATGCTATGCCTTAGGCTGTTTAAGGCGCTTGCGCTTTTCTAGATAATCAACAAGTCCCATCGCACACACGGACAAGTCAAGTTTTAGAATATCATAAACAGAGTGAGTTTTAGAAATGTTTTGCTGATCTAAAGCTTTAAACACACTTTTTTGGAGTTCATTTTGAACAGAGTGAGCTAATGCAGTTACATTTTCTTTATCGTTCTCTAGAAGAAGGCCTCTCTCTGCTGCATCTAAAAAGACTGGCAACCACTTTCTGAGTGCCGATAGAGCCTGATTGGGATTACTACTAACACCAAAATGACTATAATAAATTTTTTCAACGGCTAATTTTTCAATCATTTGTGCAGATTTAAGCATCGCTTCTGGATTAAATTGATTTGGAGAAGTAGATGGGAGATAAAATTCGAGACCATCTTCAAGGAGTTCCTGATAAAATATACCGATTGCGTCGCCTGTGAAAATCCCATTACTCACTGAATCATGGATACTAAAGTGATGGTTGGCATGTCCAGGTGAATCATAAAACGTTAGCGTGCATGTGTCACTCAGTTTCAGCGTATCAGCGTTCTCCATAATGAGAAGACGATTCTCAGGAATAGGTATGATTGGGTCAAATAATCGATTGAACTCACTTCCATATACCGCCTGCGCACCAGCAATTAAACGGGAGGGATCGATTAAGTGTTTTGCCCCTTTTGGATGAACAACTAAATAGGCATTTGGACATTTTTCTAGAAGTAATCCTGCTCCACCGGCATGATCTAAATGAATATGTGTTACAATAATAAAGTCTATTTTCTCAAGAGGTATGGATAACTCTTTTAAACCCTCAAGAATATGAGGAATGGATGGACTAGCTGAAGGTTCAAATAGGGCAATTTTCTCATCTTGAAGGACATATGTACTGGTACGACCGCGCATACCTAAATCTAAACTATCAATGATCGTTAATCTTTCATCAAGTTTTTCTATGAATGCCAATAAAATTACCCCTTTGCATGTTGTTTTTTTTGTAATATCACCTATACATATTGTAAAATTGGGATAGTGCAAAGTAAAGGTATTAATCTTGAATATTCTGATTGTTGAGTAGCGATGCTTTTTTGGATAGAATGTAAGTGTAAGCACACAATAAAATCTGCGGGAATTAGTTAAAATTTAACTCTTCCGGAAGGGGGATCACGAATGTCACAACTATCAGGCATTATAACTAGACTACAAAGTCTACAAGAAACTTCAACTTCTTCAAACGAACCGTTTCAACGTTTTTTTGAGGTAGACGGAGAAAAAATCTGTAGCGTAAAGTACTTTGAAAAGAGCAGCACGTATGAGCTAGAAGTTTATCTAAAAGCTGACAAACCACAAACGTATCAATTCGATAACATCGACATGATTGCGATTGAGATTTTTGATTTACTCCAAGCATAGGAGGATCACATGCGTAAAATACCTTCAGTCATCTGTCCAAACTGTTTAGAACAACAGTCACTCGAGCAAACGTTAACTGCCCAGTCTAACCAAAATGTAATCTTTACTTGTTTGTATTGCGAAGAGAAAATCAAAAATATTATAACAAGTAAAGGTTAAGAGTCATGCCAGCTATCGGTATGGCTTTTTTTGTCCTCTTTTGCAGACTTGATTTGTTATAAAAAATAGAGTTCGTGGTTAGAACTGATACTAAGCATGGGAAATTTACATAAATGGGTAGTGAACAAACATATAGTGTTTATAGCGGGAGAGTTCATCATTTATTCTGGGGAGATGAAACATGAGCGAGTCTTTCACCTTTTATAATGTCTCTGAAAGTCAAATGTCGTTATTAGTCGTGATACAGCGGTTAAAGGAGTTCATGCTTAGAGATCCGCGTACAGAGTACGTATTATCGATTGGTACAGATTCACATGTTCATCAACAATACACAAAATTTATAACCGCAATCCACATCCACCGAGTGGGAAAAGGTGCATGGGGATGCTTAAAGAACCACAATGTAAAACGCCCAATCATGAGTCTGCGTGAAAAAATTTCGATGGAAACTGCATTTAGTCAAGAAGTAGCCTATTATTTTATATCACACTATTTAACTGAGCTTTCAGACCTATTAATTCCCTATTCAGACGAAGGCGCTGACTTGAGTTTTGAGGTTCACTTAGATATTGGGAGACGCGGTGTTACAAAGGAATTAATCCACGAAATGACAGGTCGTTTCCATGCAATGGGTATTGAAGCAAAAATAAAGCCAGATTCTTATACAGCATTTAGCTATGCCAATCGATACACGAAATGAAAAATGCATCGTATTATGAGATTCTTTTTCCAGGTTAACTTGTCGAAACTTGCGGTTGACTAAGATCTGGAAGATTGATTATGCTTGAAATGTATCTTGTACAACAGGGGGCGAAGAGATGGGCTTAGCAGTTGAACAATTATCAATTGATGATCAAAAGTTATTAATAGAATTATTACTTGACCATCAATATGCACTGGAACTAATAAGCAGTGAATTAAATGACATCGAAAGTGGAAGTAAAATGACCGATGATACAACCTATCAAAGACTACTTTCTTTGTATGATCAAATAAGATTTGAAGGTTCTTAATACATAAACCGATGCTCCATGAAATAGGAGTGTCGTTTTTTTATGACTAGAAATGATGCGCTTACAAAGTATTGAGATAGTTTTTGTGATATGATGGCATAGGATGTTTTAAGACCTCTTTATAAGGGTAGTAATGCTTAGTCTAGAGTTTTTTTAGAGAGGAAGAACTACAATGTTTAGTGTTCAAGCAGAAGAATTAATGGATACTCCAATAAAAGACTTATTGATACCAGCTGACAAGGTTGCACATGTTCAAGTCGGCAATAACTTAGAGCATGCATTGCTGGTTTTAACAAAAGCTGGCTATACTGCAATTCCTGTCCTAGATCCTAAATATAGATTGCATGGATTAATTGGAACAAACACGATTATGGATTCCATTTTAGGACTAGAGCGAATTGAATTTGAAAAGCTTGAGAAAATGAAAGTCGAAGAAGTAATGAATTCTGGAATTCCAAGATTGTACCTAAATGATTCGATTGAAAGAGGATTGGAGCTTTTAATTGATCATGCTTTTGTCTGCGTACAAAATGAAGAAGAAGTTTTCGAAGGAATCTTTACACGAAGAGCTATTTTAAAACAACTAAAAAAGAATATTGAAAAGATCAAGAAATAAACCGAATTCGAGCGATGTAAGCGACATGAAAGCTGATGTCACTTACATCGTTTTTCTTACATGAAAATATAGAGGGGGAGAGCAGTTGAGTCAAGCCGTTATTGAAAAAGAAACATTTAAATTACAACAATCAGAGAACAAATCAAAACGTCCCCTTGTTTTAGCAACAGTGATGCTTGCGATGTTTATGGCAGCCATTGAAGCAACGATTGTTTCGACTGCCATGCCTGCAATTGTTTCTGAACTTGGAGGTTTCTCTCTATACAGCTGGATTTTTTCATCTTATTTATTGATGAACGCAGTGACCGTTCTTATTTACGGAAAACTATCTGACTTGTTTGGCAGAAAGCCCGTCTTAATGGTAGGGATCGTTATTTTTTTAATCGGCTCTCTATTATGTGGACTTGCATCCTCAATGGAAATGCTCATAGCCGCTAGATTCGTACAAGGATTTGGAGCGGGAGCCGTCATGCCAATTGCTTCAACAATCGTTGGCGATATCTACACAAAAGAAGAACGAGCAAAAATACAGGGTTATCTGTCATCTGTCTGGGGTATTTCAGCGATAATGGGACCTGCAATCGGTGGATTGTTAGTAGAATTTGTAAGCTGGCGTTTTATTTTTTGGATCAATATTCCTTTAGGTATATTAGCAATCATCGGGTTATCCCTGTTTTTACATGAAGGAATCACAAGGAAAAAGCAACAAATTGACTACGGTGGAGCTGCTTTACTATTTTTATCTATTAGTTCTTTAATGGTGATCTTGGTTGAGGGTGGCGTACATTGGGCTTGGAACTCGGCAGCAATTCTCGGATTGTCAGCGGTAACGTTTTTTTCATTCTTTTCTTTTATATTATATGAAAGAAAAGTGAGTGAACCGATGATGCCATTTTATCTTTGGAAAGAACGGTCGATCTTAATTGCTAATCTAACTTCACTCTCAACAGGCGTTATGCTGATTGGGATCTCGACATTTTTACCAACCTTCGTCCAAGGTGTGATGGAACAAAAACCAATTGTAGCTGGGTTTGCTTTAACTACCATGTCAATAGGATGGCCAATTGCTGCGATCATTTCAGGACGATTACTACTGAAGATTGGGTTTCGAACAACCTCTTTGATAGGAGGGGTTGCCCTTGTTGCAGGGAGTACAATTTTCTTAACTCTTTCACCTGATGATGGTCCAATTTGGGCGGCATTCGGTTCCTTTATCGTTGGAATTGGGATGGGAATGACGACGACCTCTTTTATTGTATCGATTCAAAGTACAGTGTCATGGCAAATTAGAGGGGTAGCGACTGCAACAAACATGTTTATGAGAACGCTAGGAAGCACAATTGGCGCTGCGCTACTTGGTGGTGTTTTAAATACAAGACTAATCAATTATCTCGAAAGCAAAGGAGTGGAAGGAGAACTAAATATTGACTCCACAACCACACTCCTTGATCAATCCAAGCGAAGTGGATTAACAGAAGAGGCAAAAGTAATTCTTCAAGATGGATTAACGTTTGCATTGAACAGCGTGTATTGGGTTGTTTTTGCATTTGCGATTGTAAGTTTTATGTTGATCTTTTTTCTTCCGAAGAAAGAATATTGAGTAACCGCAGAATTATTTGCGGTTTTTATTTTGTTTACTCAAGAAACTCAATTCGGTTATTAAACGGATCAAAGCATGAAAATCGCTTTACTCCGGGGACCGGCTTTTCATCTTGTGTTTTCACGGCGTGATTTTCTAAGTAGGTTCTAGTAATGGCTACATTTTCAACGAGGAAGGCTGGATGTCGTTTACTCAACGTCTCCTGCATTTTCTCAACACCAATATGCAACTGGACATCACCTGCTTGACACCAAAATCCTCCATTGCTTTTTAAGCTTTCCGGTTTTTCGATTTCTTGGAACTTCAATATATTTAAATAAAATTGGCGAGCCATTGGTTCTTCACCGATTGGAACACAAAGCTGGATATGATCTAGTTTTAAAATAGTAATGGTCATTTGCTAATTCCTCCTCCTGAAAATAAAGAATAGACCAATTGTAAAATTAGTAAGATCGTAACCGTTCGAATGATCCAAATGGCTTGATTTAGTTTAATTTTTTTTGCAACACTTACTGATATTTGAGCTCCGAGAAGGGAACCCGCGGCAAGGCTTATTGTGACATCCCACTTGATAACATCCTGAAACAAGTACAACGAGGTTGCTCCAAAGCAGCTAACAAATGTTTGAAATCTTGTAAACCCGACCGACTTTAGATAAGAATATCCTTGTTTCATATAAACAATCATTAATAAAGTGCCTTGCCCAGGACCAAACATTCCATCATAAGCACCAATTCCGTACAAAAGGGGAAACAGCTTTTTAGGCGTTTTTTCTAGGTGATCCTCTTTTTGTACGGGTTTGTTTAGGAAATTTAATAGCAATGCAAAGAGTAACAGAATTAGAGCGATGATCGTCATTGTTTTTTCTGATAAACTAGTTGCAATGAGTGCCCCAGTCAACCCACCGAGTAACGGAAAAGGTAGGATGATCAATGCATCTTTTACCCGTATTTGCTTTCCTTTCAAAAGAACGTAAAAGCTAGAAAAAGAACTAATGGTATTCGAAAATTTATTCGCTGCAATGATATTGTGTATCGGAACTCCAGTTAGCATAAGAGCAGGCATACTAATAATGCCGCCACTCCCCGCAAGTGTACCTACAAACGTTGCTACAAAACCTATCATAAAAATGACCCACTCCATCTATTCACCTCATCTACTCATGTCTCTTACACCTTATTTAAACTATACGACTTTAAGAATGATAATGAAATTAATAAAAAAGTAGCTTATACTATAAGTAAAACTTATTGCAAAACAGGGTGGGGAATTCATGCAAATCTCAGAGTTAAAAATGCTCGTCGTTCTTTCTGAAGAAATGAACATGCGAAAAGCAGCAGAACGGTTATTCGTTTCACAGCCAGCGTTGTCACAAAGACTTCAATCGATTGAAAAGGCTTTAGGATTTCAAATCTTTATCAGATCTCAAAAGGGATTAACTCTAACACCTGCCGGAGAAAAAATGATTGGATTTGCTAGAGAATTTGTTTTAAAGGAAGAGAAGGTAAGAGAACAAATTTCAGAACTTGAAGGAGAAGTCCATGGTACCCTCAAGCTTGCTGTAGCATCAATTATTGGCCAGCATTGGTTACCTAAAGTATTAAAAAACTATGTGAATCAATATCCACATGCGAAAATTTCACTCGTTACCGGATGGAGTAGTGAGATCCTAAAAAGCATGTATGAGGATCACATGCACATTGGAATTATTCGCGGAAACCCAGAATGGAAAGGCATGAAGCATCATCTTTTTACAGATACACTTTATTTAGTAGACACTGAAATCAGTGATATTGAAGATGTATTAAAAACAGAACGACCATTTATCCAATTTAAAAGTGATTCTACTTATTATCAAGAAATTCAAGATTGGTGGCACAGACAATTTAATACCACCCCAAAAAGAACAATTGTCGTCGATCAAATTGAAACGTGTAAGCAAATGGCCTTTAATGGGATTGGCTACGCAATTCTACCTTCTGTTACGCTTGAAGAGGAGAAACGAGATATCTTTAAAATTCCATTACTTGAAGAAAACGGCAAGCCTGTCGGTCGAGATACATGGTTATTAGGATTTGAATCGTCATTTCAATTAAAGCAGGTTCAGGCATTTGTGGAAGTTGTTAAGGAATATGTTCGTAAATCAAAAGAAAAAACACAATTCTAAGATTTGGAATTGTGTTTTTTTTATTTTTAAATCCTGAAAAAGTAATTGACATTGAAAATCATTTTCAATTATAGTTGTTATATGAAAATGAAAATCATTATCATTTAAGAGGTGGACATTTTGAAAAAAGTATTAATCACTTACGTAAGCATGTCAGGAAACACGGAGGACATTGCAAATTTACTAATGCAAGAGTTTAGTGAGCAGGGGCTCGACGTTCACTTGGAGGAAATGGAGTCTACAAGGATTGAAGATCTTACCTCGTATGAACTGATCTTGGTAGGAACATACACCTGGGGTAATGGTGATCTTCCATATGAGACAGAAGAATTTTATGAAGGTTTAGTAGATGCTGAAATAAGTGGTTTGAAAGCTGCTTGCTTTGGTTCAGGAGATCATGCATATCCCAAATTTTGTGAAGCCGTCAATTTATTTTATAACCAGCTATCAGTATGTAGATCAGATGTTTACAAGGATACGTTGAAGATGGAATTCGGACCTGAGACAGATGATGAAATAGAAATGTGTCGAGAATTCGCAAGAGAAATTATCAATTGGGTGCTTAACGAGAAAGGAAGCGTGTCTCATGTTTCATAAAGGAGGTACAGCTGTAGTTTCCTCAAGTATGGGCGGTTATTTTGTAGCAGTAAAGGGAGAAGGAATTTATTATTATTCACCCCAAGGGACATGGAAGCGAGTTTTCTCTACAGAGCAAAGAATATTGACCATAATGGAAATCGGTCATACCCTTTTTGGAGCTGGAGAGAATGGGATGATACTTCGTTCAATGGACAACGGTGAAACATGGTCGAAAACTTATTTTCCTACGAAAGCTTCTGTATGGTCATTAACAGGAACCAATGATGGGTGCATTTTTGCACATGGAAAGCACTCCATTTACGTGTCTGAAAATTTTGGCGACTCATGGATTGCTTTTAAACCATTTCAAACTCTCGAGACACCACCTGTTATTCGATCTCTCTGTGTATATGGTAATCAAATTGTAATCGGCACACAAATACATGCTCAATATGGTGGGATATGGCTTTATGATTTGAATAGCGGTTTACTTTCTCACTTAAAAAAAGAGGAAAATACAATGATTTCAGCCTTATTGATCTTAGATGAGACCTATCTTTTAGTAGCAAAAGGTTCTGTAAAAGGACAAAAAGGAACGGTTGAGTTAATAAATCTTGAAAAAATCCCTACCTATTTAAGCTATAACAGTCTTTATCCAGAAGAATCATTTTTAGATCTGGCAGAAAACAACGGTGTAATTTATGCAACAACTAGTCAGGATGAACATGGATATTCAAGGATATACCGAGTTGATCTAAACGAGCAATTACTTCAATTATTTGAAACAACAAAAGGGCATGGTTTAAGAGTAGCAAATCACGCAGAAGAGTTCTTTGTGGCAGGGTTATATGAATCAAAATGGGTTCAGCCTTCACATATAGCTGCGAATTTTCATTAGGAGGCGGTCAAACTGTCTAAAGTACTATTAGTTTATGCGAGTATGTCAGGGAACACGGAAGCAATCGCAGATCTGCTTGAAAAAAGCTTAATTGAAAGTGGAGTTGAGGTCAAAAAGGTAGAAGCTTTCGATGCGGATTTATCTCTTTTTGAAGAATATAAATCAATCTTACTAGGTGCCTACACATGGGGAGATGGCGATCTTCCTGATGAAATGCTCGACTTATATGAAGAAATGGATGACCATAATTTTTCAAGCAAACAATTCGCTGTATTTGGATCAGGGGACACCTCTTATGACGATTTTTGTGGGGCAGTTGATCTTCTTCAAGATAAAATAATTGAACGTGGAGGAGAAATTATTTGTGAGGCGCTGAAAATTGAATTTAACCCCGAGGGAGAAGATGTTGAAAAGTGTTTGCAGTTTGTGAAAATGGTCGCAGCCAAGATATCAGCATAAATTCTCTGATTCTACAACTTGTCAAACCATGCATGGCTTTGATACAGTAAAGATTGATTAGATTTTTGAGGAGGAAACGTACATATGAAAATGATGGATGCAAACGAAATTATCTCTTTTATACAAAACAGTACAAAATCAACACCTGTGAAAGTATATGTAAAAGGAAACCTTGAAGGAGTTAACTTTGGTGAATCTGCTCAAACCTTTATAACTGGAAACACGGGTGTCGTATTTGGTGAGTGGACTGATATTCAAGCTGCAATCGAGAACAACAAAGAGCAAATTGAAGATTATGTCGTAGAAAATGATCGTCGTAATTCTGCGATTCCATTACTTGACTTAAAAGGAATTAAAGCACGCATCGAGCCAGGTGCGATTATTCGTGATCAAGTTGAAATTGGTGACAATGCTGTTATCATGATGGGCGCTTCAATCAACATCGGTTCAGTTATCGGTGAAGGAACAATGATTGACATGAATGTTGTCCTTGGAGGTCGTGCTACAGTCGGTAAAAATTGTCACATCGGAGCTGGATCTGTTTTAGCAGGTGTAATTGAACCACCTTCTGCAAAGCCGGTTGTTGTTGAAGACGACGTAGTCATCGGAGCAAACGCAGTCGTTCTTGAAGGTGTTACAGTAGGTAAAGGAGCAGTTGTCGCAGCAGGTGCAATTGTGATCGACGATGTTGCACCTTACACAGTAGTTGCAGGTACACCAGCACGGAAAATTAAAGACATCGACGAAAAAACAAAATCAAAAACAGAAATCAAGCAGGAATTAAGACAACTTTAATATAAAGATGGCGTGGATGATATCCACGCCATTTCTCTAGGGGGGGGATTACATTTTGCTTAGCCTTGAAAAATTAATTAACATTCGCCGTGACCTACATCAAATACCTGAAATTGGTTTTCAAGAGCATAAAACACAGCAGTACCTTTTGAATTACATAGCTCAACTACCAAGTGAACGAATTGAAGTCAAAAAATGGCGCACAGGAATTTTTGTAAAGGTAAACGGAACAAATCCAAAGAAAATGATTGGGTACCGTGCAGATATTGATGGACTCCCGATCACTGAAGAGACCGGCTTTGAATTTGTTTCAGAACATGATGGCAATATGCATGCATGTGGTCATGATTTTCACATGACGATTGCTCTTGGTATATTTACTCACTTTGTACATAAACCGGTAAATGATGATCTGCTTTTTATTTTCCAGCCTGCTGAGGAAGGACCTGGTGGAGCAGAACTGATGCTGCAAAGCGAGATAATGAAGGACTGGAAGCCAGATCTTATCACTGCTCTCCATATTGCGCCTGAGTTACCGGAAGGAACGATTGCAACGCGACCAGGACTTCTATTTGCCAACACATCAGAACTTTATATCGATTTAGTAGGAAAAGGAGGCCATGCTGCTTATCCTCACACAACGCAAGACATGATTGTTGCTGCATGCTCCTTAGTCACACAGCTTCAAACCATTATCGCCAGAAATGTTGATCCACTTGATTCTGCAGTTGTCACGATCGGTAAAATAACAAGCGGAACTGTTCAAAACATTATTGCAGAAAAAGCTCGTTTAGAAGGAACAATTCGCACTCTATCTGTTGAATCAATGCAAAAAGTAAAGGAACGTATTGAAGCACTCGTTAAGGGTGTCGAAATCGGTTACTCTTGTCGTGCTGAAATTGACTATGGAGCGATGTATCACCAGGTTTACAACCATGAATCTGTAACAAGAGATTTTATGAAATATGTCTCTTCCAATTCACATGTAAACGTCATTGAGTGCAAAGAAGCGATGACTGGCGAAGATTTTGGCTATATGCTTGAAGAAATACCAGGATTTATGTTTTGGCTTGGAGTTGATTCGCCATTCGGTCTACATCACTCGAAGCTTGCACCAAATGAACAGGCACTCGAGACTGCGGTTAATCTAATGAGTGATTATCTTACTTTCAAAGCAAATCAAAATTAAAAGAAGAATATTTCCTCCATCTCCCGAGCAAATTAGTGTTAGGAGGTGGATGAAAAAATGCCAAAAATCGGTGTTGAACAATCTTTATCAGATGTTACTGCAGCACTTCAGCAAAAAGGTTATGATGTTGTCCAACTGAACAATGAAGAAGACGCAAAGGGCTGTGATTGTTGCGTCGTAACGGGACAAGACTCAAACATAATGGGAATAAGTAATTCGGTGACAAGTGGCGGAGTTATCCAAGCAAGTGGCTATTCTGCAGATGAAGTTTGCCAACAGGTGGAGAGTAAATTTAATCGTTAAAGTGGAGAAGAAGAGCAAGTGGAGCTCTTCTTTTTTTTCTTATTCTCCAACCTTCTTCTCCATATACACTTGATGTGGAAAAGGAATCTCAATTCCATTTGCATCTAGTGTTTCTTTTAAAGCTTTGCGAAGTTTACGCTCAACCGCCCATTGTTGGCCATTTTCTGTTTTTCCGATTATGCGAATGACAATATCGGATGCGCCAAGGCTTTGAACACCGATTACATTTGGTCCATCGACAATCGTTGGATCTTCGGCGGCAATTTTATCACATGTTTCCTGTAAAACGGCAATAGCGCGATCAATATCATCATCATAAGAGATACCGATGTCAATAAGTGCTCTCATATTGCCTCTTGAATGGTTACTTACATTCGTTATTTCTCGATTTGGTATGAAATGAAGTGTACCATCAAAGCCTCGTAATTGTGTCGTTCTAAGACCCACTTGCTCTACAACTCCGTCTAGGCCGGCAATTGTCACATAATCTTCCACGTCGATCTGTTTTTCAAGTAGAATGAAAAAACCCGTAACAACATCACTAACCAAGCCTTGTGCTCCGAACCCAATAGCTAGACCGATCACTCCGGCACCAGCGAGCAAAGCAGTAGCATCATATTCAAATACTTCAAAAACCATCACAACGAATATAAAAACTAAAACGTACGAAAAAATATTTAGGCTCAAGCTCTGAAGTGTCAGGGCCCGACCTATAGTTATATGCTTGCGTTCTTGCACACGGTCAAACATTCTTTTAATTACTTTACCCCCAATTGCTCTCACAACTATAAAGGCAATAAAAATTCCGATAAGTTTTAAAAAGATAATTCCGGTGGTAGTGAGTATGTAGGACCAATTAATGTTTTCAATAAATTCCATGTAGGTAACACCCTTTCTAATCCGATAAAGAAAATCCTCTTCCAGGTAAACCAGTCTTTCAAGGCTAAATACTTGGATACCCGTTTTTAAACGTGTTAAACTTATTTTGTACGAAAATGACGAATTTCATCTGAAAGTGTAACATACTCTGTGGTTTTTTTTAAGAATTTCACAAAACGTAGATTGTTTCTTAAGAATTTAGGGAATACCAAACGAGGAGAAAAAATACTTAATGTAGGTATTCTATTTAAATTCATTATTATTTAACATTGACTAAAAATATTGAATATCATATAATGGTCAATGTGAACAAGCTAAGTAGTTGAGAATTGAAAAACATTATTCTCAATTGAATCTTGATATAGATAAAAAATTCTATATCAAATATATTATTGGAGGGATACATAATGGCAGAACGCATGGTAGGTAAACAAGCTCCACGTTTTGAAATGGATGCAGTATTTGCAAGCAAAGAATTTGGTAAAGTAAGTTTAGAAGAGAATATGAAAAACGACAAATGGACAGTACTTTTCTTCTATCCAATGGATTTCACGTTTGTATGTCCAACTGAAATCACAGCATTATCTGATCGTTATGATGAGTTTGAAGATCTAGACGCTGAAGTAATCGGTGTTTCTACTGACACAATTCACACTCATTTAGCATGGATTAACACAGATCGTAAAGACAATGGTCTTGGAGATCTTAAATACTCACTAGCTGCTGACACAAACCACGTAGTATCTCGTGAATATGGTGTGTTAATTGAAGAAGAAGGAATCGCACTTCGCGGTTTATTCATCATTAACCCAGAAGGTGAATTACAATATTCTGTTGTTAACCACAACAACATTGGTCGTGATGTTGAAGAAACACTTCGTGTACTTCAAGCACTACAAACTGGTGGACTTTGCCCAGCTAACTGGAAGCCAGGTCAAAAAACACTTTAATCACAAAACACAGCGAAGGTCTAACTTATGGTTAGACCTTCTTTTCGGGCATAATAGTAAAACCAAACTAGTCATGGAGGGATAAACATGAAATTACGTGAACCAATGCCGGAGCTTTCAGGCGCAACAGAATGGTTAAATGGTGAGGAAACCAAAGCAAGCTTAACTGGAGAAAAACCTACGCTAATTCATTTCTGGTCGATAAGCTGTCATCTTTGCAAAGAAGCAATGCCACAAGTAAATGAATTCAGAGATCAATATAAAGAAAAATTAAATGTTGTAGCAGTTCATATGCCTCGTTCAGAAGAAGATACAAATCTAGATGAGATTAAAAAAGTAGCTGCTGAGCATGACATTATTCAACCGATCTTCGTTGACAGCGACCACAAACTAACAGATGCATTCGAAAATCAATATGTTCCTGCTTATTATGTTTTTGACAAAGAGGGAAATCTTCGTCATTTTCAAGCAGGTGGTAGTGGGATGAAGATGCTTGAAAAACGAGTGAATCGTGTACTATCAGAGCTTGAAAATACAGAAGCTTAATGATTAAATATCGTAAAAAGTCGATTACCAGTTAATGGGTAACCGGCTTTTTTAACATATAAAAAAATTTATACTAAGTCTGCGTTTCGCAAGTCCAGCTCCAGCGCCTTCTATTTAGAATCGCCTTATGTTATGCCTAAGGCTGACCAAGGCGCTTGCGCTTTTTATATTAGGACAACAAGGGGTGAGATCAGATGAAAGTTGAAACAGTTGGTGTGCTCTTAGCTGGAGGAGAATCGAGACGCTTTGGGAGCCCAAAAGCATTTTCCCAATACAACGGCATCCCTTTTTTTAACTATTCACTAAAGGCGATTGAAGGAATAACAGAAAAACAGGTGATCATTAGCCATCCAAGTCTTGTTCAACAATTTAGCGTGAAAACCGACCTCCCCATTTTTACAGATGAAGAAAAATTCAAAGGAAAAGGACCGTTAGCAGGTATCTACACAGCAATGAAACAAGTAAAAGCTGAATGGTATGTCGTGCTTTCCTGTGACATCCCCCGGATAACACCCGAAGTGGTTAATCGTTTAGTATGCGAAAGAACCACAGATCATCAAGCAATTATCCCGATCATAAACGGTAACCTTCAACCCTTAATAGGCGTTTATCATCATTCTGTCTACAAAATAATCGAACAGCTTCTTCATGACAAGTCCTATAAGGTTATGTTGTTACTAAATCAAGTAAATGTACGTTATTTAAATGAAGTTGATTTAAAAACAGATAAAATGACGTTTGAAAATATCAATACACAACAGGACTTAAATCAACTAGAGAAGAAGTAGTCATTGATCACTATAGTTAGTAAAATGATGCAGATTGTTATAAAATAAGCTTACTAGAAGATATAGATGTGAACGGAGTGTTATCGTGATTCAAAAACGAACCATTTTTTCAGTTCAAGATGCGGTTAAAAAGGTAATGGATTACTCTAAAACCGGTGAAATAGAGATCGTTTCTATAGAAGAAAGTGATGGAAGGTTTCTCGCTGAAGACTTAATTGCCGATCATCCCGTTCCTCCATTTGATCGTTCACCATATGATGGTTTTGCCATTCGAGCCGAGGATTCGAAGTTAGCTTCTTCTGAAAATCCACTACAGTTCGAGGTTATTGATGAAATAGGTGCTGGTTCAGTGTCAGAAAAAAAAGTAGGATCCAGGCAAGCGATCCGGATTATGACGGGCGCACAGATTCCAGACGGCTCAGATGCAGTGGTCATGCTTGAACTAACAAGCTCGATAACTAAAAACGGTCAAACCTTTATGTCAATTAAGCGTGCATATAAACAAGGTGATAACATCTCGTTTAAAGGTGAAGATACGAAGAAAGGGACCGTTTTAGTTAAAAAGGGCATGTTTATTAACCCTGGGATGATCGCTCTTTTAGCTACCTTTGGTTATAGTAAAGTTTCTGTTGCAAAAAAGCCTGTTGTTGGGTTAATAGCAACAGGGAGTGAATTGCTTGAAGTAGATGAGCGACTTGTTCCTGGGAAAATTAGAAACAGTAATTCCTATATGATCCAATCTCAACTAAAAAGAAGTGGTGCAGAACCTCTTTATTTAGGTAAGCTCTCGGATGATTTTGATCAATGCTTTTCAGCAGTAGAAGCAGCTCTGAAAAAAGTAGATCTTCTCATTACTACAGGTGGGGTGTCCGTTGGTGACTATGATTTCTTACCAGCCATCTATGAAAAATTAGGTGCGAATGTTCTTTTTAATAAAATTGGCATGAGGCCGGGTAGCGTGACGACTGTTGCTGAAAAGAATGGGAAACTATTGTTTGGCCTTTCTGGAAATCCATCTGCTTGTTATGTTGGATTTGAGCTACTTGTTCGTCCTGTGGTTCGAACATATTTATTTTCTGAACAACCTCATCTTTTCAAAACGACTGCACAATTAAAAAGCGATTTTCCCAAGGCTAATCCATTTACGCGTTTTGTAAGAGGGTCTCTGGTATTTAAGGAAGGTAACCTTTTCGCAGCTCCAGTAGGACTAGACAAATCGAATGTTGTCACTTCTCTAGCCGGTACTAACATACTGATTGTGTTGCCAGGTGGTACAAGAGGTTATCAGGCTGGAATGAACGTCGATGTTATATTGCTTGAAGACCAAGCTGGAAGTGTATGGCCATGGCAAGAATACTCCAAATCGTAGGCTACCAAAATAGTGGGAAAACAACTTTTCTCGAAAACTTAATTGCAGCTGCTGCATCAAAGGGATTAGAAGTTGGCACAATTAAACATCATGGTCACGATGGACAACCCGCTTTAGCAGATGCAGGTAAAGACACAGGTAAACATCGGTCATCGGGTGCAAAAGTTACAACGGTTGAAGGACAAGGACTATTTAACTTAACTGCTATTAATAAAAGTTGGTCACTGCAGGAAATTGTAAAGCTATATGAATTCTTTGCTTTGGATCTTATTTTAATAGAAGGATTTAAAAAAGAAGCGTATTCTAAGGTAGTTTTTATCCGTTCTGAAGAGGATCTTGTTCTACTCAAAACAGTGACAAATATCAAGTGCTTGATTACGAGGTTTCCCTTGCCTGAAACCATTACATCACAGCACAAAACGTTTAAGATCGTAGAGGATCAAGATTGTATTAATTGGTTGTTAGAAAATGAAGTAGGTGATAAGCATGAATGAAGTGTTATTTGAAATCGTTACTGAGCCAATCAATGTTGACGATATGGTCAAGAAAGTTGTCAGACGAGAAGCGGGAGCTGTAACAACTTTTATCGGTACAGTAAGAGAAATTACTAAGGGAAAAGTAACCTTGTATCTAGAATATCAAGCATACGCGGCAATGGCGGTCAAAATGCTTGGAAAAATAGGAGACGAAGTTAGCGCGAAATGGCCTCAAGCTAAAATAGCCATTTCACACCGAGTTGGACGATTAGAAATTTCAGATGTCGCGGTTATTATTGCTGTTTCAACGCCGCATCGAAAAGATGCTTATGAAGCAAATGAATATGCAATTGAACGTATTAAACAAATCGTCCCAATTTGGAAAAAAGAATTTTGGGAAGATGGGGAAGTTTGGATCGGTGATCAATTAGAAAAAACACCGTACCCATCTGGAAAACCTGAAAAGGGGTAGAATTTATGATAAAAGTTTTATTATTTGCACATCTACAGGAAGAAGTGGGGACAGAAAGCCTCTCCATTGAACGAAGTAACCTAACAGTAAAATCGCTAATTCAATACTTAGAAAAGGAATATCCTTTTCAATCACTACAGAAGGTCATGGTCGCTATTAATGAAAGCTATGCAAAAGAAGATGATCTCATTCAAGATGGAGATGTTGTCGCGTTTATTCCACCAGTGAGTGGGGGGTAACACGTTTAAGTGGAGAAAAAATTTTCTATGCACTTTTTAATTTTCATTTTTTTAATACTAGTAATCAGTGGATGTTCATATCTAAAGGAACAAGAAGATTCCTCTAAAGAAATTCAACTCACGATTTCTGCCGCTGCTAGCTTGAGAGATGCTCTTACTGAAATAAAAAAAGAATTCGAACTAGACCATTCAATTAAGGTTGTATACAACTATGGTTCTTCGGGCGCTTTGAGCAGACAGATTGAACAAGGAGCACCTGTAGATCTTTTCTTTTCAGCAGATCTAGAAAGTTTCAAGCAATTGGGAGATCAACAATACATAGCTTCAACCAGCAAAAAGAATCTACTAAGCAATGAACTGGTTATTATCGTACCAAAAGAATCGAGTTTGAATAGTCTTGAAGAATCTTCAAAGATTAATTCCTTTGCGATAGGAACGCCAGAAACGGTTCCAGCAGGTAAATATGCCAAGGAATACTTAGTAAGTGAAGGCCTTTGGAATCAATTTGAAAACAAATTTATTTACGCGAAGGATGTTAAACAGGTTCTTTCCTATGTAGAGACAAATAATGTGGATGTCGGGATTGTTTATCGAACGGATGCATTGCGTTCAAAATCTGTTAACGTTTTATCGAACATTAAAAAGGAACTAACTTCTCCAATCGTCTATCCTGTAGGAGTGTTAAAAAATACAAACAATCCAAAAGAAGCGGAGACTTTTTATTTCTATCTTCAATCAGAAAAGGCAATTGAGATTTTCAAGAAATATGGTTTCACATCAATCGACTAGAGGTAATGAAGTAAATGTACAATGATTTTTGGATTCCACTGCAGTTATCAATAAAAATCTCATCTGTTGCCAGTTTTTTTGTGATTATCTTAGGTATAATTATCGCAAGGCTGATGGCCCGAAAATCCTTTCGAGGAAAAGTACTTCTTGAAACATTATTTTTATTACCACTCGTGTTACCACCTTCCGTTGTTGGCTTTTTTTTAGTTGTATTTCTAGGTAGAAATAGCTTCATAGGCCAAGGTGTTGAATGGTTATTTAATGCGCCAATTATCTTTACATGGTGGGCGGGGGTCATTGCGGCTATAGTCGTTGCCTTTCCTTTGATGTATCAAACCGCAAAAACAGGGTTTCAAGCCGTTGACCCGGAAATTGAAGATGCATCGAAAGTAGATGGGGCGGGGGAATTAAAGACATTTCTCCATATTACTTTACCACTAGCAATGAAATCAATTGTGGCTGGTAGTTTACTTAGTTTTGCACGCGCATTGGGAGAGTTTGGTGCCACGTTAATGTTTGCGGGTAATATCCCTGGCAAAACTCAAACTGTGCCTACTGCCATTTACGTGGCAATGGAAACAGGAAACATGAAGTTAGCTTGGGCTTGGGTTCTATCAATGATTCTGATTTCTTTTATCATGTTGATGATTATTCATTTTTTTAATAAGAATTGAATGTTTAGTCTAGTTATTTCCTTTTGTTAACAAAGTATCATTTGGGTATTTGTTGACACTTTAGTAGAGATCATGTATTATGGGTTGTAGCGCTTTAAAATACACTATGTACTAACATCATTTTTTTTGATTGCCTTTAGTGAATTAGTCTCATCTATTCTAGTCATAAGAATATGAGATTTTAGTTAATAATTTTTTTATTAACCCAATTCACACTGGCGTGGTCTAGGAGCCACAAGGACGAAAGAGAGGTAGGGCTTTCGTTGTTTTGAGTAAAGTTTTAGTCGTTGTTTTGCAATTTCTCATTTAAAAATAACTTTAATGATTGTTTCTTATAAATGAAATTAATTAAAAATCTTTGGAGGTTTCACACATGAAAACTACAGGTACTGTAAAATGGTTTAATGCAGAAAAAGGTTTTGGATTTATCGAAGTTGCAGAAGGAAATGACGTATTCGTTCACTTCAGCGCAATCACTGGTGAAGGTTTTAAGTCTTTAGATGAAGGTCAACAAGTTGAATTCAATATCACTGAAGGAAACCGTGGCCCACAAGCAGAAGACGTTGTAAAACTATAATTAAAGCGCAAAAACTGCCTAGGGATAGGCAGTTTTTTTTATTAGTGAAACTTCCATCAGCGTTTTTCTGATGGTTAGTTGAACTTATCAGGTTCTTAGAGTCTGTTTGACCGAAGGGATTTACAGACACTTAGGAACGTGATAGGAACTTTATTAGGTTGTTAGTCTGAGTTGACCGAACAGAGATACTTTTACTTAGGAACGTTCAACCAACATCTCAACAACCACTTCTTTTTCATCTTCAGGATTAGATTGCGAATAAATTCTTGCAGTCCCTTTATCCTCGTTAACATGCTGAATTTGAACAGTTTTTCCATTATATTCTACGTTTGCTTTTTTTCCTGATTGTGAAATTTCAACAGCTCTTCCAATGTTCATTAATAAAACCTCCTTAAAGATCTTGTTGCTAAAATATAAGTTTCAGCAGTTTGAGCGATTTTTATACTAGTTGGCACGCTTTTGACTAATTGTTTTTTCCAAGCAAACGGGTAAGAAATAACAAAAGAGTGAAACCTATAAGTGTTCTAAGAGATGTTACTAAAATAGATTCCATAGTATCCCCTTGTTTCGTTTTGTTTTATCTTTTACAGTAATTGTTCATTTTATTAGGAATTTTAAGACGTCCACCTTTTTAGTTCAGTAGAACCTTTGTTCAGATCAATTCTTTTGGATAGTGGAGTGCCTTAATAGAGAAAATAAGTATGAAAGAGTTTTATCACGTGCTAGAACGGCTATCTGAGTTTGATTTCTCTGTTCTGGAAATGAATAAATATATTAAAACCCTCAAGTGATGTGGTATTGTTTAGTATGTATGTTTAGTAGCAGGGGGAAAGTGAAGTTGAGTAAGATTTTATTATTAATAATTGTTGTACTAATTATAAGTTATATAATCGTCAGAACTAGACCTAAGAATCAACTGTATAAAGAATACGACTATAATATAGTAGCAGGCTTTTTAAAAACATGGGGTGGCCATCATCTCTCACATCTCCTTTTCTTAAAGGACAAGGATTTATTTTGGGCTCAAGATCAACAAGTGCTTTTTTCATATCGAAAAGTTGCGAATAAGATGATCGTGTTAGGTGACCCAATTGGTAATGAAGCTTTGTTTAGTGCAGCAATAAAGGAATTTATTGAGTATTGTAGGAGTTCTGGTAATAAGCCTGTATTTTATCAGGTAAGCCCAATGTATATGTCGCTTTATCATGAATATGGCTTTCGTTTTTTGAAAATTGGAGAAGAAGCGAAAGTACAATTAAACGAGTTTTCTCTTGAAGGGAAAAAGGTTCAAAAGTTGAGAACTACAAAGAATAAGTTTTTGCGTGAAGGGTATCAATTCACAGTTGTTCTTCCGCCATATTCGAATCGTTTTTTTAATGAGCTAAGAGATGTGTCAACTAGTTGGCTGGAGGATCGTCAGGAAAAGGGCTATTCAGTTGGTTTTTTTAACGAAGAGTATGTGTCTGCCTTTCCTGTTGCAGTATTACGAAATGCAGAAGGCAATTTACTTGCATTTGCAACACTTGCTTATGATTATCAACATAATGGAAGAATCAGCATCGATTTAATGAGGTACAATCAAAATAGCCCGAACGGTACGATGGATATGGTGTTTATTTCGAGCTTTTTATGGGCAAAGGAAGAGGGATTCACAACCTGTAGCATTGGGATGTCACCGCTATCCAATGTTGGTAATAGTCCATATTCACCTTTCAAAGAAAAATTGTGTAAATACATGTTTCAACATGGTGGTAAATTTTATAGCTTTAAAGGCTTGCGTGCCTATAAAAACAAATTTGCTTCCGTCTGGGAACCAAGGTATGTTGCTTACAAACAAACACATTTCTTACTAATATTGATGCAGATCACCTATTTAGTGCATCAGCAACCACTGAAGAGAAAGATAAGTCAGATGAGAATTCCTTTACTTACACGTAAGGTAGGCTAAAAAAAATGGTAACACTCCGTTAAGGAATGTTACCATTTTTTTATCCTTTAGATTCAGCTAGTTTTTCCTTGCAATAAGCATCGACAATGACCATTTCTTCTTCATCTAGCTCAAAATCAAGTGTTTTCTCGTTCGCTTCTTCTACAAAATTGTATTGTGCTATGCGGGACTGATCCTCTTCCTTCACATAGATTACCTTTAACAGTAAGCCATTTTCAGTATACAATTCATCATCTTCAGGAACATCAATATTTAAGAAAAATTCATAACGTTCTCCAGCTAAAATACCAAACGGATCATTGATTTTTCCAAATGTTGCACTCGTAATATTCATTGTAATCACCATCCTTATATCCTTTATAGAACTTTGCAACCTTCATTATAACCTTTTTATGCTGATTAACAAAGCTACTATGACAAAGTACAATGAAATAATGAGAAAGGAGCTGAGAGTGCCAATTGAAAATTATTATAATTGGGGACACCCACATACCAAAAAGAGCGAAAAAATTGCCAAGTAAACTAATACAAGAATCTAAAAGATGCAGACTTAATCATACATACAGGAGATTGGCAAACAATTGAAGTTAACAAAGAACTAGTGTGCGATGGATCACTTTTTATCCGAAAAAGGATAAATAATCTGGATCAAATTCTGTTTATTCGATATGATTAATGATACGTATTCTTTTTAAGTAGTAGGAAAATAGAGTAATATAATTTAAAATGGAGAAAAAAATGAACCTTACCAAAAATGTACGTACTCAATCTAGAATACTAGGAATCTTTCTTGTCCTAACAGGAGCTACTTTATGGGGAGTCTCCGGAACGGTTGCTCAATATTTGTTTCAGGAGAAAGGATATAGTGTAGAATGGCTTGTTGTTGTTCGCTTATTAGCAGCAGGTGCATTATTGCTTTTATTTCCAATTCTAAAAGGAAATCCGCAAGTATGGGTAATTTGGAACACGAAAGAAGAACGCTTAAGACTGTTTTTATTTGGGGTAATAGGCATGCTAGGTGTACAATATACATATTTTGCTGCAATTGAAGCGGGAAATGCTGCTACCGCAACATTACTTCAATATTTAGGTCCTGTTTTTATCACCTGTTATGTAGCGGTAACTATAAAAACGAGACCAACTGCAAAACAATGGGTCTCTATTTTTCTAGCATTACTAGGTACATTTCTACTTGTTACGAACGGAAACTTTCAAGAACTTTCGATTTCAGGATGGGCTTTGTTTTGGGGACTTGCTTCAGCTTTAGCGCTGGCATTCTATACACTACAACCCATTTCGCTTTTAAATAGCTACGGTTCCGCTATCGTTGTTGGCTGGGGGATGATTATCGGTGGAATTGGCATGAGTTTCATTCACCCACCATGGAAAATATCAGGGGAGCTTTCCTTTGCAGCTATAGTGGCCGTGTTATTTGTTATTATTTTTGGTACGTTAATTGCTTTTTATTGTTATCTTGAAAGCCTTAAGTACCTAAAAGCAACGGAAACGGGTTTGCTCGCATGTGCAGAGCCTTTATCAGCAGCGGTTTTGTCCGTCGTTTGGTTGAAGGTCCAGTTCGGAGTAACAGAATGGTTTGGAGCTTTCTGTATTATCATGACAATTGTGCTGTTATCACGTGAAGAAAAGTTTTAGGAACTGATCTCAGGTAGTGAAAAGAGGGTAGGAAGATGTCGATGTTTTTTGGGGTGATACTCCCAACATTTTGTATTTTTTTCGCAGGTTATCTTGTCCAGAAATTGCGGAAGATGGACATAAAGTCAATTTCGACTTTAACGGTTTATATTTTGACGCCAGCACTCGTATTTCAAACCTTTTATACTGTGGAATTAAATTTGAACTATTTACTAATGGCCGTATTTGCAATCGTGTTGTTAATGATTTTAATCCTAATTAATAAGCTGTATGTGAAGATTAGGAAGTTCCCGAAGGATGTGGAAAGTGCACTTATTTTATCAACTGCTTTCATGAACGTGGGGAACTACGGCGCACCGATTATTTTGTTTGCTTATGGTGAGGTAGGTTTCGCCTATTCCGTTTCCTTTATGGTCTTACAGTCAATGATCATGAATTTTTTCGGAGTGTATTACGCTGCACGTGGTGCTGAAGGTGTAGTTGCCGCTATTAAATTTGTGTTTAAAATGCCATTAACTTATACGCTCTTAATAGGTATTCTTTTTAATATGATGGGGGTAAACGTTCCAACAGGGGTTCTCTCGGCTGTGAATCTTGTTGCTAATGCAGCAATTCCTGCCGCAATGTTGGTTTTGGGTATGCAATTAGCAGACTTAAAAATCGATAAGCTAGTAGATCGAGAAAAACTGATTTATGGTGTTGTTGTACGAATGATGGTATCACCACTTCTCACGGTGCTAATCCTGCTATTTTTCCCGTTCGATCCTTTGTTGCAAAAAGTACTAATCGTTTCTGCTGCTATGCCAGCGGCGGTGACCACTACGATGTATGCCATTCAATTTAATACATTGCCAACACTTGTATCGAGTATTACGTTTGCGACGACTGTGGTCAGTGCTGTATCGCTTACCTTCATATTGGTGCTATTAGGTTGAAAAGAGGGTGGCCCAGTCACCCTCTTTTCCCTTTGTTTAGGAAGTTATAAAATTCTTATACTTTGGATAGCGTTTCCGCTTTTGTACATTAAACTACTTCAGATTCCTTTGAATGAACTTTTTTCATAAATTCATTTACGTCAGCAGGTACTTTTCGATCAATCTTTGAAACGATATAAACAGATAGGAAACCTACTGGTACAGTGATTAAACCAGGGACGTTGAACTGTAAAAAATCAGGCAGTGTTGTTTTGAAAAAAATCATATACATGGATGTTAAAAGACCAATTACTAAGCCTGCAATTGCTCCTTTTTCAGTCATCCCACGCCACCAAATTCCTAAAATAAAGATTGGGGTAAACGTACTAGCTGCAACCGTGAACGCGAGGGCAACCAAGTGACCAATTGATGCCTCTTTTACTAATAGACCTAGAGTACCGTATAGAACACCTAGGATAATGATTGCGACTTTACCTGCGACAACGCGTTCTTTCTCGGTAATATTTTTGCGTAAAAATGTTGCATATAAATCATGCGCAAGTGCACCTGAGCTTGCGATAAATAATCCAGACAAGTTTGAGAATACGGCAGCGAAAGCACCTGCTATAACTAAACCAAGTAGCCATTCTCCACCTAAAGCTTGTGCTGTAGAAGGAATGACCATATTGTTACCACCTGCAACCAGGTCATTCATTACCTGTGAATCCGCATTACCTCCAAGGAAGATTGCACGACCAACCGTTCCAAGATAAACAGCAAAGAAAAAGAAAACGCTTGCAATTCCAATCGCCATAAGAGCTGACTTTCTAGCAGCTTTTGCACTTGGGTTTGTATAAAAACGAAGTAAAATGTGCGGTAAGCCAATTGTCCCCATTGCAAGACCGATTGTCATCGAAATGGTTTGCCAAAACGATGGAAAATAATTTCCAGTACCAAGCCATGTTTCACCATCAAAAGCGACGTCTTTTCCATCTGGTGCAAACTCAGCAGTGCCAGTGATTGTGCCACTAAACTGACTAATAGATGCAAGGATTGTATCATAGTGCAAACCACCATAAACGGCCGCTACTACCATTAAAGTAAAGGCGCCAAGACGAATCCATAATTCAAGTGCTTGGTTCAGAGTGGTTCCTTTCATTCCACCAACACCTACATAAAAAATCATCACAGAGCAAGTAAAGATAATTCCAAATTCATAGCTCGTTCCAAAGAACATGCTTAGTATTTGGGCTGCACCAAGAAGTTGAGGTGAAGCATAAAAGCCTGAAATCGCAAGCACGACAACAACTGCCGCAAGCCTTGCCCGTTTACTATGAAAACGATAGCCCAGAAAATCGGCAACTGTAAATGCTCCGAAGCGGCGAAGAGGACCGGCAACAAAAATAGCTAAAAGCGTTAAACCGATTGAAAAACAAAAAGCGTAATAAGCACCGTCATACCCTAGCTGAAACGTTAAACCTGCAATTCCTAAAAATGTGGCAGCACTTAAGTAATCTCCACCAATCGCGGATCCGTTTGTAAACCATCCAAAGCTACGTCCTCCAACAAAAAAGTCAGAAGCCGTTGCATTTCTTTTTGTTAAGTACGTAATAAAAACAATCGTTCCCATTAACAAAATGGTTAACAACATTTTTGGTTCAAATAAAGCAGCCATTATGTCACACTCCTGTCATTAGAGGGTTGGGATACCGACGTTTTCGCATCATATTTTTTTATACGCATTTCATAGAGAGTTGTATGAATAAAGGCAATAATAAAAGCCATCGCCATTGAAACAATTCCTGTTAAAAACCATGCAAACGTCATTCCGCCGTAAAAGTTAGAAAACATAAACCCACCTGCGAACCAATTTAATACTGGAATCGTAAAAATGAATGCAAAATAAAAGAGAGTGAGTTTAAACCCAGTTCCGAATTCGCTTTTCATGATTGTGCTCGTATCAGAATCTAGCGGTTCAAGATCACGAACATCAATTGTACTTGCTTTAACGTAATCATACTCTTTAAAATCTCCAGCCATCCTATTTCTCCCCTTTACTCTAGTATTTACACGATTTAAATGATCTTTATCCCCCCTAATCACAGGGCAAGCCCTATTTCAATTGATTGTATCTCATTGGAAAAATCAATGCCTTACAAAATATTATCTGAAATTTACAAAAATTTATTATTTTCTAATTTTATAATATAATTATAGATAAGATTGCTTGCGAAAAAGGGGGCTAAACCTTGTTCAACGTTACAATAATCGTTGAAGAGAAGAAAGAAAAGGAAAAGCTCTTGATTTGGATGCAAGAAGAGTTCGATGAACAGTGCTTGATTGTTGAAGAAGGAAAAAACTATCCCAATGTAGCTATTATCGAAATAAGTCATCTTTTTGATTGGTTAAAAATTTCCCGTTTGAAAAAACGAAATAAAGATTGTCTCGTCATTCCACTGCTAGATCATTCAATGCTATCTACCTCACCTCTTGCATTTGAATTGAAGTTGCAATCTCTCATCGTTAAACCTGTAAAGAAAAGTATCTTCCTTAGAAGCATGAAGGGTGTCTTACATAAACAGAAAACGAACTCTTTAAACGAAATCAGCGTGGATATGAATGAAATGAACGATCACCGAACCGGTTTACGTGAAGGAAGAAAAGAGTCAAGTTTTTTTCATGAATCTATTTTAAGAAAATTAGTACAAGCTGAGTTGAAATCTGAAGAAGAATTATCCCAAGCAGGAACATTTCTACCCATGTATGCTGTTCCAAACGTTGTTCTATTTATTCAAGGATTCGTTAAGAAACAGACTACTTCTGAAGTAGAGTTTGGGAAAGCTCCTATCATCATTCAAGACATATTTAAGCAGCATTTTTCAGAACTCGGACATGTACTCTCATTTATCAATTATCGAAAACATATGGTTATGCTAATCCAAGTCCCTACAGGCTATGTATCCCTTACCCATTGGACAGAAGGAGAAGCGAAACTCTTAGAAGTTATTACTGTTTTACAAGAGAACTTTGGAATTTACTTATATATCGGTGTGGGATCAGTGTATAGGCAACCTATAAAGCTCTCGGATTCTTATCTTGAAGCAAGAAAAGCAAGGCGGACTCCACCAACAGACAAAATTACGCTTCGCTATTTTGAAGAAATAACAATTGATCAACAAATGAACAAATGTACGAAATATATTTCTGAACGCTGTCAGGATGAACTGACAATCAAGCAAGTCGCAGATCATATAAACTTCAGTGTTTCCTATTTTTGTAAACGCTTTAAAAGTGAAACAGGTCGAAGTTTTGTTGAATATGTGACATTTGTACGATTACAACGAGCAGTATGGCTTTTGCGGAACACGGATTACACAATCGAGCAAATTGCTGAAGAGCTCGGCTTTAATACACCTAATTATTTTAGCGGTACATTTAAGAAATACGTGGGAATCTCACCGAGAGAGTACCGCGCTACAGAGGAAATTATTTTTGATTAAGGAGAAGAGAGATGCAGACAAGACCAGAAAAAAATGAGTACGCGTCATACTATCAAACATATGTGAACTTGGTACCAGAAGGGGAATTAACAATTATTTTAAGTCAACAAGTTGAAGAGACACTGAGTTTAGTTAAGGACATTTCAGACGCTCAAGCTCTTTTTAAGTACGCATCAGAAAAGTGGAGTATAAAGGAAGTAGTGGGTCATATTGCAGATACTGAACGAATTATGGGGTATCGTCTATTGGCCATCGCACGAGGAGAAACCGTTTCACTGCCTGGTTATAATGACAATCAGTATGTCACTAATGCTTTGTTTGACAAACAGTCCATAAATGACCTACTTCAGAATTTGGTAGTTGTCCGTCAGTCAACGTTACATTTAATTAAGAATCTAACAGATGAAGCGTTGGTACGACGAGGGTTGGCAAACAACTCAGAAGTAACTGTCCGTGCGCTTGCAACTATAATTGCAGGTCATGAACTTCACCATCGTCAGATTATAAAGGATAGATATATAGGGGCTAAGGAATATCCAAATAGCTAAAGCGATTTTTAAAACTAGAAGCACGTAAAAAAAGCAAGGGAATTCGTTCTGGAATTCGCTTGCTTTTTTGTAGTTTCATAGGTGTTTTCGTTTTATGAAGCATAGCCCGTTTAAAGTGTACGAATCATTTTATTGAAATTTTCTCTACTGCTACACGACCTGAGAAAAAGGTTGCGCCCCCGCCCATATCGGCAATTCGATCTGGAGTTAACGTGTTGACAAGCTGTTTAGTGCCTTTTAAATCGGCCCATAAACCTTGACTTACAACCACGCCTGGTAGCACATTTTCTCCTACTGATACGACAAGTTCACATTCTCCACGTGCATTCCAAATTCGCACCATTACACCATCTTCAATCCCTAGCATCTCTGCATCTGAAACATTCATATGAAGCTTAGGATTTTTTTCTAAAGAAATATGTTTGTCATTCGTGGAAAATGTAGAATTTAAAAAATTGTGATTAGGGCCAGGTACGAATAAGAATGGAAATTCACCGTCGTCTAGCAGCGGAGTATAAGTTGGAAGTGATGGGTAACCATCATCCTTCATTTTTTGAGAATAAAGCTCTATTTTCCCGCTAGGTGTTGGAAGTTTACCAGGAAACAGAGTAGTGGATTCTGCTTTGACATAATGTTTTTCGACTACTTTTTCATAAGTGATTTCTCTTAAATAAGAATTACTTGGATGTTTTAACGCTTGACGAATCATTTCCTCTTCAGTCTCTTGAAACAGTGGATTCTCAAATTCCATCGCACTAGCTAGTAATTTAAAAACATCTACATTTGATTTTGATTCACCAAATGGCTCAATAACCGGCTGTTGAATTTGTAAATAGTGATGCCAATAAGACGTATAAAAATCAGTGTTTTCATAGGATGAGGTCGCAGGTAGAATGATGTCTGCGAAGCGCGCAGTTTCGGTTAAAAATAGATCATGGACAACAGTAAATAGATCATCTCTAGCAAGTCCACGTTGCACTTTATTAGTCTCAGGTGCAACGACAGCAGGATTACTATTGTAGACAAAAAGAGACTTTATTGGTGGATCAAGATTGAGAAGAGCGTCTCCAATCAAATTCATGTTAATCAATCGTGTATCTTTGGTTTGCAGCAAATCAGGACGTTGTAAAGCAAACGAATTATGTGCTAAATAGCCTGAATTGCCTTTAATCGCACCGCCACCTTTTACGAGCCATTGACCTGTAAGAGCAGGAAGACATGCGATGGTTCGAATGCACATTCCGCCATTATCATGATGCTGCAAACCATTTCCTATCCGAATGAAGGCAGGAGATGTTTCACCAAACATTCTTGCAAGCTTGTAAAGATCGTCGATGGATACACCGGTAATTTTAGAAACGGTGTAGGGATCATATTGACTAACATGCGCTTTTAATTCCTCATGACCGACCGTATATTGCTTCAGAAATTCATTGTCTACTAAATTTTCAGCGAACAAAATATGCATCATACCAAGAGCAAGTGCACTATCTGTTCCTGGCAAAATAGGAATAAACCAGTCTGCAAGTCTACCTGTTTGATTTTTATGTACATCAATTACTACGATCTTTGCCCCGTTTTTACGCGCTTTTTGAGCGAGAGTAATTTGGTGCATATTTGTACTAACAGCATTGATTCCCCATAAGATAATTAACTTCGAGTAAATGGTATCTTCGGGATCAATGCCTAAGCTGCCACCCATCGTATATTTGTATCCTGCAGAGCCAGCCGAGTTACAAATTGTTCGATCGAGCCTACTAGCACCTAATTGGTGAAAAAAACGTCGATCCATACTTTCTGCATTTAAAATTCCCATATTTCCATAAAAACTATAGGGAAGGATACTTTCGGGTCCATGAGACTTGATGAACTTCTTCCAATGAAAGGTAGTTGTTTCAATCGCTTCATCCCAGGTAATTCGTTCAAACTTTCCTGCACCTTTAGCACCTACTCGTTTTAGGGGATATTGCAGGCGTTTTGGATCGTAAAGTCTCTCAGTCATGTTGCGGACTTTATTGCAAATATTCCCCTTTGTAACGGGATGGTTTGGATCTCCCTCGACTTTTATTATATTACCGTCTTTTTTATGTAAAAGTAATCCGCACTGATCTGGACAATCAAGAGAGCACACGGATGGGAAGACGCCATCAGGTTGGTTAACGTAGGAAGCCATAAAACATCTCCTTTTATTTATGTATTATTTTAATTGTCGCATAATTTATCGAGAAGGGGTAGGTGAAAGACGTGGAATTTCCCAAGCGGTAGATCGTAAAAAAAGCATCAAAGAGTGTTGATACTAAAAAGGACTAAGGATAAACTTAGCAACAGAAGTAAACTTGTGCAAAATTTACCTTAAGGGGCATAAATAGTGATTTACGGAAATGAACAACAAAAACAAATCAATAAAGTGTTGGAATATATTGAAGAGAATTTAAATGAATCACTGCCACTTGAAAAGTTAGCAAAAGTCTCCACGTATTCCGCTTACCATTTTCAGCGTATATTTAAAGGAAGTGTTATGATGTAAGGTTCTCAGCAGCAGATTTGTCGTATAAAAAACAGTGTTAAATCCACAATATAATGATTATAGAATTGTTCCATAGATAAGAAGGTGAACCAAATTAACGCAAGACAACAAGAAATATTACATATTTTATTAACTCAATCAGATCAGCATTTGTTAGTCCAGGATATTGCAGAAAGAGTTGATTGTTCCGAAAAAACCATTCGCAATGATTTTAAGGCAATTGAAGAGTATATTAAAGAACATTCAAATGCTGACTTAATTCGAAAGCCAGGGTTAGGCGTATACTTAGATATCGAAGAGCTAGACAAGACAACCTTATTTAATCAGCTGCACCTAGCAAACAATCCAGTCATACATGAATCTAAAGAAAGGGTTCTCCAAATAGCTTATCAGCTTTTAATGTCCGTAAAACCAGTAACAGTTCAGGATTTTGCTTTACAGTATTTTGTGAATAAAGCGGTTATCAAAAAAGACTTGGACAAAATCGAAGAATGGCTAAAGGTTTTGAACTTAACATTAGTTTCTAAGCAAAGAGTCGGTCTAACAATAATAGGAACTGAAAAAAATAAACGAACAGCATTTTCCCGATTATATCAGTTGACCGACAATTTGACAGCCGATAATCAATTTATAAAAGAACAATTTTCATCTCATGAAGTTGAAGCAGTAAAGATTGGAATGAAAGAGCTGCAAAATCAGCACTCATTATATTTTACAGATGAAACATTTGAAAGTTTGATCATACATATACTCCTGATGATTAAGCGGATGAAACTTAAACAGCCTATTTCCATCTCAGAAAAAGAAAGATACCTTCTCCAAGGTAAGAAAGAATATGGATGGACTTCTGAATTTCTTAAAAAGCTGGAACCTGTTTTTGCATTACATTTTCCAGAAGAAGAAATCACTTATTTAGCTCTACATATATTAGGAGGTAACATTCGTTATCAACAAAGAAACGAAAGAGACAATGATTTTTATGAAAATAGCCCTTTGCTTTCAATGCTAGTGCACCTGTTAGTAAATCGAATGACCGAGTTACATATGATTGAATTCACAAAGGATCAAACCTTGTTAAGCGGGCTAAAGATTCATTTGTATACAACTTTGAATCGCCTTAATTACGGACTTACCGTATCGAATCCGATGCTAAATGATATTAAAAAAATGTATCCTTATATGTTTGATATGGTCATACACGTATTAGAAGAAATTAATCAGACTTTCGCTCTCTCAATTCCAGAAGAAGAAGCAGCCTATGTCACATTACATTTTCAAGCATCAATCGAACGGCTCAGAAGTAATAGAGAAAAAGTGAAAAATGCAGTCATCGTCTGCCATATGGGAATTGGTATGTCTCAGTTATTAAAAACTAAAATTGAGCGAAAGTTGTCTTCCATTCATATCACGGGTTGCATAGCCAAGGCAGACTTAAAAGATTATTTATCAAAATATGATGTCGATCTTGTGATATCTACTATCGATCTGCCTGAACTAAAGATTCCATATCTTGTAATTTCCCCTTTGTTAGATGCAACAGAAGAAAAGAAATTGAACCATTTTATCAAACAGGTTGAAGAACCTGTTCATCATGAATTAAAAGAATCTGTTCTTTTGAAATATACGACTCCTTTTTTAGTTTTTTTACAGCAAGATACAGAACATCGTTATGAATTAATCGAAATGCTTGCTAACTCCTTGTATGAAAAAGGGTATGTGGAAAAAGAATATGCACATAGTGCTATTAATAGGGAAATAATGTCATCGACAACTATTGGTGCAGGCATTGCTATTCCACACGGAACCCCCAAACTGATCAAGCAGTCAGCGATTGCAATTGCTACTTTAAAAAAACCAATTAAATGGGGATCAGAGAAAGTAACACTCGTATTTATGCTCGCAATTAAAAATGATGAGCATGTAGAGACAAGACAACTATTTGGTGAATTATCCTTTATAAGCGAACATCCTGCTTTCATTCAATCTCTCATTAAAGAAAAAGACAAAATGAACTTTTTATCTTGTTTGCATGATAAAAGGTAGCATAATTCTCATTGTTTTTTCCTATCAAGGATAAAAAACAATATTTCCGGAAACTGCGGTAAAAACTTAAACTTTTATCCTTATTATTTCGCGGTATAGTGTGTATGTAAGCGATTGCGATATTAATTTAGGAGGATTAGAAATGAAGATATTAGCGATAACATCCTGTCCAAACGGGATTGCTCATACTTATATGGCTGCAGAAAATCTTCAAAAAGCGGCAAACAAGTTGGGAGTTCAAATGAAAGTTGAAACCCAAGGCTCGATCGGGGTAGAAAATGAATTTACTGAGAAGGATATTCGTGAAGCGGACGGCATTATCATTGCAGCTGATAAAACAGTCAATAAAGATCGATTTATCGGCAAAAAGGTGTTAGTTGTTGGTGTTCAGGAAGGGATTCGTAAGCCTGAAGAATTAATTAATAAAGTAAGCGGTGACGTACCTGTGTACCAATCATCAAATTCTATAGAAAATAGTAATACAAAAAAACAAAACCCAATTTACCGACATTTAATGAATGGTGTTTCTTATATGATTCCATTCATAGTGATTGGTGGGTTATTGATTGCGATTGCATTAACAATAGGAGGAGAAAAGACTCCTGGAGGTTTGGTGATTCCGGATGATTCATTCTGGAAAACAATCGAAAAACTCGGTGGAGCCTCATTTACATTCATGATTCCAATCCTGGCAGGGTTCATTGCAGTTAGTATTGCAGATAGACCTGGTTTAGCTCCTGGTATGATTGGCGGATATATTGCAGCAAATGGCAGTTTTTACGGAAGTGAAGCTGGTGCAGGCTTTATCGGAGGTATTATCGCAGGTTTCTTGGCAGGGTATGTAGCCTTAGGTATTAAAAAACTAAAAGTACCAAAAGCCATTCAGCCTATTATGCCAATTATCATCATTCCAGTATTTGCGTCACTTATTGTCGGACTCATATTTGTTTATATTCTTGGAGCACCTGTTGCACAAGTTTTCGAATCATTAACAGCATGGTTAGCAAGTATGCAAGGTACAAGTTCGATCCTTTTAGCATTGATTTTAGGTGCAATGATTTCCTTTGATATGGGCGGTCCTGTAAATAAAGTTGCCTTCCTTTTCGGGTCTTCAATGATTGCTGAAGGAAACTATGAAATCATGGGTCCAATTGCAGTTGCAATCTGTATTCCACCTATTGGAATGGGACTTGCTACGTTCTTAGGTAAGAGAAAATTCCAACCGGCAGAAAGAGAAGCTGGAAAAGCGTCATTTACAATGGGGTTATTCGGAATCACAGAAGGGGCAATCCCGTTTGCAGCTCAAGATCCACTTCGTGTCATTCCTAGTATTATGGCCGGATCTATGACTGGTTCAGTTATCGCGATGCTTGGACATGTTGGAGATAAAGTTGCACATGGAGGACCGATCGTTGCCGTACTTGGAGCTGTGGATAATGTTGTAATGTTCTTTATCGCCGTTATTGCAGGTGCGCTTGTAACAGCCCTTTTAGTTAATATCTTAAAAAGAGATGTTCAAAAATCCGATATCCCTGAAACAACAGAAGTTCAAGAAATGCAAGAGGTACCTCAAAAAACACATCAAAAAGAGGTAATCAAAACAGCTAATGCAGAAATTAAAAAAATAACAGATATTACCAGTTTAGAGCTAATAGACATAAACTTAAGTGGATCAACACGTGATGATGTTATTGATGAAATGATACAAAAATTAGATGATGCTGGAGCATTAAGTTCAACATCAGAATTCAAGCAGTCAATACTAAACCGAGAACAAGAAAGCTCAACAGGAATTGGTATGAACATTGCTATCCCTCACGGAAAATCAATAGCCGTAAAAAAACCTAGCGTCGTTTTTGGGCTTAAAAAAGGTGGGGTAGACTGGAAAAGCCTTGATGGTACAGATGCGAAGCTGATTTTCATGATTGCTGTTCCTAAAGATAGTGATGGGAATGAACATTTGAAAATCCTTCAAATGCTTTCTCGTAAACTGATGGATGAAATCTATAGAGAACAATTATTAGCTATTAAAACAAAAGAGGAAGCATTTCAGCTATTAGAATCGATTGAATAAGAAAGGAGAGCCCTTTTTCCCATCACAAATGGAAAAAAGGGCTAAAATTCTTGCTTTACTTTGAGAGCAAAAACTCCTTGGGTATTTTGGTGAGCAAACTTATATTTCATGCATTTGAAGGATTCCAGGGTTTAACCATTAAGCAAGAGAGTGGAATTTCCTTCAGTTTTTTTATATTTCCTGATTTACCAGCCTTATCTAATAGTAATAAATTCCTATTAAATTGAAAGAGAAATTTCTTTCTGTAATCAAATGGAAACTTATAATAACTAATGAACAACTTTATCTACAATAGCGAGTTGCATACAATCATCTATGATTACAATAATAGAATGATAGAATAGCATTAATGAACGGTAATCAACTTTAATTGGATCATTAAAAAGACATTTTAATAGTAGGAAATAAGAGGACCTGTAAACTAGTGTTCTTTCTTCATGCCATCAGAATTTATATGAATTTTAAACTCAGTATGCGTTTCTGAATCCAGCTCCGACGCACTTATTCATACAAAGACACAACGTACATCAGACATAAAACTGATATACTGCGATTTAAGAATAATTTAGAAAGGTCGACTATAATAGATAGATGGGTAAAAGAGGGGAATGAAAAATAAGAAAAGCGCAAAACAAAAACTAAGTACAAAAAACTTATACTTTCTTATCTTTTTAAAATGAAATGTGTAAGAATTATCTAAAAGGAAAAGATAAACTAAGTAAGTAAGTAAGTAAGTAAGTACTCGTATTATTAGTCATAGAATGCCTATGATTTTTGTTTTATGTAAAAGAAAAAACTAGGATACAAAAAGACAAAAGAAGAAAAGGAGATATGATGACAAAGAGAGAAGAAATAATAGAAACAGGATGGAACTTAGACAACAGTTATGCCCGTCTGCCGAAATCATTTTTTACTAGCCTCAACCCAACCCCTGTACGTTCACCGAAGTTGATCATTCTCAATTTTCCGTTGGCAAAATCCCTGGGGTTGAACGTCCAGTCGCTGCAAAGCGAAGATGGTGTAGCGGTGCTTGCTGGCAACCGGATTCCTGAAGGCGCTTTGCCGCTTGCTCAAGCTTACGCAGGGCATCAATTCGGACATTTCAACATGTTAGGGGACGGCCGAGCGGTGCTGCTAGGCGAACAGATAACGCCCCTAGGTGAGCGGGGTGATATTCAGCTCAAGGGTCCAGGTAGAACGCCATACTCCCGTGGGGGCGACGGTCGAGCATCACTTGGGCCGATGCTGCGCGAATACATCATCAGCGAAGCAATGCATGCGCTTGGAATTCCCACCACACGTAGTCTAGCAGTGGTGACAACAGGTGAATCGGTAATCCGCGAGACTGACCTACCTGGTGCAATTCTGACCCGTGTGGCTGCTAGTCATCTGCGGGTCGGAACCTTTCAATACGTTTCTCAATGGGGCACAGTTGAGAATCTCCAGGTCCTTGCTGACTATACAATAGAGCGTCATTACCCAGACGTTGACGCTGATGAGAGCCGATATCTTTCGCTACTTCAGGAAGTGATCAAGCGTCAGGCTGCGTTGATTGCCAAATGGCAACTGGTTGGCTTTATTCACGGGGTGATGAACACCGACAACATGACTATTAGTGGAGAAACCATTGACTATGGTCCTTGTGCCTTCATGGATACCTATGACCCGGCAACGGTATTCAGTTCCATTGACACCCAAGGCCGCTATGCCTATGGCAATCAGCCGCCTATTGCCGGGTGGAATCTTGCGCGATTTGCTGAAACCCTATTGCCACTGCTGCATGACGATCAGGAGCAGGCTGTTAAACTCGCCCAGAATGCGATTTCAGATTTTACTGAGTTGTATCACAGTAATTGGCTCGCAGGAATGAGAGCAAAACTAGGAATATTTAACGAAGAGGTACAGGATGAATCTCTTATTGAAAACCTTCTCAGTATGATGCAGAAGTATCGTGTGGACTATACCAATACCTTCCGCGCATTAACTTTTGAAAGACATGAGGATACGGTCCTGTTTGGGACCCCAGAATTTAGTCAGTGGCATGAGCTGTGGCAAGCGAGACTAGGCAGGCAGCAGGAATCGAAAGACTCTTCGCATCAGTTAATGCAAAGCAGTAATCCTGCGCTAATCCCTCGGAACCACCAGGTAGAAGCCGCACTAGAAGCAGCAGTGAAACAGGGAGACTACAGCGTGATGGAGCGGCTTCTTAATGTTCTATCAAGCCCCTACGCGCACTCCCCCGAACAGGCTGATTACTCTACGCTGCCTGCGCAATCAACCCGTCCTTACCGAACTTTTTGCGGTACATGATTTAGAAGTAGTAGGGAGGGCACTTTCTACGTATCCACCTTTTAGACTAACTTTAATAAAAAGCCGTTTTTGGATAGTAGAATGAATTAAGTTGATGAATTTGGAGGGATTTCTCTAATACACATGTCAAATTAGTACTAATACAGAAAATTAACGGACTACCTTACTTTTTAATCATACTTTTTAAAAATAACGTGTCTTGAAAAGGCTAATTGTTAAGAAGTTTTTACTTAATGTGAAAAGCGGATTCCTCGGTATAGTAGGAATTCGCTTTTTTTACTTCCTATGCTCCAGAAGTACATTCAAAATACTTTACCAGCAGATCTAGAGTGGACAAAGAAAATATGAGGGGAATATAATCAGGTTAAAAGAGATAAAGAAATTTCAATTTAAATGGCTTGAATTTGCTAGAGACGATTCTTTGAAACTGTAGAAGGGAAGAGATCAGATGGAAATTTTATTAACTGCACATAACCCTGACTGGAAAATACAATTTCAACAAGAAAAATTATCCTTATTAGATGCCTTAAAGAATTTGAGCCCCGAAATAGAGCATGTTGGAAGCACGTCTGTTGAAAACTTAGCAGCTAAACCAATTATCGACATTATGATCGGTGTACACACTGAACATGAGTTAGAATCAGTTGTAGAATTATTAAAACCTCAGCCATATGTTTATAAAGAAATTTACAATGAAGAACTGCCGTTTCGGCGTTTTTTTGTTGGTCTAAAAGAGGAGTACATTCATCAATTTCCGAAAGAAATGACCAAACTGAACAACGTTGAAATACCTCACGAATACAGAACATCACACCTCCATGTTGTACCGATTCAAAGTCAATGGTGGGAGGATCATCTTCTGTTTCGAGATCATCTCCGTGAAAATCCAGAAGATCGTCTTGAATATGAAAAAGTAAAAAAACAACTTTCCACAGAAACTTGGGAAAACGGAAATGAATATGCTGAAGCGAAAACAGGATGCATACAAACAATATTAAAAAAAGCCAAAGAAAATAAGCGAACTCATACCTAAAGAAAGTGTAGTAGATGAAAAGTGAATTATAGATATTGGCATACAGAGAACCACCTAAAGAACTTCACGCCATTTTTGAAGCACAATGATTAAATAAAAAACTGAAAATATGGTTACATGAAAAGCTTAGTGACTGCTAAGCTTTTTCTGATGGAATTTTTGCTTTACTAGCAATTTTCAGGATAAATAAAACACTTATAAAGAATATTTTTTCTATCTCACAAATAGGATAATCATTGGTGAAACATATCCGTCTCAGCCTGTAGTCTCATAAACCTCATCCTATGGAAGTAGGTGAAATTAATTAATTAGTAGTAAATTTTTAAAAATTGCGATAAATGACTAGAATTTTATTTCGAAACTCGATATATTAGTAACTACCTTGTAAATATTTTCATGTCACATCAAGGTAAAGGGGTAAAAGGAGGGGAAAATGTGGAGACATTTAAAAAACTGAAAGATTTTTATTGGCCATATAAAAATGAGTTTTTATGGTCATTGTTATTCATGCTCGTTGTAACGGCCATTACGGTTACGTATCCAGTCGTTTTACAGATTACAATTGATGATATTATCTTGGATGAGCAATTCGAATATGTACCCTGGGTGGCGTTAGGGTTTATCGCGATTATGACCATTAAAGGGTTTACCACTTATTTTCAACAGTACTTAGGTGATATGTTTGGGATTAAGTCTGTTTATCGCCTCAGAAACGAATTATATGAAAAATTACAGCGCCTCCCATTCCGCTATTATGATAATGCGAAAACAGGAGATTTAATGTCAAGATTAACGGCAGATGTAGAAGGATTTCGTTTTTTCTTATCGTTTGGAATCGCAGAACTTATTCGCTTCTTTTTACTAATTGCGATCAGTCTTTGCGTTATGTTCTACTACTCTGTGCCCTTAACATTTGTCACGATTGCTGCACTGCCTTTCCTAGCGATTGTTGTGTACCGCTTCGACAAACGAGTCCATCCAGCTTTCCGTGGAATTCGCAAGTCCTTTGGAAAACTAAACACAAATGTTCAAGAAAACATAAGCGGAATTCATACAGTGAAATCACTATCACGTGAAGGGTTTGAAATTTCTAAATTTAATGCTTCGAATGATGACTATAAGCAAAGATATTTAGAAACTTCGGATGTATGGGCAAAGTTCTTTCCGCTCATGGAATTCATCGGAAATATATGTGTGGTTGCACTGCTTTCCTATGGTGGCTTTCTGGTTATGAATGGAGATGTACAGCCAGGGGAACTTGTCGCATTCTTCAGCTTAGTTTGGTACATTATGTGGCCAATCATGAACTTAGGATTTGTGATTAACTTATTTTCTCAAGCTAAAGCTTCAGGGGAACGATTACTTGAAATACTAGAGGCTGATGAAGAAATTACAGATGCAAATCAAACAGTTTCGATAAGTAAGCTGAACGGACATGTCACGTTTAAAGACGTTTCGCTGAAGTACAATGAAGAAGACTCAACGGCGCTAGAGGATATTTCTTTTGATGCACCAACTGGAAAAACAATCGGGTTAATTGGTGCAACTGGCTCAGGTAAAACAAGTCTAACACAGTTAATGACAAGGTTTTATGAGCCAACAAAGGGTGAGGTTTTAATTGATGGTCGCAAAATTGAGGACTATTCACTGAAAACGTTACGATTAAGTATCGGAGTTGTTTTACAGGAGTCCTTTTTATTTTCAACGACGATTAAGTCTAATATATCATATGGGCGACCTGAGGCAACGATGGAAGAAATCATTGATGCAGCAAAAAGAGCACAAGCACATGAATTTATTATCGAGCTACCAGATGGGTACGACACGATGCTTGGTGAGCGTGGAATGGGGCTATCTGGTGGGCAAAAGCAGCGAATTGCAATTGCACGTGCGATTTGTGTAAACCCTAGCATTTTAATTCTCGATGACTCAACGAGTGCTGTGGATATGGATACGGAGTTCCATATTCAAAAAGATCTAAAAGAAGTGATGAAGGGTCGAACGACGTTTATTATTGCACACCGCATTTCTTCTTTAAAGCACGCCGATGAAATCATCGTTCTTGAGAACGGAAAAGTAGTTGAACGAGGAACACATGATGAATTAGTACTAAAAGAGGGACCTTATAAACGAATTTATGACATACAATACAAAGATCATCAAGCAGTATTGCAGTCAAGTGCGGGGTAGGTGAAAAGGATGAAAGAAAGTCAAAAGAAAAATCTGATTCGAAGTAGGTTTTACTATTCAGCGGATCAAGTCATCGAAAAGCCTTTTAACTGGCGACAAATGGGCCGATTATTTAGTTACTTAAAGCCATATTCAAAAACGCTGTTGCCACTTTCTTTTTTAACGGTGATTATTGGAACGATCGTTAGACTCGTCGTGCCAATCTTAATTGGTGTATACACATTGGATTATGCCATTGCAAACAAAGATATGGATCTATTAACGATCTTAGTCTTGTCAATTGCAGGGTTATATTTTTTATCCTACCTGGCAAACACCTTTCGAATTCGCTGGATGAATATGTTAGGACAGAATGTTATTTATGACTTAAGACAGCATTTGTTCACACATGTACAATCATTGTCACATCGTTTTTTTGATCAACGTTCGGCAGGATCAATCCTTGTGAGGATAATGAACGATATTAACTCGCTACAAGAGCTCTTTACGAGCGGTGTTATTAATCTATTAATGGATTTTTTACTGTTAATCGGAGTTTTCATTATTCTATTCACTCTAAGTCCAGAATTAACGATTGCGATCATGGTTATCTTGCCAGTGATGTTTTTTATTTCAACAAGTCTACGGAAAAAAATTCGCCGTTCTTGGCAAATGGTTCGCTTAAAGCAATCAAAACTCAATTCTCACTTAAACGAGTCGATTCAAGGAATTCGCGTGACACAATCGTTTACGCAGGAGAAGGAAAACATTGACTTTTTTGATGGAGTGAACACGGAGACCTTTGAAAGCTGGCGCGATGCTACCCAAAAGAATGCAATGTTTAGACCTTTCGTTGAAATGACAAATGCGGTTGGAACAGCAATTCTGATTTGGTATGGAGCAAGTTTAATTGCAAACGATACGATAACAATCGGTGTATTCGTTTCATTTGCCTTTTATTTAGGAATGTTCTGGGAGCCGATTTCCAGGCTAGGTCAAGTGTACAACCAATTGTTGATGGGAATGGCTTCATCAGAACGAATTTTTGAATTCTTAGATGAAAAGCCGATCGTATCGCAAGCAGAAAATGCCGTTATACTTGATGATATGAAAGGGAAGATTGATTTTGAGAATGTAGAGTTTTCATATGATACAACTCGCATTGCTTTAAACGGTGTATCATTTGGAATTGAAGCAGGTCAAACTGTGGCTCTTGTTGGTCATACGGGTTCTGGGAAAACAACTATTGCGAACTTGATCAGTCGATTTTACGATGCGACAGGCGGAGTCGTGAAAATCGATCATCATCCGATTAAGGACCTTTCAATCGAAAGCTTGCGTGCACAAATTAGTGTAGTACTGCAAGATACGTTTATTTTTTCAGGAACAATTATGGAAAATATCCGTTTCGGACGACCGGATGCAACGAACGATGAAATCATCTCTGCTGCCAAAGCAGTTGGTGCTCATGAGTTTATTTTAGAGCTTTCAAATGGGTATGAAACAGAAGTAGAAGAACGTGGAAACATTTTATCAGTTGGAGAACGTCAATTATTGTCTTTCGCAAGGGCGTTGCTAGCCAATCCAAGAATTCTCATTTTAGATGAAGCAACCGCAAGTATTGATACAGAGTCTGAAATGAAAATTCAACAGGCCTTAAAAGAGCTGTTGAAAGGTCGAACAGCAATCATGATTGCTCACCGTCTTTCAACGATTCGAGAGGCCGATAAAATTATCGTTCTCGACCACGGTAATATTATGGAACAGGGAAATCACGCCGAGCTTATGGAGAGCAAAGGGATTTATTATGAGCTGGTAAAAGCACAGTTTAGAATGCTGGATGTAGGTTAAATAGTAGATGCCGGTCTCTCAATGGGATCGGTTATTTTTGATTAGAGATCATTCTAATGATTAGAATTTTGCTGATTTTTGTCGACTGGCTTATAGAACGCTCGAATTGGCTTATAGAATAGTAAATTCAGCTTATAGAAGTGAAAATTTGGCACATAGAAATGTAAAGATCGCTTATAGAAGTGGCGGAGTCGCTCATATGATTTGCGAATTTGCTACTAGAAAGTGAGTATCGGTAAATTAGATTGGAGATGATCAGCTAAACGAGCACTTTTTCATAAAAAATAAACGATTCGTCTATAATACCCCAGACTTTTACCTATATTTTGTGAAAAACGTCGAGATTAATAAGATTATAAACTGTTTAATCGCTGTTAGCCGATTAATACTCGAGGAAAGAGGAAACGATGGTATAAGATAAGAGGTAACTGAGAAATACGGGGGAGTTTTATGACACGAATAACCGCAATCGATGGCTCGAGAATTTCAAATTTTTTATGGTTTCAGCGAGATCCTTTAAGTTTTCTTCTGCATGCCTCTAAACTCGGAGACATGGTTTCAATTGAAGCAAGTAAAAAATATCCAACCTATGTCGTAAGTGCACCAGATTTAATTAAAGAAATTCTAGTGACAAAAGATAAGTATTTTGAAAAGGGCAGGGCAGCTTCAATTCTTTCTCGAACTGTAGGGAATGGACTGCTAACGTCTGAAGGTGAAACACACCGCAGGCAGCAGAAAATGATACGACCTGCATTTTATAAAGAGCATCTCCTACACTATGCAAATAAAATTGTCCAAAAAGCGAATGCAACTGATTTTCAGGTTGAAAAAGAATTTAATATGAGTCAACGGATGATGGAGCTTACACTAGAAATCATCACGGTTACGATGTTTGGAAAAGAAGTTGGGGAGAAAAAAGCTGAAATTGCCGAGTCAGTTGATACCATCATTTATCAAGCAGCAAAAACTCTCTTTTCACCTTTGCCAATTCCATTCAAGTTTCCCACACCTGGAAATCGCAAACATCATCAATCCAATGAAAAGATAAATGAGTTTATCTATCAACTTATATCCGATCAAAAGAAAACAGGTGCAACAAAGGATACGTTACTTCATATGCTTCTTGCTACTACATATGAAAACGGGGAATCGCTCCCAGAGGAGGAAATTCGTGATCAATTAGTAACAATGCTACTAGCTGGGCATGAAACAACAGCCACTGCTTTAACATGGGCGTGGTATTTGTTAGCAAAGCATCCTGAGATTGAAGAGAAATTTCATGAAGAGTTAACGAATAAGCTCGGAGGTAGACAGCCAACATTTGAGGATGTTCGGGACCTTCCATACACTGAAACAATTTTTCAAGAAACGATTCGCCTCTATCCACCTGCATGGATCATTTTAAGAGAAAGTTTGTCAGAGGTTGAGGTTGGAGGGGATACGTATCCGCGGAAAACGACGTTTATGATTAGCCCTTTTGCGATCCACCGAAAGCCGCCTTATTTTGACGAAGCCGAAAAGTTCTTGCCAGAACGTTTTATGGATCATCCCTCCCCACCTACTTTTTCCTATTTTCCATTTAGTGGAGGACCCCGTGCTTGTATTGGGAGTAACTTCGCAATGATGGAAGCTATTCTGATCCTTGCTACAATTGGACAGAAATACCGATTTAGATTGGTTGAACCTCAAGATATCGAGCTTGTCCCCCTTGTTTCATTGAGAGTGAAGGGGGGATTGAATATGGTTGCAAACAGCAGATAACGATGTGGTTATCTGTTTTTTTCATTGTTTAGCGTACTATGTCAAATACTATTTCTTGGATTTTGTGCATGCCGAACACTTTTTTTATCTCATAGCTTTCTAATTAAATTTATAGATAGATCTAGTCGATAAACATTATGAGGGGAAATTATTTCTAATTAAAAATTAGCATTTTATGAAACTATTTTAAATACAATTCGTAATACTGGTATTACATATAAAAATTGGAGGTATTTGGTTATGAAAAATACAAACCATACAACAGAAACAACAGCAAAACCATCTTTAATCGGGATGTTTTTAAGCCCAACCTTACAGTTTGACAGAATGAGAGAAAGGCCGACCATTTGGTTGCCATTGATTATTGTTACCGTAATAGGAGTAATCACTGGTTTATTAGTTGCAACAGGTATGGGTGATGCGGCATTAGAGGACCTAGGATTATCTGGGGCAGAGGCACAGACGGCACAAATGTTTACTATGCTACTTGCAGGAATCGGTAGTTTGATCTTCATACCCGTCGGCTTTCTCATCTATTCGTTAATACTGCTTGCAATTATAAAAATTGCAGGATCTGAAGCGACGTTTAAGCAACTGTTTTCTCTTACGATTTTCACAACATTTATCACAACAATTGGCCAACTTTTAAATGCAATTATTAATTTGTCTTTGGGAAGTGATTCTGTTTACTTCGTTACTGGCCTTAATAGCTTAGTAGGAGCAGAAGGTGCACTTGGTGGCTTTTTAAACACGATTGAGGTTTTCAGTATTTGGGGCTATGTCTTAATCGGCATGGGGCTTCACAAAGTTGCACAACTATCAAAACCAGCCTCAATTATAATTGCTATTATCTTCTTTGTTTTGGCATGTATTATGGCAGCAGCAGGTGGAGCACTTGAAGGGATGTCACAATTCTAATGAAAAAAAAGATTTGGATTTCAATAACAGTCGTTAGTATCCTCACGATTTTCATCGGAGCTAACGTCTTCAAAGCAATGAGCAAAGAAGAACTAACAGTCAAAACAGTAAGTATTGAAGAGCGAGAGATCACCGGAAATGTCATGGTGCCTGGAACTCTTGAATTAGCTAATCAGGAATTTGTCTACCATGAACCTGAAAAAGGGACAATTGCGGAACTGCTTGTCGAAAAAGGGGACTCTATTAAAGAGGGCACTCCGCTGATCCGTTATGAAAACGAGCAAATGGTACTCGAAAAAGAACAAAATGCCTTATCAATAGAATCTAGTTATCTGAGAATCAACCAAGTTAAAAATCAACTAGCAGACATGGAAGATAAAGAAGATGATTTAGAAGAGCAGGTCGGGAAAAAAGAAGCGGCTAAAACAATTGATGCAGAAAGAGATCAGCTAAAGGTTGAACAAAAAATGGCCGATATCGAACTGAGACAACTACTACTTCAAAAGGAAACAATTGAAAAGCAATTAGCAAATCTTGAAGTGAAAAGTGAAACAGCTGGAACGGTTTTAGCCGTTAACGAGGAAGCTGCTACAAATATAAACCAGGCGGGAAGTCCACTTCTACATATCGGAAATGTGGATCAGCTATTAGTCGAAGCTGTCATATCTGAATACGATTCTTTAAAGGTAAAAGAAGCACAAACTGTTGTTCTTCGTTCCGACGTTGTACCTGATAAAGAGTGGAAAGGGAAGATAACGATGGTTGGACTTCTTCCACAACAGGATCAGGCAGCAATGGGCGTGGAAGATACAGCCATAGAATATCCAATTGAGGTAGCAATTGACGGAAAAGGTATTGAAGCTAAACCTGGATTTAAGTTAATTATGGAGATTGAAAGAGATAAAAGAACTGTTCCAACAATACCTGTTGGCGCCGTAAAACAAGATGGTGAAGAATACTTTGTCTTTACTGTAGAAGATGGAAAAGCGTCTCGAAAGGTCGTTAAAGTTGGCGTAACAAGTGATGAATTAATGGAAGTGAATGAGGGGCTTAAAAAGGAAGATACGGTGATTACAAATCCAACAAACGACCTTCAGGATGGGACGGAAGTGACCGTGAAATGATTCAGCTTACCGGGATTACCAAAAGCTACAAAATCGGTCAAGAAACACTCGACGTCTTGAAGGACATTACACTAGAAATTCAGCAAGGTGAGTTTGTTGCCATTATGGGCCCATCAGGTTCCGGGAAGTCAACATTAATGAATTTAATTGGCTGTTTAGATAGTCCGACAATAGGGTCATATTTGCTTGGATCCGAAGATGTATCAATGTACAAAGATGATGAGCTTGCAAAGGTGCGGAATCTTTCGATAGGTTTTGTTTTTCAACAGTTTCAACTCCTTCCAAGACTGAGTGCATTGAGAAATGTCGAGCTCCCAATGGTTTATGCAGGAGTCGGAAAAAAAGAGCGAGAAGAACGAGCAAAACAAGCCCTGGAGAAAGTAGGGCTTGGTGATCGGATGAATCATCTTCCTAATGAACTTTCTGGAGGACAAAAGCAGCGTGTAGCGATAGCACGATCTATTGTAAATAATCCAAAATTGATTCTTGCAGATGAACCAACTGGTGCGTTAGACACAAAAACGAGTGTTTCGATTATGGAACAATTCACGTCTTTAAATAAAGAAGGAACAACCGTTATTTTAGTTACACACGAACCCGAAGTTGCTGAGTACGCAAAACGTATCATCATGGTTCGAGATGGACTAATCATGTCGGGTCAAGATGGGCGGAGGGAAGAGCAACATGAGCACCTTTGAAAATTTGCGCATGGCACTTACATCTGTTCTGGCCCATAAAATGCGCTCCATCTTAACGATGCTTGGGATTATCATTGGTGTTGCTTCGGTCATAGTCGTTGTAGCTATCGGTCAAGGTGGCGAACAGTTGCTAAAAACATCCATTACAGGACCAGGGAACACGATTGAAGTATATTACGAACCAAGTGAAGAAGAATTAAGCTCGAATCCTAATGCCTATATGAACGCCACCTTCACCGGGGATGATATTCGTGCATTAAGTGAAATTCCCGAGGTGGAAAAGGTTGTAGCAACAAGCTCTGAGTATATGGCAACACGCTATAAAGAAGAATCATTGGATACAAGTATCACTGGAATTAATCAAGCGTATGTTGAGGTGAATAAGTTAGCAATTGATTCCGGAAGAAGTTTTATGGAAGCGGATTTCATAAGTGGTAATCGTGTTGGATTAATAAGTTTTGAAATGAAAGAAGAAATGTTTAAAGAACAAAGCCCTATAGGTGAGGTCGTTTGGGTTGGAGGACAGCCAATAGAAATTATCGGAGTTCTCGAAAAACCATCAGGCTTGTTTGCATTCGGTACGATGGAAGTATATCTACCCTGGAACACGTACCGAGCAACCTTTGGGAAAAACGACTACAACCAAGTTACACTTCAAGCAACTAGTGCTGACGAAATGAAGGAAGCTGGGGATAAAGCGACAGCATCATTAAACACGTTACATAATACAGATGATTCCTATCAAGTTTTTAATTTTGAAGAAATGGCAGAAGGAATTGGACAAATCACAACAATTATGACGCTGATTATCAGTTCAATTGCAGGTATTTCTCTTATCGTTGGCGGAATTGGTGTTATGAATATTATGCTTGTATCTGTAACAGAGCGAACAAGAGAAATCGGAATTCGTAAAGCACTAGGGGCAACAAAACGTCAAATTTTAACACAGTTTCTCATTGAATCAGTGACACTGACATTAATTGGAGGAATTATTGGGATCATCCTAGGAGCTGTGGCAGCGACAGTTGTATCGTTCTTTGCAGGCTGGCCATCGCTAGTTTCATGGCAAGTTGTCATAGGTGGATTGCTATTCTCGATGATCATTGGCATCGTTTTTGGTATGCTTCCTGCTAATAAAGCTGCACGATTAAATCCGATTGACTCATTACGTTACGAGTAAATTTGAATATTAGGGACTAAACCATAGAAACGGTTTGGTCCCTATTTTAAGCTCTTTACAAATTTATCGATTGCTGCATTTAATTGAATCGCTTTTTTTGTAGGCACCCGATGACCAATTTTTGGTATATACATCACATTCGTTTGCTTGATTTTGTCTTTGAACAAGTTTTGATAATCGTGTATGAAGAAGTCCCGTTTTCCATAAACAAGTAACAATGGAAGGTGAGAGATGGTAGATAATCGATCTGAAGAACGGTAAGCTAGCCCCTCCTTATACATCTGGAAAACACTATAGGGATCCGACTTGTTCACATAGTTCTGAATTTCCAATTGAAATTCCTTCGTATTTCCATGTGCTTTCCCTAAGACCTTTGCTAAAAGTGGCAACCCTCCAAGTCCTACTACATAAATTCCGGTTAAATACTCATAACGCAGATAAGGTGTACACACTTCTGAAAAACCGCCAATTAAAATGAGTCCATAAACCCGTTCAGGATAACAAATGGCAAACTCCTGTGCGATTGAACCTCCGTTCGAGTAACCGCATATGACTGCTTTTTCAATTGAAAGGGCATCCATCAATTGCTTCAAATCTTCTGCAAGAAGTGAAATCGTTATTTTTTCATCTTGAGGCGGAGTTCTACCGTTCCCTCTCATATCATAGGTGATCACTTGATAATCACTTTTTAGCGTTTGTTGATATCTAAACGTCACACTGCCCATCCCTGGAGGATGAATAAATACAATAGGTTGGCCAGTTCCTTCTTGTTCAAAAAAAGTAATTAAACCGTTTTCCACCATTAATAAAGGCAAATTGTTCACTCCCGACAAAAGTTATTGCCTTTAGTCTTCCTAATAATGAACAAAAATACACACACAATATGCTTCACTTTGAAAGGTTTTGAAATAGATTGATAGTTTTTGATTGATTTTGAATGAAAGTTGTATTACAATAAACTTATTCGCACAAATTGTATGCGTTTTCACCAAGTAGGAGGTGGTTAGCACATGTTAACTCCTGAACGACATTCACTTATTCTTCAACTATTGAAAGAAAAAAATACCGTTAAAATTCAGGAGCTTGTTGAGCAGACGAATACTTCTGAGTCAACGATTCGTCGTGATTTAACACAGCTGGAAGAAGATAAATTTTTAAAAAGAGTTCATGGCGGTGCTGCACGACTACAAGGAAAGTTGCAAGAACCAGACTTAGTTGAAAAGTCAGCCAAAAACCTCCATGAAAAAGCAGATATCGCTAAATATGCTGCATCTTTGATTGAAGAGGGTGACTGCATTTTTTTAGATGCTGGAACGACAACAGTACAGATGATTGATTACCTTAGCGAAGATCAAAATATCGTCGTTGTAACAAATGGTCTCACCAATATTGATCCACTGATGAAAAAAGGCATTAAAACATATTTGATTGGGGGCTATCTAAAGCCTGGAACAGGTGCAATGATTGGACGCGGAGCATTAAATGGTCTTGAAAATTATCGATTTGACAAATGCTTTCTAGGCGTAAATGGCATCCATTCAGAGCTAGGATATACAACTCCAGATCCTGACGAGGCATTTATTAAGCAATCTGCCCTTCAATTAGCAAGGGAATGTTTCGTATTAGCCGATGATTCAAAGCTAGGCGAAATCTCTTTTGCTAAAATAGCCAATTTGTCAGCTGCAACGATTATTACAAATAATGTCGAAGAAGAAACACTTTTAATCTATCAAGAAAATACAGCAATAAAGGTTGTGAAGGAACAATGATTTACACGGTTACATTAAATCCATCGGTTGATTACATCGTAGAAGTTGAACAGTTTGAGCTAGGAAGTCTTAATCGGACGAAAGCCGATACCAAATATCCTGGCGGAAAAGGAATTAATGTTTCACGTGTATTAAAGCGGCTTGGAATTGAATCTCAAGTACTTGGATTTATCGGTGGTTTTACAGGTGATTTCGTTGAAAAATTTTTATTAAACGAAAAGATTGCTGTTGATTTCGTAGAAGTAGACGCTGACACACGAATAAATATTAAATTAAAAACAGGTGCCGAAACAGAAATTAACGGAATTGGACCGAGTATCTCAGAGGCCCAGCTTGCTCATTTTTATAAAAAAATTGAAAGATTAAGGCAGGGTGACTTTATCGTATTAGCTGGAAGCATCCCTGGCACACTTCCATCCTCTATTTATGTGGACCTTGCAAAGAACTGCATGGAAAAAGGTATTCGAGTAATCGCAGATGTTTCGGGCGACGCGTTAACAAAAGTGTTATCAACTAATCCATTCCTTGTAAAGCCTAATCATCATGAGCTTGGAGAGGTGTTTGGAGTTGAGATCGATTCAGTGGAAGATGCTCACTATTATGGGAAAAAACTAATAGATTGCGGCGTTCAAAACGTAATTGTCTCTCTAGCAGAAAAAGGTGCCCTTTTTATTAATAAAGAGGCCTCTTACCTTGCTAGTGTTCCAAAAGGTACAGTGAAAAACTCTGTCGGCGCTGGGGATTCAGTTGTTGCTGGTTTTATAAGTGCCTACAGTACAGGAAAGTCTTTAATGGACTCATTTCAAATAGGTGTTGCATCGGGAAGTGCAACTGCATTTTCGATGGAATTATGCAAAAAAGAAGAAGTTACAAAATTACTGCCTCAAGTAGAGATTAAAGAAATTTAGAGGATGTTTAAAGGGGGAGAAGAAGTTGAAGATTACTGAACTATTAACAAAGGATACAATTAAGCTTGATGTACACTCAACCACTAAGAATGATGTTATTACTGAGCTTGTTACCGTATTAGATCGAAGCGGTAAGCTAACAGATAAAGTGGCTTTTGAAAAGGCAGTATTAGCTCGTGAAGAACAAAGCACAACAGGGATTGGAGAAGGAATTGCAATACCACATGCGAAAACTTCAGCAGTAAAAACACCTGCAATTGCCTTTGGACGATCAAAAAGTGGCATTGATTATCAGTCACTTGATGGAGCGGTAAGTCATTTATTTTTCATGATTGCTGCAAGTGAGGGTGCAAACAATACCCATTTAGAAGCGTTAGCAAGACTCTCTTCTCTATTAATGAAGGAAGAAGTTCGCAAAAAATTGCTAGAAGCAAATTCTGAAGATGCAATTTTAGCCATTATTGATCAATATGACCAAGCGGATGAAGATGAAGAAGTGGTTGTTGCAACTAAAGGAAAGATTCTAGCAGTAACTGCTTGTCCAACTGGAATCGCCCATACGTATATGGCGGCTGATGCGCTAAAAGAAAAGGCAAAAGACTTGCAAATTTCCATAAAGGTAGAAACAAATGGATCTGGAGGAGTCAAAAACCTTCTTACTCAAGCCGAAATCGATGAGGCAACAGCTATCATTGTTGCTGCTGATAAGCAAGTAGATATGGAACGTTTTAAAGGCAAGCATGTGATTGAAGTTCCTGTTGCAGATGGAATTCGTCGTCCACAGGAGTTGTTGGAGCGTGCCGTAAAACAAGACGCTCCTGTTTACAAAGGATCGGGTGAAAAAAGAAATGACGACAAGGAACAAAGTGGTGGTCGCCGTGGTTTTTATAAACATCTAATGAATGGTGTTTCGAACATGCTGCCATTTGTTGTTGGTGGAGGTATCTTAATTGCCATCTCGTTCATGTTCGGCATTAACGCAGCAAATCCAGATCATGAGAGCTATAATCGCTTTGCAGAAGCATTAAACACAATTGGCGGAGGAAACGCGTTCGGTTTAATGATTCCTGTGCTTGCAGGGTTTATCGCAATGAGTATTGCCGATCGTCCAGGTTTAGCACCAGGGATGGTCGGAGGATTTATGGCAGCCCAAGGTGGCGCTGGCTTCCTTGGAGGGTTAATTGCTGGATTTTTAGCAGGTTATATCGTTGTTTTCTTGAAAAAAATGCTAGCTGGTATGCCAGAGTCACTTGAAGGAATCAAGCCAGTCCTGTTGTATCCATTGCTTGGAATCTTCTCTGTAGGAATGATTATGTTCTTCGTTGTAAATCAACCAGCAAGTGCCTTAAATACTGCGATTAGTAATTTATTAAGTGGATTAGGAACTGGAAACTTAGTATTACTTGGAATTATATTAGGTGGAATGATGGCCATTGATATGGGGGGCCCAATCAACAAAGCAGCCTTCACGTTTGGAATTGCGATGATTGATGCTGGAAACTTTGCACCACACGCAGCAGTTATGGCTGGAGGGATGGTTCCTCCACTAGGAATTGCCCTTGCAACATCAATTTTCAGAAGTAAATTTACGAAGCGTGAGCGTGATGCAGGTATTACTTGTTATATCATGGGTGCATCCTTTATTACAGAAGGTGCAATCCCGTTTGCGGCATCGGATCCAGTTCGTGTTATCCCATCGGTTATTACAGGTTCTGTAATCGCGGGGGGACTGGCTATGTTCTTTGGAAATGGGTTACGTGCCCCACATGGTGGAGCATTTGTTATCCCATTCGTTGAAGGAAATCCAGTTCTTTACTTAGTAGCGATTTTGATTGGAGCGATCGTAACAGCGTTAATGTTAGGATTCTGGAAGAAAACAATAAGTGAATAGAAGAAAAAGGGCTGACAGCTGTTAGCCCTTTTTCCGTTTTAAGTTTGTGATTGAAATGTCCTCTGCAATAGCTAGGGTTCCTGTCTGAACAAAACCAGCTTTATTATAGAGGGATAATGCGGGTTTATTTAGCGATCCAGTAGAAACTGTAATGGTGGTTATTTTTTCAGTCGATAAAATAAACGCTAACAAACTTTGAGCAACTCCTTTTCGAAAATGGCGAGGATGGACGATTAACCGACAGATATCTATCGTATCGTCTACCTGTTGAAAAGCGATTGCTCCAACTAGTTCATGTTCAAGATAGTATCCAAAAAAAGTTTCTCTACAACTTTGAAGTGAGATTAACGTGTCCTTTAACGGTGGTATATCATAAAAGTCAATAATAGCTGCTTCTACTAAATAGGAAAGCTTTTGCATCTTCAATAAATTTTCAGCTTCGACTGTGTCTAAAAGATTAATTTGCTGTATCATAATACATATCCCCTTTGTTAAAATGTACTACGTTTAACGGGAATGTTAAAGGGTTTTTGTAATTTATAGCCAATTAATAAAGAGAGATTTATTTTTGTGTACATAAGGTGGAGAGTATCTGTTAGATGAACTATAGGAGGCGCATCAATGGCAAAAACCGAAACAACAAAGTCGAAGGTATTTGATTGGACAAAGTCAATTTTACTAGCAGTTGGATTGGCTATTATTATCCGAGTCTTTTTATTTGAACCTTACTTGGTAGAAGGTTCTTCAATGGATCCCACTCTAAAGGATGGGGACCGTTTATTTGTAAATAAAACATTAAAACTGTTTGGTGACGTTGAAAGAGGAGACATTGTTATCGTTGATGGTGATGAAGAAGACATTCGTTATGTGAAAAGAGTTATAGGGGAACCTGGCGATCTAGTAGAAGCGAAGCAAGGTCAAGTATTCGTTAATGGTGAAAAAATAGATGAGCCTTACCTTAATTCTAATTTCGATAAAGCAGAGAACATGGGAACGCCGCTTACAAATGATTTTGAACCCGTTGAAGTTCCAATAGGAGAGCTATTTGTCATGGGGGATAACCGATTAAATAGCATGGATAGCAGAAATGGTTTAGGATTAATTGACCAAGAGAGAATTCTAGGGAAAACGGAGTTTGTGTTTTTTCCATTCGGAGATATTAGGAAAACAGATTAACACCTTTTAAGCAGTTAAGTGGGTGACTCCTAAGTTATGGAGTCACCCACTTTTCATTTACTTCTTTTAGTGGACAGCTGCAGTTAGATGGCTTCTTTTTACCTAAACTCTTTTTACAGAAATTGCTTTTAATAGGGGGCGGTGTGTGAAATGATCACCGCTACATCTTTAGTTGTTAAATGATGCTAAAGTTTTAGTTATTTGTCTGAGAGCTTCTTCTTCATCCTGCCCGGAAGCTTCTAACGTAATTTTTGCCTGGCTCGGAATTCCAAGAGACAAAACTCCCAATATGGACTTTACATTTACCTTGCGTCCATTGTGAGTAAGGAAAATGTCAGAATTGAAACGAGAAGCTACCTGAACCAATTGAGTAACAGGAATAGCGAGTAAACCCGCTTTACTGTTAAGTTCCAATGTTTGTTGAATCATGTAGGGACCTCCTTATTAACCATTTGTTTAGTTAAGGAATTTAAAATAAGATTCCTTCTGTCTTATGTATGAATCTATGTGAAGAAAAATGATCCTTTTATCTTTAAACAATCTATCCATTGCGTAGGGGCTGTTAAAATCCCTTCTTTTTTTGTAACATTTCTGTAACATCTTCGACTACCTTTATAAAGAATAAAAGGGTGTGTCTAAAATGAAGAGGTTACTACAGATTTTTGGGGTATTGCTGGTATGTTCAATCGTAACTGCTTGCAGTGGAGGTCAGTCAGAATCAGAGAGTTCTTCAATAGAAAGTGCTGACATGGCAGTAGATAGCGGTGGAGGCGAAGAGGCTAAAACAGAAATGAGTTCAGAAAATTCAGCTGTCGATACAAGTAAAGTGGTTGAAAAATCAGCTGAAAGTCAGCAAATATCAACACAGTCCCAATCTGCCGATACTCGCAAAGTTATTTACAATGCTAATTTAAGTGTAGAAGTGGAGAATTATCAAGAAACATCGAACGAGATCACGCAGCAGATTCAATCAAAAGGTGGATATATCGTCCAATCAAATACGTTTAGAAGTTCTGAAGAGGGTCCGTTAGAGGGAACATTGGTTGTACGCATCCCTCAAGCAGAATTCAATGCATTTCTAGAATCCGTTGAAAAAGGAAGCATGAAGGTTCATGAACGTTCGATTTCCGGCCAGGATGTAACAGAGGAATTCGTTGATTTAGAATCACGGCTAAAATCAAAAGAAGTAGTTGAAAAACGACTGATTACATTTATGGAGAAAGCAGAAAAAACGGAGGATTTACTAAAGATTTCAGAAGATCTTTCAAAGGTCCAAGAAGAAATTGAACAAATTAGAGGAAGAATGAACTTTTTACAAAATCAATCTAATTTAGCTACGGTAACCATTCACGTTTTTGAAAATAAAGTAAATGTCCCGCAATTACAAAAAGACGAATTAAATACATGGGAAAAAACGAAAAAGCAATTCATGGAAAGCGTGAACTTTGTGGTGAGTGCGTTTTCGACAATTATCATCTTCTTTGTGGGCAGTTTACCAATTCTCCTAATACTAGGTGGTGTAGGTCTGTTTTTATATCTAGTTATTAAGAGAATGAATAAACGAAATAACCTAAAGCCGCCTACTGATATGGGCGAATAAGGAAAAAGTAGGTACCTTATATAACAAGAAGATTTAGTAAAAACATTGTGATAAAAACAGTAACTATAACTGTGATAACTCCAGCAAATATAGACACCTTTTTTTCTATCATGTTGTATTTCGTTAACACCTTTTTTGTTGCATAGGAAGAAATAAAATAGAGAACAATTACACCAATTAGAAATGGTAAGCCATTTGCTTGGAAACCAAGATAGGCAAAATAAAGACCTGTAAGGAAAATCAGTAAAGAGTATTCGACGAGTGTTTGAAGTTTCATGAAAATTTCCTCCGAAATGTTTGTCCCACCTATCCTACCATAATAGTGGAGAGTTAGAGAAAACTCAATAAATATAAAAAAGGCAATCGACTTTTCGATTGCCTTTCCTTTTTAAATTAAGCAGCCAGTGTCGGTTCATCATCCAACTGTAGCTGATCTTTTCTTCTTTTTACAGCTGCTTTAAAGAATAATGCAATAATCGAGATTGTGATAATGGTTGAAAGAATATACGAAATGTTCATCGGTAACCCAAAACCAATAGCTGCATTTAGAATATAAGTTGTTGTGGCCATTGTCATGAAAACACCTGGAATTACAGCTATCCAATAGTTCTTCTTAGCAATAAATAGATACATCGCCGCTACCCATAGCGCTATAACTGCGGTTGATTGGTTTGCCCATGAGAAGTAGCGCCATAATAAGGTAAAGTCAACTCTTGTGAGAACAATTGAAATGGCAAACAGTGGAAGGGCAATCCATAGACGAGTCGTGAATTTCTTTTGAGAAATATTAAGGTAGTCTGCGATAATCATACGAGCACTTCTAAATGCTGTATCACCAGATGTAATTGGTAAAACGATTACACCAAGGATCGCCAACGTTCCACCGACTGCTCCTAACATTGCGACAGATACTTCACTAACAACTGCGGCAGGACCACCATTTGCTAGTACTTCGTTCAATCCGCCATAGCCGTCAAATAAGCTCATTGCTGCTGCAGCCCATATCATTGCGATAATACCTTCTGCAATCATCATTCCGTAAAAAATATAGCGTCCTTGTGATTCATTTTTAGTAGTACGTGAAATAATAGGTGTTTGAGTCGCGTGAAACCCAGAAAGTGCCCCACATGAAATTGTTAAGAATAATAGTGGGAAAATTGGAGCCTTATCAGGATGCATATTTGCAAACGTTAATTCTGGAATTGGTGCGCCAGTCACGACAAGTGAAACTCCAACACCAACCGCACTAATTACAAGCAATGCCCCGAAGAAAGGATAGAGACGTCCAATAATTTTATCAATCGGAAGCAGTGTTGCAAGAATATAGTATAAAAAGATGGCCGCGATGATTAATCCAAATGAAACCCAACTAGGAGTAATGCTTGCTAACAAATCCGCTGGTGCCGTAACGAAAACTGTTCCAACTAGCAATAAAAGTAAAATAGCAAATGCGTTGACAACATGTTTCATTACTTTTCCAAGAAACTTACCAGCAAGCTCAGGTAAATGCGCTCCACGATTACGAATCGAGATCATACCAGTTAAATAATCATGAACAGCCCCTGCAAAAATACAGCCAACGACAATCCAGATGAATGCTGCAGGTCCATAAAGAGCACCCATAATTGGCCCGAAAATTGGCCCAACCCCTGCTATATTTAAAAGCTGTATAAGAGAGTTACGCTGTTTCCCCATTGGTAAATAATCAACATTATCACGCTTTGTAATAGCTGGCGTTTGGCGTTGCTCTTTCACACCAAATACCTTTTCAACAAAACGTCCGTAAACAAAGTAACCTAAAATGAGTAAAAGAACCCCACCTATAAAAGTATACATGAAATTTCCTCCTTATCTTGTATCCGCTTTCATCAATGATAACAAGAATAGGATTAGAAATGATTATTTTCGTTTATCATGTCAAAAACTGAAGGTAAGATGCGTAAAACCGTTTTCAACGTGCAAGAAGTGGTTAGGAAAAGAACTTAATAGGATAGACGTTATCGAAAATGACTGTTAAAATGTGCAAGTTAGAACAATAGAATTTGAATTACTATATGAATTTTAATGATTAAATAAAGTTCAACTAAGGAGCACTAAACAAAATGGAAAAAATTTATTATGACTTTTGGTACTTAAAGTCTGAAGAAGTGGACTTAGATGGAACAGAGTCAAGTCGAATTGGCTATGAACTAGCTATTGGAGTTTTTGCAGATTCTGAGCACTATAAACAACTAGATGATTTGAGAATTTCAGGACTAACAAAAGTAGAAATGCTTAGCTTCTCGATTCATGATCAGGCGATATTGCTTCATAAACTTCAAGAAGAGGGATTAATGAACATAGTCGAGGATATTAAAGAAGTTGGCTACTACCGAATAATGGCGGATAAGCAAATAGCCGTTTCTAAAAGTTAAGTCGTAAAAGTAACTATGGACACAACTAGATATGATTTAATGCGAAAAAATGGTATAATAGAATGAAATGTTTAACTATTGGAGGATTTAACTATGATTGCGGTAAGTAATGTCGGCTTACGATTTGGAGATCGTAAGTTGTTTGATGAAGTAAATATAAAGTTTACACCGGGTAACTGTTATGGGTTAATCGGTGCTAATGGCGCTGGAAAATCAACTTTCCTAAAAATATTGTCTGGAGAAATTGAAGCTCAAACAGGAGATGTCATCATAACACCTGGTGAACGTTTAGCTGTTTTAAAGCAAAATCAATTTGAGTATGAAGAACATGAAGTGATGAAGGTCGTGATCATGGGTCACAAACGCCTTTACGAAGTGGCGAATGAGAAAGATGCTATCTATATGAAGGAAAACTTCTCTGATGAAGATGGAATGCGTGCTGCTGAGCTTGAAGGTGAATTTGCAGAATTGAATGGTTGGGAAGCTGAAAGTGAAGTAGCAATCCTGCTAAAGGGATTAGGTGTTTCTGAAGAACTTCACAACAAAAAAATGTCTGAACTTGTTGGTTCTGACAAAGTGAAAGTCCTTTTGGCACAGGCTTTATTCGGTAAACCAGATATTCTGTTACTAGATGAGCCTACAAATAACTTAGACATTAAGGCGATTCAATGGTTAGAGGAATTCTTAATCAACTTTGAAAATACAGTCATCGTAGTATCCCATGACCGTCATTTCTTAAATAAAGTTTGTACACATGTGGCAGATTTAGACTTTGCTAAAATTCAAATTTACGTTGGTAACTATGATTTTTGGTATGAGTCCAGTCAACTTGCTCTAAAATTGCAGCAAGGTGAAAATAAGAAAAAAGAAGAAAAAGTCAAAGAGCTTCAAAACTTTATTGCGCGTTTTAGTGCAAATGCATCTAAATCGAAGCAAGCAACTTCTCGTAAAAAGTCGTTAGAAAAGATCTCACTTGATGACATTAAACCATCCTCTCGTCGATATCCATATGTGAATTTCACACCAGAGCGTGAAATAGGAAATGATGTCTTGCGTGTTGAAGGACTGACTAAAACAATTGACGGTGTAAAAGTTCTAGATGATGTAAACTTTATCTTGAATAAAGAGGACAAAATTGCACTTGTTGGTCGTGACGAAATTGCAAACACGACGCTGTTTAAAATCTTAACTGGTGAGATGGAAGCCGACAGTGGTTCATTTAGATGGGGAGTTACAACAGCACAAGCCTACTTCCCTCGAGATAATAGTAGCTACTTTGAAGGTTCTGAGCCATCGCTCGTTGATTGGTTGCGTCAATATTCTCCGAACGATCAAAGCGAAAGCTTCCTTCGTGGTTTCTTAGGACGCATGCTTTTCTCAGGTGAAGAAGTTCAAAAGAAACCAAGTGTTCTCTCTGGAGGAGAAAAAGTTCGTTGTATGCTCTCAAAAATGATGTTAAGTGGATCAAACGTACTTTTATTAGACGATCCAACGAACCATTTAGATCTAGAATCGATTACAGCACTAAACAACGGGTTAACTAATTTTAAAGGAACAATGATTTTCACTTCACATGATCATCAATTTGTTGAAACAATTGCCAACAGGATTATTGAAATCACCCCAAATGGTATCATTGATAAACAAATGACCTATGATGAATATTTAGAAAACAGTGACGTTCAAAAGCAAATAGAAGAACTTTACGCATAAACCAAAAAGATCCCTTCAAGTAAACAGAGAAAGTTCCTGTTCATTTGGAGGGATTTGTTCAATTTTAACGAACTACATACTAACATCTGATCGAAAGAGGGAGAAGAAATGCGATCCTATCCACCTATTTTATTAGCTAGTTTTATCTTGGTAGCTTTAACTGCCTGTAATACCGGACTAACTCAAGAAACATCCAACCACCCTCAAGAAGAAGCAGTCATAGATGAGGAAGAATCAGGTTTAGCGAGTGAAGACACCCTGACGGATAACGATTCTACTTCTATTAGCTTTGAACACGGTGCCATTAATGTTACTGAAGAAGAAGATAAAACGACCATTTCAATTTTGGACGGGCTGATTTTTAATTACAATGAAAGTGACTTGACTGAAGACGCACTTATACATATCGAGGAAGTTGAAAAACAATTATCTAAATTAAAAGATGTAAAAGTGAGCATTGAAGGTCATACAGATAATCAAGCCGAGCCAGAATTTAATCTTAAACTCTCAAAAGAACGTGCAAAAGTAGTCTATGAGGTATTTGAAAAAAGAGGGATTTTAGCGCATCTTGAGATCGTAGCAGAGGGCTACGGCGATACGATGCCAACGGTTCCAAATTCTAATCTTGAGAATCAACAATTCAATCGACGTATTGATATCGTAGTCGATTGAATTTCTAGCTGATTTCAGGAGGAGGAGTTTTAGGTTAAACTCCTCTACAATCAGTTTGTCGCTAAGAAAACTACAGCTCCAGTTTTGTTCTTAGTGCTTTTACATAATTCCGACTTACAGATAATTTTTCTTTATGACCTTTAAGTTCGAGATGATAGGCACCGTTAAACCATGGGATTAATCTTAAAACATAATTCAGATTAACAAGATAGCTTTTATGAATGCGAAAAAATGAGAAATCCTTTAGACGTGCCTCTAAATCTTTTAGAGGTGTTTTTACTTCATACTCCTCGTCTTTGCCAACAATCCGTGTTACCCGCTCATCACGATACAAATAGAGAATTTCTTCAGGTTGGATATAGACAATTCCTTCTTCGCTTTCGATTGCAAGTTTGCTAACAGGCCTTTCTAATGAAATTGGACCTTCAGGGGGAGCTATCTTTTCTAAAAGCCGCTGAACTGTTTCATTTAATTGTTCCTCATCAAAGGGCTTTACTAAATAATCAACAGCATCGAATCGAAAGGCTTCAACAGCGAAGTCAGGGTAGGCGGTTGCAAACACAATTAGTGGGACATGTTTTAATTGTTTCAACGATTTTGCCGTCTCCATCCCATTTAACTTTGGCATCTCAACATCTAAGAAAACGACATCAGGCTGCTGGTGAAGACATTTAATAACAGCTGATTCACCAGAGTCAGCTTCGTCAATAACATCAATTTCTTCATAGTGAGATAAAAGATGCTTTAGTTCATCGCGGCTATATCGTTCATCATCGACAATCATTGCTTTGATTTTTTTACTACTCATCCATATCCTCGCTCTCTTTCAATACAAAGGAAACCGATGTTCCTTCATTTACACTTGAACGAATTCTTAGTGCGGATTCCTCACCTAGCATCATCACTAAGCGACGGTTTACATTGTAAAGTCCAAAGCCTGTTCCTTCTTCAGACGAGACAATTTCATGTGTAATTTGTGATAATCGATCAAGTGCAATTCCATTCCCATTATCCTCAACCATGATAACAGAACTTCCTCGAACTTTTTTTAGCGTAATTTTAATTTTACAATTTGTTTCTTTATCCTTTATTCCATGCTTTACAGCGTTTTCTACAAGTGGTTGAAGAGTTAGAGGTGGTATTTTTTTCAGTAATAGGTTTTTGTCAATTTCATATTCAACAGCAAGTTTATCAACAAAACGAGCTTCTTCAATCGACAGATAAGCTCTAACATGCTGAAGTTCTTCTTCAAGAGTTGTCCAGGTTTTCGTTGTGCCACTTAGGTTTTGCCGGAAAAAATGTGATAGAGATAGGAGAAGCTTTCTAGCTAGAGCAGGTTGTGTCCGGATCAGAGAGACAATAATGTTTAACGAATTAAACAAGAAATGAGGACTAACCTGTGCTTGCAATGCTTTAATCTCCGCTTCTTTCGCCAATTGGTATGCATGATCTGTTTCTGCTATCTCTAGTTGGTTGCTTAGTAAAGAGCTTAATCCTGAGATGAGTTCTAGAACAACATTTGAAATCTCTTTTTCCGATCGAAAATAAAACTTTAAAGTACCGATTGTCTCGTCCCTTCTTTTTAACGGTGCGATGACTGCAGCGCCTAGAGGACAGTTAGGAAGAATACATTGGATATCCTCTGGTTTTGCAATAACCAATCTTCCTTCATCTAGTACTTTTCTTGTCACACTTGTTTGAATAGCTCGGTTCGCTTGATGGTGATCATCGGCTAACCCTACAAAAGCGAGGATTTTCTCCTGATCTGTCATGGAAATGGCACTAGCATCTACTTCTTTATGAATGAGTTCACAAACTGCTTGAGCAGATTGTCGAGATAATCCTTTTCGAAGGTAAGCGAGAGTACTTTCAGCAAGTCGAAGCGCTTTCTGAGCTTGCAAAGCACCAACCTTTTCTTCCTCATTAAGCACATTACGAATGATTAATAGAAAAATTGCCGAACCCAGTCCATTCGCAACGATCATTGGAACACCAATCTCCTCAACTAATGAAACTGCCTTATCGAATGGCTTAGAAACGATGAGAATGACAAGCATTTGAATGGATTCAGCCAATGCTCCTACAAAAAAAGCAGTTGAGAGGTTTAAACGTGCTCGTTTTCGATAGAAAAAGCCAGCAATCACTCCGGCGAGGACTGCAGAAACTCCACAGGATAAAGCAGTGAACCCTCCAAGTGAAAAGCGGTGAATTCCTGCAATAAGCCCAGCACCAATCCCAACCTTGTAACCACCTAACAAACCAGCGATAATAATTCCTATGACACGGGAGTTTGCGATCGCTTCGTCTGTAGATAACGCATAGGCCCATCGGTCATAATTTAAAGAATTCGTATCAAATGTAATTCCGGAATATGTACCTATGATTCCAAAGGAACCAAAAAATAGAATCGCCATATATTGTTGCTTTCGACTAATTTCATAGCGGTCAATCATGTGTCTGAAAAAGCGAAAACGCGTCATCAAGAATGCAACTGTTACAATAATTCCCAGACGCTCAAGCATGGTGAGTAATAAAACAAACATATCTTTATCTCCTAGCTTTTCATTTGGTTCTAATTTAGCATATCACGTCGCTTCTCTAATAAATAGGCGTACTCATAAGAGCCGCGCCTTCCCAAACGCCACTTTGGTTGAAAATGAAGGAGGGGAAGGGGTTTTCACTTCTATTTTGAGTTATCCCCTATGAAGGAAAACGATTATTTAGTGGGAACTAGAGTTAGTGTATCCCCTTCTATATCTGTCAATTTAGTTGCATGATAGGTTCCATTTGCCCAGTCCTTCATCTGATCATGATACCATTTGCTTTTAACATGACCTGATTGACCTGGACCAACTAAATGGTAGCCTGTTTCAATATCAGCTAAATCAATCGCAAAGCGCCATGAACCGCCATGTGTGACAAGACCAGTCTCAGAATTCCATCCAGCAGCTTGAACGGTTACCCGACTTCCTCCGATAGGTATCGGTGTTTCAGGGTTGAACAAGTACTTTAAAACACTAACGGTAGATAATGGATGTGTAAATGAGATACGATGTTCATTTCCCCATTTCCAGTGGCCCATATTTTTCCCATATTCAGTTTCCAATTCTGAGACGGATCTTTTTAATGCAGTAGTCATAACCTTACTTAATCCACCTTGCTCAGTTATCCAAACTCCGGGCTTACCTTTATCTGCCTCTCGAAGTAATTGATCAACAATTTGGTTCTTACCTTCAAAAAGCTCAGCTAACTCTTCAGAAATTTCATCTTCAAAAAGAACTTCATTGATTTCATTCATCACATGATGGAAGAGAAGGGGAGCACTAGAATCTTTGTTATCCATGAAATCCCACTTTGAAAGCAGGGCTAACGCTTTTTTTTCTTTTAGGGTTAGTGACGATTCATCAATACTTTGAGATAAAAGCGGAACGAATTCTTCTCCTTGTAAATTAACTTGATCCATTTGTAGTTCTTGCATATCTTTCACCGTTAAATTGTCCTTACTCTCTAATACGTCTTTAATACGCTCAGCACGGTATGGCTGTGCCCATGTATTTGTAATATGGTAGGGATAGCTTTCATCAATTACTTGGTTATTCGCAGTTGAAATAAAACCTTCTTCGGGATTTATAATCGTAGGCAATTCGTCAAAAGGAATGTAATCCTTCCATTCATATTCACCTGTCCACCCAGGTACAGGTAGCTGTCCGTCTCCTTTAGAGCGGATTGGAATTTTCCCATTCGCACGATAGGCAATTGTTCCATCTTTAGAAGCAAACACAAAGTTCTGGGCAGGAGTATGGAATGAATTTAAAGCCTCTTTGAACTCATCCCAATTTTCGGCTTGATTCATTTGTAGAACGGCTTCTAGTTCATTTGATGGTTGCAATGCTGTCCATTGAAGAGCCAAAGCGGTTTCATTTTCAGTATCTTTTGCAAATTCAGAGATGATTGGACCATGCCTTGTGACAGTCACTTCATAATCAATGGATTTCCTATCTTTAACTTTTATTTCTTCTTCAAATACCTCTGCATCTTCCCACTTTTCTTTATAGAGGAATTGATGTGGATTTTCTTGATTTCTTTTTTCAATATAAAGATCCTGTACATCGGGCCCAACATTCGTCACACCCCAAGCAATTTGCTCATTATGACCTAAGATAATCCCTGGTATCCCAGCAAAAATAACACCACTTACATTGACTTCAGGGGACTGAAGGTGGGATTGATACCAAATTGAAGGCGTTGCAAGTGAGAGATGTGGGTCATCAGCTAGAAGTGGTTCTCCTGATTTCGTCTTCGATCCACTTACCACCCAATTGTTGCTACCATTAAATTCATCAGGGATAACTGAATTTGCAAAGCTTTCTTCAATTGAAAGATTTGTATCCTTTATTGCTGCAACGATATCCGGTCCATCTTTAGGATAAGAAGGAAAGAGTTCAAGTGCTTTATTTTCCGGTAACGCTTTCATTATCTGGTAGCGAAATGCTTGACCTTCCCAATGTCCACCCAAATCAAACGCCATATATTTTCCAATTGTTAAAGAATCAATAACAGACCATTCACGAGGTACATAGCCTAATAGTGTGAATTCAACAGGTAGCTTGTTTTCTTTTATGGCCTCTTCCATAAATAAATTTACTCCATCAGCATACCACTCTAAAACTTCTTGAGCCTCTTCAGAATAGCTAGTGTAAGAAGCTTCTGCAGCTCGTCTCAGACCAAATGTCCGGAAAAATTTATCACGATCAAGAGCAGCTTCACCAATGACTTCACTTAATTCTCCAGATGCTTGCCGTCTACTTAAATCCATTTGAAATAATCGATCTTGAGCGGTTACATATCCTTGAGCAATGTACAAGGCTTGCAGATTTTCCGCTTTGATGTGAGGAACTCCATGATTATCACGAGTAATTGAAACTGGAGAAGTTAATCCTTGTAATGAAATAGTGCCACTAGTAACCGGTAAGCTCTTGTTTAAATAAAGTTGAATTCCTGTGTATGTAATTCCTGCTAGTAGAAAGAATACTAGCCCGATAATGGTGAAGAATTTAACCCACCGCTTTGTTTTTCGTTTTTCTTGTAAAATAATTTCCTGCAATATATCCACCCCTTAGGATTCTTTTTTCTTACTATAATAGATAATATATCCTGAAATAAACAGAAAAATCTGTCGAATTAATATTTTTTAGTAAATGTCATTTAACTTTTTCGGAAAGTTTTGTAGAATAGAGTTATAGGTAACATACTAACCGGTTAGTTAAATGAACTAAGGTCCTAGTAAAAAAAGAAGATGGCGGATTATAGAGATCCTAGATTTATAGAATTCCGAAAGAAACATGCCTAGAAAAAGTGCTTAGAAGACTTTGAAAGAATACGTTAAGGAAAAATTAAATTGGATTCAATTAAGGAGGAAACGATAGTGGAAAATCAAACACACAATGCTTTACAAGAATCTCTTGATGATTTACGAGCAAGAAAAGAACACGCTTTGTTAAACGGCGGACAAGAAAAAATCAACCGCATTCATGAGCAAGGTGCTCTTACAGCGAGAGAACGAATTGAAAAGCTTGTTGACTTTGATAGTTTCCTAGAAGTAGGGATGCTCAATACTTCTGAATTTGCAGGTGCAGAACATCAAAGTGCAGGGGATGGAATCATTGCAGGTTTAGCAAAAGTGAACGGTAGACCAGTTGTTGTGCAAGCGGGGGATAAAACCGTTTTTGCTGGAACGGAGGGGAGTGTGCATTTAAGGAAAGGAAAAGAAATTCATGCATATGCCCTCAAAAGAGGACTGCCGATGTTCAATTTGAATGAAGGTGGAGGACTTCGGATGCCAGATGGAATGGGGTCTGATGGAATTAGTGACAAGCTATTCCCTAGTGAAATGCTTACCCATTCGAGAGAGGTGCCGACGATTAGTGCCATTTTAGGTGATAGCTTTGGAGGACCGACATGGATGGCCGTATCTTCTGATTTTGTCACACAGTTAAAAGGTACATGTATGGCTGTTGCAGGTCCAAGAATGTTAGAAATGGCAACTGGCCAGCGTATATCAAATGAAGAACTAGGTGGTTGGGAGGTTCATGCAAAACAAACAGGTCAAATTGATGGAATAGGAGATACAGAGGAAAAGTGTATTGAACAGATGAAAAACTTTTTTCTCTATATGCCACTCAATTCTACAGAAGAGCCTCCTTACCGAGAGACTAAAGATGATCCTTATCGTCACTTGGATTCTGTTTTGCAAACTTTACCACAGCAAAAAAATCGCGTCTATAATATGAATCAAATTATCTCTCAACTAGTTGATGATTCTATCTTCTTTGAATATAAGTCCTTTTACGGTGAAGCACTTATTACTGGTTTCGCACATATGAACGGAAGAGTTGTTGGTATTGTCGCTAGTCAGCCAAAACATTATGCTGGTGCTGCAGGTGTAAAAGAATGTGAGAAAGCGACAGATTTTATTTGTTTATGTGATTCCTTTCATATCCCGATGATTTTTTTACATGACACACCTGGATTTAGAGTAAGCAATGAAGCCGAAAAATTAAAGATGCCAACGAAAATCATGGTCTGGAACCAAGCACTCGCACATTCCACAGTACCGAAAATCTCGATTGTAATTAGAAAAAGTGTAGGTGCTGCCTATGGAAATATGTGTGGTCCTACAATGGGAGCTGATTTTGTTTTTGCTTGGCCAACTGCAGAAATAAACTTCACAGGTCCAGAAGTGGGAATAAATGTCGTATATGGTCGCCAAATTCAGGAAGCTGAAGATCCACAAGCAGCAAGGAAGACGCTACTTGAAAAATGGGCCTTTGATAGCTCACCATATAAAGCAGCTTCAAAGCATTTAATCGATGATGTGATTGACCCCGCTCACACAAGAAAAATGATTAATAAAGCTTTAGAATATGCTTGCTTGAAAAATGGTTCAAAAAGCGAGCGCAGATTGGCTAATTGGCCGACAGGGTTTTAAGGCAGAAGATTGAGAAGGAGAGAAGCTAGCTTCCTTCTGCTCATTTAACTGCTGCTTGTAGCTGCAGCAGATTGCGCTTTTTGAATGGAATTGATCCCCATCACAACTGCAATTAGTTCATTTGTTGATAAGCTACTCGATTTATTTGTTAACTGAAAAGCCGGTGAAGCAAAAAAACCATTTGTCTTTTGGAATGTTGCCACTAGTTCCTCGTTTTTATCAAAGATTTCATACTCTTTAGAAAATGCAGGGGATTCAATTCGGTACGTTCCGCGTCCATGTGTTTTGTACTCGAATTTTTTGGTGAAAAAAGATAGTTTATTTTTAAGGATTCCAAGCTCAAGCTCTTGATCATCGATAACTACCCAATGTCTAGAGAAAAACGTAAACTTCCCTGAAACGGCTAAAGCTCCTGTTTGATCAAAAATAGCAATGCTTGAAGAGAAAGCACCTTTATGATCGAGCTCTCCAATTTTTTCTTTGTTCCCGTTGAATATCTCAGTTATCCCAGTCGAAAAAAAGGTATCTTTGAAATAAACAGTTTCTGTCAAGTTTATTCCTCCCTTTTGATTAGTGTTAAATATACTACGGACGGAACAGTGTAAAAGTTTCATATTTGCAACTAAAATAAGTGAAAGACCACCATTTAAAAATCACGGTGGTCTTTCACTTATTTTATCATCCAACTATCAACTAACTCTCGGTTTTCATCAATCCACTTCTTTGCACCGTCTTCTGGATTAGAGGCTTCGTCTACATATTTAATTAATGAGCTAAGTTGATCATCATTCATTTCCCATGTATTCATCCAATCAACAATTTCTTGGTGATCACTTGCAAAATCTTTTCGTGTCATAAATTGAATGTTATCAGGGTCTCCATACATTTTGTTGGGATCTTCAAGGTATTTTAGATCCATTTCAGCAAAAATCCAGTGTGGATTCCAAAGAGTAACAACGATAGGTTCTTGTTTTTCATATGCCTTTTTTAATTCGACTAGCATTGCTGACTCAGATGCTTCTACTAACGTGTAGTCACTTAAATTGTATTGTTTAACGACATCTTCTGTGAGTTGCATTAAGCTCGAGCCAGGATCGATCCCGACAATTTCACTGCCCAGCTCGTCTTTAGAAGAAGGGAGATCTTCAATTGAATTGATATCCTTCATATAAGCTGGTACAACGAGACCAAGCCTTGTCCCTTCATACCATTTGTCACCAAAGTCAATTTCGTCTTTGTATTTTTCATATAAAACTTTATCTGTTTGAGGCAACCAAACTTGTGCACTTAAATCAACATCACCTTGTGAAAGTCCAGTCCACATCGCTGCTTTGTCTAACTCTTTCAAATTGACGGTGTAGCCCTTTTCTTCAAGGAGTACCTTCCATAGATTTGCTACAGAGATGTTATCAATCCAATTGACCATACCCATCTCAATTTCTTTATTAGATTCACCTTCATTATTCGCGGCATTTCCACAGGCACTTATCATTAGGGAAAAAATAAGTACAATACTTACCATTATGTAACGTTTCTTCATTTCTTTCTCCTTCCAAATCGTAATCTCAATCAAATTACCCCAATATTATGAGTTTGAAACTTAGTTTACTCGTTTTATAATGTCCTGTATTAGCATTCATTTAGTTTTCACGTCTGACACTATCCTTAACACTTGTTGCGTCAAAAAAAATGCCGCCACTTGAGTGACGGCATTAATCCTTACTCTTTCATCCAGCTATCAACTAATTCGCGATTTTCATCAATCCACTTTTTTGCTCCTTCTTCAGGTGAGGATTCATTAATCGTAGACATTAAAGCGCCAAGTTGATCATCATTCATTTCCCATGCATCCATCCATTTAACTATTTCTGGATGATCATCCTCAAAGCCTTTACGTGTCATATAGAAAATGTCGTCTTTTTCTCCAAATGTTCCTTTAGTGTCTTCTAGATACTTCATGTCATATTCTGCAAAAACCCAATGAGGATTCCAAAGCGTGACGGCAATTGGTTCTTCTTTTTCGTAAGCTTTTTTCAATTCGCTGAGCATAGCTGGCTCAGAGGACTGTACAAGATCCAACTCAATACTATATTCTTCTACTGCTTTATTAGCTAGTGTCATTAAGCTTGATCCTGACTCAATCCCAACGATTCTTCCTCCAAAAGTATCTTTATTACTGTTTAAATCGTCAATCGTATTAACATCTTCCATATAACTTGGTACGGCAATTCCAAGTCCTGTTCCTTCATACCAGCTATCTTTCTTTACAATGTCGTCTTTATATTTTTCATAAAGTGGCTCGTCAGTCGTTGGTAACCAAATTTCAGGTGAAATATCTAAATCACCTTGTGCTATACCTGTCCATACAGCCGCTTTCTCTAATTCTTGTAATTCAACGTTATAACCGTCTTCCTCTAATAACACTTTCCACATATTTGAGACTGCTACATTCTCAGCCCAGTTATTAATTCCGAATTTTAACGTACCTTTTTCACTTTCTCCATCTGTTGCACCTTCTCCACCACAGGCACTAATTAATAGTACTGAGATAATGACGGTGACCATCATAAAATGTTTCTTCATATAAAAATTCCCCTCCTATGTATACTTACACTTTTTATAGACAGTGCAATATATAGTTACCCTAGATAAAGAAATGTTAAACATGAATTTTCTATTTTTTATTTAAACTTAATCAAAGTAATCGTTCTGCATTTATTTTAATAAAGATTTATTCAAAGAAAATGTTTAGGAATGCTGGATTACGGGAAAAAGAACTTTAGGCTTATTTTTGGAATTATTTCCTTCCATGTAATTGGGGAGAGGTACTGTTTTTTCATTACATAGTAGATTGAAGTATTGTTAGAAGTAGTCTTACTTAAACAAACATAGAAAGTTTCAGAGAGGTGTTAGAATGGATGCAGTAAAAATTAGAGTAGAAAATGTATCAAAGGTTTTTGGGAAAAATCCACAAAAAGCGATTGATATGTTAGGAAAAGGGAAAACCAAATCACAAATCCTTGAGGAAACCAACATGACGGTCGGGGTAAATTCAGCAAGCTTTGAAGTGAAGTCCGGTGAAATTTTTGTCATCATGGGTTTATCAGGAAGTGGGAAATCAACTCTTGTTCGATTGTTAAATCGATTAATAGACCCAACAAGTGGACACATTTTTCTTGATGGGGAAGATGTTACGACGATGAAACAAGATAAATTACGCGAAATGCGACGAAAGAAAATGAGCATGGTCTTTCAACGCTTTGCATTATTTCCTCACCGTACAGTATTAGAAAATACAGAATATGGATTAGAAGTGCAAGGTTATTCAAAGGAAGATCGACAAAAAAAAGCAACAGTTTCACTTGAACTTGTAGGGTTAAAAGGCTATGAAAATAGCTATCCAAGTGAACTGAGCGGTGGGATGCAGCAGCGTGTAGGCTTGGCAAGAGCTCTTGCGAATGACCCCGATATCCTGTTAATGGATGAAGCGTTTAGTGCACTTGATCCTCTTATCCGAAAAGACATGCAGGATGAATTGCTTGAACTTCAAACGAAAATGGAAAAAACAATCATATTCATTACACATGATTTAGACGAAGCATTGCGCATTGGCGACCGAATTGCACTTATGAAAGATGGAAGCATCGTACAGATTGGTACGCCTGAAGAAATTATGACGAACCCAGCAAATGAATATGTAGAACGTTTTGTTGAGGATGTAAATATGTCTAAGGTTATTACTGCTGAGAGTGTTATGATTCGTGCTGAATCGATACAAGTTGACCGTGGTCCTCGTGTAGCACTTAAGCTTATGCAGGATGCAGGATTCTCAAGTGTTTATGTTGTTGATAAAAAGAAGACGTTTCTAGGAGTTGTCACAGCAGATGATGTCACAACTGCAATTAAACAGGAAAGACCAATTTCAGAAATTATGACTACAGATGTTCCGAGTGTATCAACAGATACAACATTAGAAAACTTGTATGACAAAATGGCGATTAGTCGCTTTCCTCTCCCAGTCGTGGACGAGGGTAATCGATTAAAAGGGATCGTCAAGCGCGAAAGAGTTATTCAAGCACTTGCAGGCATCGAGAATAAAGAGGTGATTACCAATGACTAATATTCCTAAAATTCCGTTGGGAGAATGGGTAGATACATTTGTAGCCTATTTAACCGAAACGTTTGAAGGGCTCTTTGAATTAATATCATCATGGATCGATGGAATTGTTACGTTCATCGTAACTATATTTACTTTTTTACCTGCAATTGGATTAATTGCAATTATTGCGGCTTTGGCTTGGATTGTTAGTAAAAAATGGACGTTTGCGATTTTCACTTTAATTGGTCTATTATTTATTCATAATATTGGATATTGGGAACAAACAATCGATACACTAGCACTTGTTTTAACCTCTGTGTTTATTTCGGTTATTATCGGGGTTCCACTTGGAATATGGGCCTCACAGAGCGAGCGAGCATCAAGAGTTATTACGCCAATTTTAGACTTTATGCAAACAATGCCAGCGTTCGTTTACTTAATTCCTGCAATCTTTTTCTTTGGAATTGGTGTAGTACCTGGAGTTATATCTTCCGTTATTTTTGCAATGCCTCCAACAATTCGCTTAACGAATCTAGGCATACGCCAGGTTCCGGAGGATCTTGTAGAAGCAGCAAATGCGTTTGGATCGACTACTAAGCAGAAACTATTCAAAGTCCAGCTACCATTAGCAACAAAAACAATTTTAGCAGGTATTAATCAAAGTATCATGCTAGCACTATCTATGGTTGTAATCGCCTCATTGGTCGGAGCACCTGGTTTAGGAGTAGATGTTTTCCGCGCCGTTTCGCGACTAGAAGTAGGGATTGGATTTGAAGCCGGTATTTCAATTGTTATTTTAGCCATTATTCTGGATCGAATGACTCAATACCTTGGGTCGAGACGTCAGAATAGTTAAGTAGGAATAGAAGGAGTACTCAGATTGTTGGGTGCTCTTTTTTTGTGTTTATTTAGTAACAATTGGTAACAGATACCTTCTATTTCGTGTTGATCCTTGTTGGTCTAGGTTCATTGATTTTAGGATTTTTGCAGAAATGGAGGATGAGGGTAGCATTAGAAAGTCACGGAGTTATATATTGGTAATATATGGACTGATCAACAGAGCATAGTCATTAAGTGTGTCAAGATGTGCTAGTTTGGAGGAACAGTTGCAGTTTGTACAAATCCAGGTTCCTTTTTGTCTCAACATACAAATAAGATTGCAGCTTGGACAATGAACTCCTTTCACCAAATCCGAAGCATCGATTCCCAATTGCGTAAGAACATCCACATAAGCGGGGCAATCTTTTCTAATTAGTGAGCCTAATGCTTCCAATTTTAAAAAAGCAATTTTGTGAAAGAAAGTCGAAATCAAGCTGAATTTTGTCGAGATCAATCCGCTCTCTGTCGAAATCAGACTGAATTTTGTCGAAATCAATCCAATCCCTGTCGAAATCGTACCAATCTTAGATCTCTCACTAATTTAGGTAATAAACCACCACTCCTCCAACTGTGAGCGCATTACATGACAAACTGTGAGCGCTTTCTTATACTAGACTTATAAGAAAAAGGGGGACAACTAAACATGCGCATATTAATCGTTGGTGCAGGAGCAGTTGGTGGATATTTTGGTGGTCGACTGCTTGAAAAGGGTGTAGATGTAACCTATCTAGTAAGAGAAAAGCGCAAGCAACTACTAAGTGAAACAGGGTTGCAGATTGAAAGTGTTCATGGTGATCTCACTCTCGAGCCCAAAACAATTACATCTGAAACTAGTGGAGAGCCTTTTGACCTTATTTTAGTAGGGATGAAATCCTATCATTTTGAACAAGCCATTCAAGATATCAAGCCATATGTTGGCCCAGAAACTATGATCATCCCCTTGTTAAATGGAATCCAGCATCTTGATCGCTTGATAGAAACTTTCTCTGAAAAAAAAGTTCTCGGCGGCTTATGTTTTATAGAATCAACGGTAGGTTCAGAGGGGAAAATCATTCAAACTAGCCCGGTCCATGAACTTGTATACGGGGAGTTATCCGGTGAAAAAACAGAACGCATAAGTAAAGTTGAACAGCTTCTTTCAGGAACCAAAGCATCGATTAGAAGAAGTGACAAAATCCTCACAGACATGTGGCATAAGTATATGTTCATTACAGGATTATCAGGGGTAACCACGCTATTCCGTTCGCCAATTGGACCGATCAGGGACACAGATGGTGGGAGAGAAGTGATTCGTCAGTTGTTTTATGAAATTGGGCAAATTATGCGTGCTGAAGGGGCACCAATCCGAGACGGTGTAGAAGAGAGCCAAATTAAGAAAATAAGCGAAATGTCACCTAGTATGAAATCGTCTATGCAAAGAGACATGGAAAAGGGGGACGCTGTAGAAGGAGACCATCTTCAAGGTTACCTGTTACAGTTAGCTGAGAAACACTCCATAAACGCACCAACTTTAGAAATGGTGTATAGTAACTTGAAAGTTTACGAACAACAAAATAGTTAAAAAAAACGCGACGTCCTGTCGCATTGACTGCACTAGCACGTCCTATGCGCGGGAGCTGGACTTGCGAAACGCAGACTTAGTATCAATGCTTTCTTAAATGTTAAAAAAACGACGCTAGGAAAGAACTAGCGTCGTTTTTTCCTGTTTTAACTAAATAGCTTCAAGCTTCTCTAGCTCTCGTTTTAACCACTCATGATCTAAGTTCTCTCCGATAAATACCAATGTATTCTTCATATTCATTGGTTCTTTCATATAAAGTGGCATGCCATAGGAATATTGAAAAAGATAGGTGTCCTTACCATGATCAAATTTCAGATAGCCTTTAATGCGATAAATGGTATCAGGCATTGCTTTAAGGAAGTCCTCAAAGGAATCTAAGTTAATGGGCCTCGAAAAAGAGTGTACATACGTTTTTACGTGTAACTGTGTGTGAACATTCACTTCTTCATGCGCATTTTTTGGAGTGAAGACTTGTTCTTGAATTTGCTTTAACTGAATTCTCGCAAACTGTGTTAGCAAGATTTTCCCTTGTTGGTTTAAGTTTTGAATTTCGAGGACGAGGCTAGCCTGTTCTGAATCTGTAAGCTGATCACTTTTATTTAATAACACCACATCCGCGTGCTTTACTTGTTCTTGTAAAAGTCTTTGCAATTGAATGCTCAACCCATCTCGATCTCTCCACCGCAACACATCCACTAATGTAACAATGGACCGAACGACGAGCTTGTCGGCAAATAAAGGGGACATGCATGAGTCTAGAACTTCTACAGGATGTGCAACACCGGTAGTCTCAATATAAATCGCATCTAACTCATGCTGTTGTAGTAACCCTTGTAAATGTGCTTCAAGCTGACCTTGAATGGTGCAGCAAACACAGCCATTTAGCAATTCCTTTAAAGGTGTATCCTCCGAAACGGCTTGTGAGTCAATTGAAACCTTACCAAGCTCATTCATGACAACCGCAATTTTTCGCTGCTGGTCACGCTCTTGTTCTAGTATATTTTTGAGGAGAGTTGTTTTACCTGCTCCGAGAAAACCAGATAATATGTACACTTCAACTTGTTTCATTTCTGAGCCCCTTTCAGTTATTCCATCGTAAGTAATCCGTTTTAATCTGTCAATAATTTTAAGAGTCCAAAGTTAATAGAGAAACCAATAGTATAGTAACGGTTTGTGAAAACTTGTGAAGGGAGAAATACGCAGTATAAAACACAAAAGGCATGAAAAAAGAGGGAATTCAAACTCATTTTTCATGCCTTATTAATTAGTATTTAATTAGATCGCCCATGTTCCTTTACGGAAAATCGGTTCTGATTTGCCATCCTCTGTAATTCCGTCGATGTCCATATCAGCAGATCCGATCATAAAGTCAACGTGCGTAATACTAGAGTTAACCCCAACTGTTTCTAGCTCTTCGCGAGACATTTTCTTTCCGCCCTCAACGCAAAATGCATAGCCATTTCCGATTGCAAAATGATTTGAAGCATTTTCATCAAACAAAGTGTTATAGAATAGAACACCTGATTGAGAGATAGGTGAATCATGAGCGACTAATGCCATTTCTCCTAAAAAATGAGAGCCTTCATCCGTGTCGATGAGTTGTTTTAACACTTCTTCTCCTGCTTCTGCTTTCATGTCGACAATGCGACCATCTTTAAATGTTAAGCTAAAATTGTCAATCAAATTGCCAGCATAACTTAATGGCTTTGTACTTGCAACAACGCCGTTAACTCCATTTCGAGAGGGCACTGTGAACACTTCTTCAGTTGGCATATTCGCCATAAAGAAGTTTCCTTTTTCATTTTCACTACCAGCACCAACCCATAAATGTGTTTCTGGAAGTTCAACTGTTAAATCAGTACCCGGGGCTATGTAGTGTAGTTTTTTGTACTTTTTGTCATTTAAATATTCTACTTTACTATGTAAACTTTTATCATGTTGCTCCCATGCGGCTACTGGATTTTCTTGATCGACGCGTGTTGCTTTAAAAATTGCTTCCCAAAGTGCGTTTACTTGTTGTTCTGCTGCAACTTCTGGGAATACCTTTTCAGCCCATTCCTTTGAAGCAGCAGCAATAACTGTCCAACTCGCTTTATCTGCTTGAAGATAATTACGGTATTTTGTTAACGCTGTACCCGATGCTTTACTTGAAGCTGCCATTCTTGTTGGATCAATGCCTCTAAGTAAGTCAGGATCACTTGAGATGACTGACATAAATGCTGCATCTGTTTCAGCCAAAGTTTCTAATCCTCTTGCTTTCCATTCTGGGAAATCGCTCAAAGATTCTTCAGACGCAAGTTCAAAGCGTGTACGTGTCACTACATCGTCATGCCATTCTACATATACATTGCGTGCACCAGCTTCGTATGCTTTTTTAACGACAAGTCTCACAAATTCAGCAGAAGATGTTGCCGCATTTACGACGAGATTTTGACCTTGTTGAATATTTACTCCAACGCGGACCGCTAAATCAGCGTACTTTTCTAGATTTTGTTGAAACGTTGACATATGTATTTACCCCCTACAAAATAATCGTACCTTTTCTATTTTATCAGAATGAATTGATGGAAGAAAATATTTCCTTTCTTAAAAAAGTAAAGAGCAGTGTCTTTCGCTTTTCAAACAAATGAAAAAACAGATACAATAGAAGCAGAAAGAGGTGTATCGTATGAAAATAATTGATCAACCTTTTGTGAAAACGAACAAACAACATCAGCTCTATAATAGTGCAGCAGAGTTAGCTGAGATTTTTCAGACCAGAGCAGAATATTATGATGAACATGCGTCATTTCCATTTGAGAACTTTGAGATGTTAAAAAAGAAGGGCTATCTTAGTCTTACGATTCCTAAAGAATATGGCGGGGATGAGATATCACTGTATGAATTTTTACTACTTCAAGAAAAAATAGCCCAAGGAGACGCAGCAACTGCATTATGCTTAGGCTGGCACTTAGGAATACTCATGAACCTTCGAGATACGAAAAAATGGTCGGAAGAGACTTTCGAACGAGTGTGCAAGGAAATCTTCACAGATAAGAAGTTATTAAATAGTGCAGCTACAGAACCAAACTCTGGAAGTCCTGCAAGGGGTGGGAAGCCAGAGACAACTGCTTCCTTAAAGGATGAAAAATGGGTCATAAATGGTAAGAAGATATTTACTTCGTTAGCTCCAGCTCTAGATTATTTTATTATCCCAGCTACGATTAGTGAAACCGGTGAGATCGGTGATTTTCTAGTACCAAGATATTCTGATGGCATATCTATTCAACCAACATGGAATACACTTGGCATGCGTGCGACGAGAAGTGATGATTTAATTTTAAATTCTGTAGAGGTAGATAAAGCAGCTTTGGTTGAAATAAAACCTTCCTTAAAAAAGCCTCCAGTTCAAGGCTGGCTTTTACACATTCCGGCTTGCTATATGGGAGTTGCAATAGCTGCCCGGAATGATGCAATTACTTTTGCAAAAACCTATCAACCCACGAGCCTAACTCATCCAATTTCAGAAGTGCCAGAAGTAAGAAGGAAAATTGCTGAAATTGACTTGAAACTAATGACAGCAAGAACACTAATGTACCATACAGCAGAAAGATGGGATCAAACACGTGAGCAACGTGACAATCTTGGAGCGGAACTTGCAACAGTTAAAACGGTTGTAACCAATACGGCAGTGGAGGTAGTTGATCTTGCGATGAGAATTGTAGGCGGCCAAAGCCTATTTAAATCTAACGCCATGCAACGATATTACCGAGATGTTCGTGCTGGCCTTCATAATCCTCCATCAGATGATACCACCTTTAAAATTCTTTCAGACCGAGCTTTATCAGAGTATTGACATGATCTTAGCTTCCAACATATACTTAACCTAACAAATATGAAGGGAATGATACTGGGCCGATGAAGTAAAATCTATTTTCTACCGTTTAATGTGAATAAAACAAAAAACGATACTTAGAGAATAGGATACGTCTGCCCATATTAAATTTCCTTACCGGAAAAGTATGCTTTTGAATATAAGCATCGAATCATGCTTATAGACAAACGATGTACAAAAATTGACTCGCGTTTGATTTTGGTCATAAGCACCTGTGTGTTTTTGTGATCTTCTTTCGTGCATCAAATTAAGGCAGATCCGCTCTAGGTTTAATAGGGAGGATTTTTTTATGACTTCTAATCAACTTCAACATTGTTTACTATCTGTAAGAGAGCTTGAAAAGAGTTTTGGAGTGCAAAAGATTTTAGCAAAACTAAATTTTGATATAAAAAATGGCGACCGTATCGGTTTAGTGGGACCAAACGGTGCTGGGAAATCAACTTTAGCCAATTTGTTATCTGGGAAATTAGAGATGGACAACGGAACAATTAATTATCCTAATGGATATGTAAATACCGAATATTTATTGCAGACAGTTGACTACGAAACACATGATTATAATCGTGTAATTAGAGATTCGAAGGATAAATCATTTTTAGAATTATCAAGTCAACTTGGATTAAAAAAGATTTTAAACTGGGGCCAGCAAAGAATCGATAACATGAGTGGAGGAGAAAAATTAAAACTTTCACTGGCAAAAGTGTGGGCGGCAAATCCAGAATTTCTTATATTAGATGAGCCAACCAATCATTTAGATTTAGAAGGCGTTAAGTGGCTTGTGAATGAACTAAAAATGTTTAATGGTGCAGTTTTGATTATCTCTCATGATCGATTTTTTCTCGATTCAACGGTTGATCAAATTTTTGAATTGGATAAAGAGGTTCTTACGACTTATCAAGGAACTTATACAGATTATCGAACGGAGAAAAGACGGCAACACGAGGAGCAATTGCATCGTTTTTCAATACAGCAAAAAGAGAAAAAAAGAATTGAAACGATGCTATCCAAGTTGGAAAATTGGTCTGAAAAAGCCCATAGAAACTCAACCAAACAAGATGGCTATAAGGAATATTACCGAGTAAAGGCAAAGAAAATGGACATTCAGGTCAAATCAAGGAAAAACCGATTGCAAAAAGAATTAGTACAAAATAAAGCTGAAAATCCAAAAGTTGAAGGTAAAATTAACTTTGAATTTGAGGAAGCAAACAAACGAGGAAAGCGAATTATTGAAGCAAGAAACCTCTCCAAGACTATTCAGAATAGAACTTTGTTTGAAAACAGTTATTTTTATCTTACGAGTGGAGAGAGAATTGGGGTAGTTGGGCCAAATGGTTGCGGTAAATCAACGTTACTAAAAATGCTAAGGGGAGAAGAAACCCTATCTCAGGGAGAGTTGTGGAAAAGTGATTCTGTTCAGATTGGCTATTTAAGTCAAGATGTTAATGATTTAAATCCAAACCAAACACCACTTCAAGCTCTCGATCTCACAACAAAAGAAGAAATTGTAAAAGCGAAGAAGCTTTTAGCGAATATGGGTTTATATGGGCATGTCCTTCAACAAAAGATTGAAACATTAAGTCTCGGACAACGAACTCGACTTAAACTAACAGGATTGTTGATGACTCAACATGATGTACTAATCCTAGACGAACCAACCAATCACCTTGATTTACCTAGCAGAGAAATGCTAGAAGAAACGTTAGCCGATTATAATGGTACGCTAATTCTTGTGACACATGATTATTATTTTTTGAAAAAATTATGTGACAAGCTCCTCGTTTTTGAACACAACACTATTAAACGAGTGGAAATGGGGATCGAAGAACTTCTGGAAAAAACAGAGAATCGTCGTCAACCTCAACAGGAGAATGAACATGAGTTAATGTTGATCGAAACTCGTTTAACAGCAATCTTAGGCGAGCTAAGTTTAGTTGCATATGGTGATGAAAAATACAAATTGCTAGATTTAGAGTATCAAAAGCTTACGAAAAGGAAGAAAGACATAAAAAAAAGTTAAGAATAGAAAGGAGCTTGAAAGAGAGATTCCCACTTTCAAGCTCTTTTCCTACTCATCTAGGTACAGGCTATGTTTTCATTTTCCTTCAACAGTTACATAATCTTTAGTTGAAGAGGGTGGCATATTAGCAAATGTCACGCTCATTCCTCCTAAAATTATACTAGCCAGAGTTAAACTAATAATCATTCGTCTACTTAAATCTTTCACGGTAAAGCCTCCTTGTTTTTATGTAAATGGAGTAAATATTTTCCCTTCTTTTTGTGAGGGTAGATCCTTCTTTGATGGTGTTATTTATTTATTTATCAAGCAAATTTAATGTATTCAAAATGTTAGAACGTGATGACAAATTTAATGTTAAGTTATTGTAAATTTTTTAAAAATGAGGTACTAAAAACAGGCAACTATCTTAAAGATAGCGCCTGCTTTTTGTTTAAACTAATTTACTTAGCTGCTTTTTGTAGCTGATGAATAACTGTAAGAGAACGACCCGTACCAATTGCGACAGATTCTAATGGACTTGGAGCTATATGAACAGGAACGACAATTTCTTCTGTTAGCCACTCTTGGATCCCTTTCATAAGTGCACCTCCGCCAGTTAAAATAACACCTCTGTCAACGATATCGCCACTTAACTCTGGTGGACAATCTTCCAAAGTGGCTCGGATTGCTTCTAAAATATGAAGCAGTGATTCTCTCATGGCTTTTTGCATCTCTAAGGATGATAGTGTAATCGTTTTTGGAAGTCCTGTAACTAAATCTCGGCCACGAATATCCGTTTTAATCTCTTCGTGTTCGACTAAAGCGTAGCCTATTTCCATTTTGATTTGTTCTGCCGTCCGTTCACCAATAAGTAGATTATAATTTTTTCTCACGTATTGAATGATATCCTCGTCAAGTTGATCACCTGCAATTCGAATGGAATGGCAAGAAACTACACCGCCGAACGAGATAATTGCTACTTCGGTTGTACCGCCGCCAATGTCAACAATGACGTTAGCTATCGGCTCATCCACTGGTAAGTCTGCTCCAATCGCAGCAGCAACAGGTTCTTCAATTAAATGAACATGCTTGGCTCCAGAGTTCTTCACTGCATCGTGAACCGCACGTCTTTCAACGGTTGTTGCACCAGATGGTGTACAAACAACAACAGTAGGCTTCCGAATTGAAAATCCGAGCTTTTTTGAAGCCTTTTTCATCACTTGTTTGAGCAGTTCAGTCGTAATGTCATAGTCTGCAATCACCCCGTCTTTTAACGGTCGAACAGCGATGATTGTACCTGGTGTTTTCCCAATCATACTTTTAGCCTCTGATCCGACAGCTAGGACTTTTTTTGTTACTGTATCAATCGCCACAACAGACGGTTCATTTATCACAATGCCTTTATTTTTGCTATAAACTAAAATATTTGCAGTGCCTAAGTCAATTCCAATTTCAGTGTTTGAAAACATATTAATTCACCCAATCCTTCTAAAGTTAGAGTCTCCTATAATCGTTCTACAAAGAATGTCGATTTTTGGGGGTAATGTAAGAAGTGAAAAGAATTGGTAATCTAATTGTAATATAGTAGAAATGAAATTGTTGAATATTTTTACTATCATGGGCAACTCTTCTGTTTTGATGCATTTTCTAGGACTAAAATATGAGGATTTTTACGAGGGAAATATGATAATAGGTCCTTTTTCGCTTATAAGAATAGGAGCAGTTTGGATTCACAAATAAGACTGGATTAAAAAGAAATATGTAATGAAAAAAGGGTCTGACTGGTGAAAATAGTCAGATCCTTTTTCATTATTAATCAAACATTAAACAAAATTCAATTTTAAAAAGTTCAACCAAAAAAAGTAGGTAACATGTTAAACTAGGAGTATAAAGAACCAAAGAAAAAAGCATATTTACATTAAGTAAGGGTGATCATATGATACAAAAAGCAGAACAAATATTAAATCAATACTTTGGATATTCAAGCTTCCGTAAAGGACAGGCAGCAATTATTGAAAATGTATTAAGCGAAAATAACACATTAGCTATTATGCCTACGGGTGGCGGTAAGTCACTGTGCTATCAAGTACCAGCTTTAATGGTTGAAGGATTGACACTTGTTATTTCTCCGCTAATTTCATTAATGAAAGATCAAGTTGATGCCCTCACTAGTTTAGGTATACCTTCAACATTTATAAATAGCAGCCTACCCGCAAATGAAATCCATACTCGTCTTTCTGAAGTAAAAAGCGGGGCATGTAAAATTTTATACGTTGCTCCTGAACGCTTAGACTCGCCACAATTTCGAAATATCTTGGACTCAGTGAAAGTTTCCATTCTAGCCGTAGATGAAGCGCATTGTATTTCACAATGGGGACATGATTTTCGCCCGAGCTATCGACATATTCACCAATTAATTAGGGACATATCACCGAGACCAGTTGTCATGGCATTAACAGCAACCGCGACAAAAGAAGTAACGAAAGACATCTCTAGCTTACTTGATATTGAAGAACAGCATACTTTTTTAACCGGCTTTAGTCGTGAGAATTTAACCTTTTCTATTCTTAAAGGTGAAAATAAACGCGATTATATCTTGCGTTATATTAAGGAAAACCCTAACCAAGCCGGTATCATCTATGCTGCGACAAGAAAAGAAGTAAACGAGCTACACCAATTCTTAAGCAAACAGCAAGTGAAAGTGGGAAAATACCATGCAGGTTTGACTGAAGAAGAACGGAATACAGTTCAAGAGCAATTTCAATTTGATAATTTATCCGTAATGGTCGCAACAAATGCGTTTGGGATGGGTATTAATAAATCCAATGTACGATACGTGATTCATCACAATATTCCGAGAAATATTGAAGCGTATTACCAAGAAGCAGGCCGAGCAGGCCGTGATGGGGAACCGAGTGAATGTTCATTACTTTTTGCATCACAAGACATTCAGCTACAAAAGTTTTTAATTGAACAAACGGTTTTAAGCGAGGAAAAAAAGCATCATGAATATGTGAAGTTGCAGCAAATAACGGATTTTTGCCATACAGAAAAATGTCTGCAGACTTACATCCTTGAATACTTCGGTCAAACAGAAGGACTAGAAGATTGTGGACGTTGCATGAACTGTACAGATTCTCGCGAAAAGATAGATGTAACAACAGAAGCGCTGATGACGTTTTCTTGTATAAAACGAATGAATGAACGATTTGGAAAAACCTTTGTTGCTCAAGTTTTAAAGGGTTCCAAAAATAAACGAATCCAGGAATTTGGATTTGAGAATCTTACCACTTATGGATTAATGAAACAGCTAACCGAAAAGCAAATTGTAAGCTACATTGATTATTTCATAGCAGAGGGATATCTTTCCTTAACAAATGCTCAATACCCTGTTTTAGAACTATCTCCTAAAGCGGTAGAAGTCCTTTTAGGTAAAGAAAAAGTGTTCAAAAAGGAACTTAAAGTCATTAAGAAAATAGTGGAAGATAATGATCTATTTGAAATTTTGAAGGTGTTAAGAAAAGAGATCGCCACGAGAGATCGAGTTCCACCTTATATTATTTTTTCAGATAGTACTTTAAGAGACATGAGTGGCATATTTCCAACGACCGAAGAAGCATTCTTAAATGTAAAAGGAGTAGCACAAACAAAGCTGGAACGTTACGGTGAAGAGTTTATTGAAGTAATCAAGAAGTATGTCGAAGAAAATGGTGTAGCATTCATCAGTCAGAAGGAAGTAAGTCAGACTGGGTCTTCTGACAATTCGACTGATAAACCTAGCCACCTCTTAACGTATGATCTGTTTAATGAAGGCCTTGATGTAGCAGAGATCGCTAAGAAGAGGGAAATGACTAATATAACGGTGCAGAACCACATCATTCGCTGTGCTACAGAGGGAAATAATATAGATTGGTCGCGAATTATTCCACAACAATATGAATCAATTATAATCGAAAAAATTTCCGAGTTAGGGGCTGAAACGTTAAAGCCATTAAAAGAAGCCTTACCAGGGGAAGTGGAGTACTTCGCGATAAAAGCTGTAATCTGCAAACAACAATTATCACTATATGCTTAGAAAAAAAAGAAAGAAGACCAAGGGCTCTGTTTTCTAATTCTGCAATGAAATAAAGCACTTCAACATTATTGGAGTGCTTGTTTACTTTTTTTATAATATTAGAAGAACTTTTATAATTATAGACTTAGTATGCGTTTCTGAATCCAGCTCCAGCGCCTAGCCCCTCGAGGTCATAAGTCACTCTGAAATTGAAGGCAAAGAGCGCCTTCTATTTCAAAGCTCCTTATGCTTGTCGGGGCTGACCAAGGCGCTTGCGCTTTTTTTACCGAACCACCACTTTAGCAGAGCAGGCACAACAATGATAATGAACAATAATCTAATAAACTGAAGTGAACTTACGATCGCAGGATCAGCTTTAACGGCTGTTGCTGTAAGGACCATTTCAACAAGGCCGCCTGGTGCCAAACTTAACATAGCTGTAGGTAAGTCTAAAACTGTTTGTGCAGATAATAGGTACCCTAACCCAAAGGACACAAGAATTAAGATTATCGTACTACCAAAGTAAAACCCACAGTACTTTCCACCTTTTACGATATCTTGTATGGTTATTTTACTTCCTAAACTGATACCAATTGTAAGCTGAGCGAAAATTAATAATAGAACTGGTATGCCAGGCAAAGAGACTTCAAGAACATTCAATACGCCTGTTGTTAATAAAGGAGCAATAACAAAAGCAGCCGGTAACTTTTTTCGTAATAACCAACCAACAAATCCACAAAGAATAAACCAACCATAGCTAAAAACAGATGAAACTTCTTCTGCGCTTACTGTCTCGAAAGGACCGCCTCTCATATCTGTAGGAAAAAGATGTAAAACAGAGAAGGGAACAAGAAAGACAACTGTTAGTAAGCGGACGGTTTGAAAGATCGTAACAAGCGCTGTATTTGCATTCAAAGACTCACTTGCTGCCACCATTTCAGACAATCCTCCTGGGATGGAAGCAAAAACACTTGTCACAACATCTACATTAGTAAATTTACTTATGATTATACTGTTTGCAATGCTTATTGCGACTAATATACATGTTGTAAGTAAAAAGGGAAATAGATAAGGTCCGACAGTTAAAAACGTTTCCTTTGTGAAAGAAAGTCCAAAATAAATCCCCAAGATAATAAACGAACTATTTTTTAATAAGTTCGGGCAGTAAACGTCTCGATATGTACTTGATTTCCATAAAATAAGAGTGGTCATCGGTCCTAAAATCCACGGAAGTGGCCAATTTAAAAATAAAAAAATGAGTCCACCAAGCAATCCGATCGAGTAGGTTTCTATAATTTTAATAGGCTTAGTAACACTCATCACATTACTCCTTAAAACCGTAATTCTCATTTATTTTACCACATATGAAGTGTTTTTTCCGTGGCTAAGCAGTGAGAAAGGAAATGTGAGATTTTAAGAGAGTAATTGTTACCTAGTACTATAAAATGATAATGGGAGTGTGTAGTTTTGGAAACAATGAATCTATTTGTATATGATTCGACACGAAGGCATATGAGTCTTAATCAATACTTAGAAGGAGCCAAGCTACTCGCAGAACAAGCTTCGACAGAAGGAGAATTGCTGTGTACATCAAGTGATTTTCCGGCCTTGATAGTAGGAGAAGGGCTTGTATACGGGGAACTTTATGAAGTAGATGACATGATTCTTAAAAAGCTTGAATGGATAGAGCATTATAAGGATGGCGATCACATTGTGAAAAAAATTGTAAAAGTGAGCAGTGATCAACGCGTATACGACGCTTGGTGTTATGTTTCGAAAAAAGAAAAAGAGCAAGCTGATGTCTTCATTAAAAGTGGGGATTGGAAGGAATACTGTTATCAAAGAAACCTACCTGAAAACACTTCTTATTTCGCATATGGATCTTGTATGGACAATATACGATTTAAATTAGCAAGTGTTGATCATCATTTCACAGATATAATTGGAACGGGAATACTCCCAAATTATTCACTTCGTTTTACGTTTCAATTTGAAGACGGAGGTCGCGCTGACATTGTAGAGGATGGTGGAACAACAGAAGGAATTTTATATAGTATATCAAAAGAAGGTCTAACTTATTTGTATATGCGTGAAGGAGTATTGATTGATTATTATCGGCCAACTTTTGTTGATATCCTGATAAATGGAGAGGTCCATAAAGATTGTTTAACCTTTGTTGTTAAAACAAAAAAGACAGAATGTGCTCCTCCTGCTCATTATTTACTCGAGATTATTAGAGGTGCGACAGGTCGTTTGAGTGAAGGTTATGTGAAATCGATTGAGAAACATGCTACTACTCTTCAAACAATTGATGATCTTGAAGAATGATAAAGTTCATTTTCTATGGAATAGAATAATAGTAAAATGATTGCTTGAAAATACCTCTTTATCCTGAACTTGTTTATAATAGAGTGTATAAAACTTTATGGAGAGTGATGGTTTTTGGATGTACCTTTGAGTATGATTTTGTTATTTATTTTGTTATTAGCCTTGTCAGCATTCTTTTCTTCTGCTGAAACAGCCTTTTCAACTGTCAATAAAATTCGTTTGAAAAACTCCGCTGATGAAGGCAAAGGTGGAGCAAAAAAGGCATTATACATAATTAATCATTTTGACCAAGCACTATCAACAATCCTAGTTGGGAATAATTTAGTTAACATAGGGGCGGCAACACTATCTTCTACTATTGCCATTGATATCTTTGGGCCAAGTGTCGGAGTTTTTGTAAGTACATTTGTAGTGACAATTTTAGTGTTAATATTTGGAGAAATTCCCCCTAAATCAATAGCAAAAGAATACGCTGACAGCTTTTCATTAAAAATTTCAGGTATACTACTATTTTTAATTCGTCTTATGTCTCCAATTACCTGGTTTTTTATCCGGTTAAGAAAAGGTGCTGCAAAATTAATGGGTAACAAGGATCAAGAACCTTCATTTACTGAGGGTGAAATTAAAGCAATGTTGAACAAAAGTGAGGAAGAAGGAGTTCTAAACAAAAATGAAAATGAACTCATTCATCGTTCTCTTGATTTCGATGACATCATTGTAGCTGAAATTATTAAACCACGTATTGATATCATTTCAATTGAAGTTAACCAACCTATTGAAGAAATTAAAGACATACTCTTTAAGGAACGTTTTTCAAGGATTCCGGTATATGAGGACCATATTGACAATATGATTGGAATTCTCTCTGAAAGAGATTTTCTAACAGCGTTGGTTCAAAATGAAGAGCAGATTAATATCAGAGAATTGTTGCGGGACCCAATGTTTGTTGTGGAGTCAATGAAAATATCCGCAATCCTTCCAGAACTACAAAAGCATAAAGTTCATATGGCAATTGTCATTGATGAATTTGGAGGTACCTCTGGTTTAATTACACTTGAAGATATATTAGAAGAAATTGTCGGAGATATATGGGACGAGCATGATGTGAGTGTAAAAGAAATGAAGCAACTTGATGAGGTGACGTATCTCTTTAATGCTGATTATTCATTAGATGACTTTGTACGGGTTACAGATGTCGAGCTACCTGATACAAGTTACCACACGTTAGGTGGCTGGATTGTAAATCAGTTCCAGCGAATTCCAACTATGGGTGAGACGTTTGAATATGAACATCTTACCCTAACCATTGAAGAAGCTGAAGAACGAAGAATTCGCAAAGTAAAGGTTTTTCTTAATAAAAAAACTGAAAAACAGAATTAAACGATGTGCAATTGTTTTTTAGCAAAAGCTCAACTTCGCGTATCAGGTGACTTAGACAATTATGTTAAGTTACCTTTTTGCGTTTCTGAGGGCTGCATGATGCAGATCAGAAAGGCGCCTTGGATAGACATTATGAACTTTGACTGCTCGAGGTCATAAGTCAATTCTAAATTGAAGGAAAAGAACGCCTTCTACCCTAGAATCGTCTTATGCTATGCCTGAGGATGAACAAGGCGCTTGCGCTTTTTTAAAAGCTGAGGTTATTTTACTAGTATTTCAGGGTATTTACAGGAGGGGGGAGGTGATGTTCACAAAAGTATGTGAAATTCGTCACAAATTGTTCATGTTCAACACATCACAAAGGTATTTAAAGGTTTTACAATAATAGTATAGTGAAAAGTACATTAGACGCTTTTAACAAAGGAGTTGTGTGTGAATGTCTGAATTAGATAGTGTTACCTTAAGTAGGATGCTTACTTCAATGACGTTAGCATTTCATATTATTTTCGCAACGATCGGTGTTGGGGTTCCAATCCTTATTTCGATAGCTGAATTTATAGGAATTAAGAAAAATGATCCGCATTATTTGCTTTTAGCAAAACGATGGACCCGTGGATTTGTGGTTACAGTTGCAGTTGGTGTCGTCACAGGTACTTGTATAGGACTGCAGCTTTCATTGCTTTGGCCGAGTTTTATGGAGATTGCAGGACAAGTCATTAGTTTGCCACTTTTCCTGGAGACATTCGCTTTTTTCTTTGAAGCTATCTTTCTTGGTATCTATTTATATACGTGGGACCGCTTTAAGAAACCAATTTATCATTGGTTATTAACGATTCCGATTGTGATTGGTTCGACTCTGTCAGCAGTGTTTATTACGACCGTAAATGCGTTTATGAATACTCCACAAGGTTTTACATTAATGGGTAAAACAATCACGGCAATTGACCCAATTGCGGCAATTTTAAATCCGGCAACACCTTCGAAGGTCTTTCACGTTGTAGCGTCTTCGTACATGACATCAGCATTTATACTTGCAGCTATTACTGCATTTATGATCATTAAAGGACAACGAGGAGATTATCACAAGAAAGCGCTAAAATTAACAATGACGTGTGCACTAATCTTTACCTTTGCAACTGCACTGGCAGGAGATTTATCAGCTAAGTTTCTTGCAGAACATCAACCTGAAAAGCTTGCAGCAGGTGAGTGGCACTTTGAAACCGAAAGAGGTGCTGAATTAATTCTATACGGTACATTGAATGAACAAGGTGAGGTTGAAAATGCAATTAGAATTCCAAAGATGTTAAGCTTCTTATCTTACAGTGACTTTAATGCAGAGGTAACGGGATTAAATGAAACGCCAGAGGATGAGCGCCCTCCGTTATGGGTTCATTATATGTTTGATACGATGATTACAATTGGGATGTACGGAATTGGTGTTTCGATTTTATTCATGGCTTTATGGATGTTTAAGAAATTTAATCCTTTCAATAAAGGGATGCTTTGGCTTATTGTTGCGGCAGGACCATTGTCAATGATTGCAATAGAAGCGGGATGGATTTTCGCTGAAGTCGGCCGCCAACCATGGATAATGAGAGGCTTTATGAAAGTTGCAGAGGGTGCTACAACCTCTGATCATGTGGGGAAAATGTTCATCATGTTCTTCGCCCTTTACGCCATACTTGGAACGCTTTGTGTCACAGTTCTAAGAAAAATGTTTAAAAACAAACCAGTGGAAGCAGAGCTAGAGTACCAATCGAAACTTTAAGATGAAAGGGTGGAGGTTATGGATATACCTTTAATTGGAATAACCGTTCTTTGGTTATTCCTTTACGGATATTTAATAGTGGCATCGATCGATTTTGGTGCTGGTTTCTTCGCCTTCTATGGTGAATTAACGAAACGAGATCATATTATTAACAACGTAATAAGTAGGTATTTATCACCTGTTTGGGAAGTAACAAATGTCTTCTTTGTTTTCTTTTTTGTTGGAATTGTTGGCTTTTTCCCACAAACTGCCTATTACTACGGCACAGCATTACTTATTCCAGGCAGCATTGCTTTAGTTTTGATTGCGATTCGGGGATCCTTTTATGCTTTTGGAAACTATGGTGCGAAAAAGAGCTTCTTTTACACGTTTTTATATGGTGCAACAGGTTTGTTAATTCCAGCCGCTTTATCCACTACTCTTACGATTTCTGAAGGTGGATTTCTAGAAGAACGCGATGGAACGGTTGTTTTCCTTGCAAACGAATTGTTTACGAACTTTTACTCATGGAGTGTTGTTTTACTAGCCATTGTTTCGGTTTTGTTTATTAGTGCTACATTTCTTACCTACTATGCAGACCGAGCCGGTGATGAACCAGCGCTTGATATCTTACGGAAATTTGCTTTGTTTTGGTCGCCACCGACAATTTTAGCAAGCTTACTCGTTTTTATTTCACTGCAACAGCACAATGAAAGACATTTTAATAATGCCATTGATATTTGGTGGATGTTTGCTTTGTCTTTACTATTCTTTCTAATTGCAACCTGGTTGATAATTAGGAAGAAAAATTACGGCACTGCGTTTATTTTAGTTATGCTTCAGTTCTTCTTTGCATTTTTCGGCTATGGAGCTTCTCATTTACCTTATATATTAGATCCATTTATCACAATCTATTCGGGCTCTACTAATGAAACGATGGGAATAGCCTTAATCATCGCGTTTATAGCCGGACTTTTGCTACTAATTCCATCTTTGATTTTGCTTTTACGATTATTCTTATTTAACGCTGATTATGTTAAGGGAGAAAAATAATAAAAAAGTGTACGCAGTTATTAAAATGAATGCCACCTAATTCAATTTGTGAATTAGGTGGTTTTTAAATCCCCCGAAAAAACCAAGCATTTCTGTAATAATGTCAAAAAATATGATAGTATTCTAAACAAACAGGTCTTGCAATTACATGGAGGAGTTACATATGAAAAAAGAATTCGCTGTAATCGGTCTAGGACGTTTTGGTGGTAGTATTTGTCGAGCACTTAGTGATGAAGGTATGGAAGTAATGGCCATTGATAGCGATGAGGAAAAGGTTAACGAATATGCTACGATTGCTTCACATGCGGTTGTAGGCGATACAACAGATGAAACTGTGTTAAAAAGTCTCGGAATTCGCAATTTTGATCATGTAATTGTCGCAATAGGTGATAATATTCAAGCAAGTATTTTAACAACGCTTATTTTAAAGGAACTTGGTGTCAAAAATATTACCGTAAAAGCTCAAAATGACAAACACGAAAAAGTTTTATCCAAAATAGGTGCCGATCGCATTGTTCATCCAGAACGAGATATGGGGAGACGAATTGCACATAACATTATTTCGAACAACGTTTTGGATTATCTAGAGCTTTCCGATGAACATAGTATTGTTGAAATCGTTGCAAGCGATCGATTGATTGGAAACACGATTATAGACTTAGATATTCGTGCTAAATATGGAATTAACATTGTGGCAATGAAGAGGGGAAGAGAAATCATTGTATCTCCTCAGGCAGATGAGCAAATTCAAAAAGGTGACATCTTAATTGTAATTGGTGCAGACACAGATATTAACCGATTTGAAAAAAGACTATTAAATTCCTAATTAAGAAGCCGGGCAAGTAATTTGTCTGGTTTTTTGTATTAGAAAGGCGAAAAACGAATAATTAGTGGCCGTTTCGATATCAAGTTTAGAAAACAACGATTTACTAACGTTGTTGAGAGATAGTTGTGGCGACTTTACGATATATCGGCCACTTACAAAGAATTAGAAAACGGCAGACACCTTGCATAGGTGTCTGCCGTTTTGGTTGATAATTAAACTTCCATAATAATCGGTAAGATCATTGGACGTCGCTTTGTTTTTTTATATAAAAACGGTGCAAGTGTGTCGGTAATTTCATTTTTAATTTCAGACCATTGACTAGTTCGTCGTTCCATGATCTTCGTTAAGTGCTTGTTAATGAGAGATTGAGCATCGTTTATTAAATCACCTGATTCCCTCATGTAGACGAACCCACGTGAAATGATATCTGGACCTGCAGAAATCTTGAATTCCTTCATATTGATGCTTACGACAACGATCACAAGACCTTCTTCTGAAAGAATACGACGATCGCGCAATACGATATTTCCTATATCACCAATGCCGCTACCGTCTATATAAACTGACCCAGACGGTATCTTACCAGAAATTCCAGTTTCATTTTCACTTATAGCTAGAACTTCTCCATTATCCATAAGGAAGATATTTTCTTCCTCAACACCACAATCGATTGCCAGTTTAGCGTGCATTTTTTGCATGCGGTACTCACCGTGAATTGGCATGAAGTATTTAGGCTTCATTAATCGAAGCATTAATTTCTGTTCTTCTTGTCCACCGTGACCAGATGTATGAATATCGCTTAAAGAGCCATGAATAACTTCAGCACCAGCGCGGAAGAGAGAATTAATGGTACGACTTACACTAATTGTGTTTCCTGGGATTGGTGATGACGAAAAGACAACTGTATCTCCAGGAATAATTTGAATTTGACGATGTGTTCCATTCGCAATACGAGAGAGAGCGGCCATTGGTTCGCCTTGGCTACCCGTACAGAGAATCGTTACACGATCAGCAGGAAGTCGATTTATTTCATGTGCATCAATAAATGTATCCTTAGGACAGCTTATATACCCAAGGTCTTGTCCAATTGTGATTGCCGAATCCATGCTTCGTCCGAATACAGCAACTTTACGATTGTGCTGCACAGATGCTTCAACAACTTGTTGAAGACGGTGAATATTTGAAGCAAACGTGGCAAAAATAACTCGGCCATCAACCTTACGGAAAATTTCTTGAATGCTTTCTCCAACACGTCTTTCAGACATTGTAAAGTTAGGGATTTCACTGTTCGTACTATCGGAGAGTAAGCACAGAACCCCTTCAGCCCCAATTTCAGCCATTTTTGTTAAGTTAGCTGGTTCTCCAACTGGAGTAAAATCAAACTTGAAATCACCTGTGTGTACGATGTTTCCAGGTGGCGTTTTAACAACAACACCATAGGCATCTGGAATACTGTGAGTAGTTCTATAAAATGTAACCGCTGTTTTACGGAATTTTATTACATCTTCTTCTTTATATTCATGAAGCTGTGCTGTCCGAAGCAAGCCATGTTCTTCAAGTTTGTTACGCAATAGTCCAAGTGCTAATTTACCACCATAAACTGGAATATTTATTTGTCGAAGTAAGTAAGGAATACCACCAATATGGTCTTCATGACCATGTGTAATAAATAAGCCTTTAATCTTGTCTACATTTTTAACGAGATATGTGTAATCAGGGATAACATAGTCAATTCCTAATAGCTCGTCCTCAGGAAACTTAATTCCCGCATCAATTAGGATGATTTCATCTTGAAATTGCACACCGTACGTATTTTTTCCGATTTCCCCTAGTCCACCTAAGGCGAAAACGGCTACTTGATCATTTTTAACAAATTTCATCACTCATCAAATCTCCAATACTTTATAATTTACACTTTGTTTCTCATATTCTAAGTACGCTCCCTGTAAGGGGTTAATATATTCAATGTTATAAGGGCGATCTTTTAGTTTTAAACGTACTTCTCCTTCAGTGTCCGCTTCTATATAGATTGAATTCGTACTTTCTCGCACCGGTACCTCTGTTACCTTTTCTTGAAAATACACTTTAAAAACCATTGCCAAATCTCTCCTTAACTTCCGTTTGTTAGACTAACTTTTTCTATTATATGCGATATTTACCTTCAAGCCAAGCCTTGAGAAAGAGAGAAGGATGTTTAAGTTGATTCTCCTTTAAGAGAAGGTCGACGATTTAAGCAATTGTTTTTCGGTTTAATATCTGCTTCCACTGTTTTTTTAATGATTTTCTAAGTTTTTTTAACATTGATAAATTCCTCCTTTTGGGTTTGCTTTATCACTCCCAGAGAGTGAGGTGTCAATATGAAGTAAAATTAAAATCCGATCACTATATTTATTTTCTTCTATAGTATACGCTGATTTTGAGATTGCTTTCATGGGTATTCGTGGGAAATATAGTGATTGACAATTATTTCTTTATCCTTTAGCGTAAATTTATTGACTACCTTTGTGAGAGGCTGTCAGATTTGAAAAGAGGGACAAAGAGAGATGAAAAAATTATTTAGTGCTCTATTCACATTAAGTATGATTTGGGGAACCTCATTCTTCTTTATTAAAATCTTAGTAAGCACTCTAGGGCCATGGGGGGTTGTCTTTTGGCGATGCTTATTCGGAAGTATGACACTGCTTATTCTTTTACTAGTGTTTAAAAGGAATGAATTAAAAGACTTAAAAAGTATACCATGGGTTCCGCTCATCTTCGTTGCATTATTTAATAATGCTTTGCCATTTGGTTTTATTGCAATGAGTGAGCTAACAATTTCAAGCAGTTTTGCTTCTGTTATCAATGCTACTACACCTATTTGGACGATTGTGTTAGGTGCTCTTGTTTTTGGAATTAGCGTTAAAGGCAAACAGTGGATCGGAATCGTTGTAGGCTTTATAGGCATTTTAATTTTATTAAATTTAGATGTAGGCTATTTTTTAAATGAAAATTTAATTGGTGTTGGTACAATGCTGGCTGCTACGATTTGTTACGGACTCGGTGCTCAACTTGCAAGAAGGTATTTGAAGGAACTATCTGTGTTCCTTGTATCTATTACAACACTGTCAATAACAACACTAATAAGTTTACCTTTAGTATGGATAACCACTCCTTCCGCGCTGACAGTTGTTTTTACTTGGAGTCATTTTTTCTCTCTGATTGGTTTAGGCGTTTTTGGGTCAGGCTTTGCTTATTTATTTTATTATTATATGGTGAAAGAGGGCAGTGCAGAGTTTGCTTCTCTTGTTACATATATTGTACCAATAACAGCGATGATTTGGGGCTATCTGTTGTTAGAAGAGAAAATTTCAGCTAATATGGTAATTGGTTTACTTGTAGTTTTAGTTGGTGTTTATTTAAGTACTTCAAAAGCAAAAAAACCTATGGTTGCAAAATTAACGACTTAAAATTAGGAAAGAGGAATGAATCATGAATGGAAAAGTTATCTTTTTTGATATAGATGGAACATTATTAGATCATAATAAGCAAATTCCAAATTCAACGCGAACAGTGATACAGCAATTAAAGGATGAAGGTCATCACGTTGCGATTGCGACTGGACGTGCGCCCTTTATGTTTGAGGATTTACGTAAAGAACTTGGAATCCAGACTTTTGTTAGTTTTAATGGACAATATGTTGTGTTTGAAGGAGAAGTAATTTACCGAAATCCTTTAAAAACTGAAACATTAGAGCATTTATTAGCGTATGCAAGTGAAGTAAAGCACCCCCTTGTGTTCATGAGTGAAGACAGTATGATGGCGACAATGGACAATCATCCGTACATAGAAGAAAGCATGGGAACACTTAAATTCCCTCATCCGATATCTAACCCTGATTTTTATAAGGATCATGAAATTTTCCAAACCTTGCTATTCTGCAAAGGTGGAGAAGAAGAAAGATATCAACATTATCAAGATTTAACGATTATCCGTTGGCATGACTTATCTACCGATATTCTACCCTTTGGTGGATCAAAAGCAGAAGGGATTAAACAGTTAATGACTCGTCTAAATATCGATAAGGATGATATCTACGCATTTGGTGATGGACTAAATGATTTAGAAATGATTGAGTTCGTAGGAACTGGTGTAGCGATGGGAAATGCGGTGCCTTCTCTAAAAGAGGTTGCAGACTATGTCACAAAAGCTGTTGATATGGATGGCATTTCTCATGGATTAAAACATTTAGGGTTAATAAAATAACAAAGAGGGCTGACAAAAAATAGTCAGTCCTCTGTTGTAGTTTACAAACTTAATGCACATTCAATCATCTTTCAATCGCTATTGCATTCTCGGGTTCCATAAACGGTTCATTCTGGTTAATATGATCATAAAACATGATCCCATTTAAATGGTCGATTTCGTGTTGAAAAACAACAGCTAACAATCCTCTTAACCTTATATCTAATTGTTCACCATCAATCGTTAGTGCCTTCACGCGTATCCTTGCATGGCGAGGAACATAGCCGGGTACTGCACGATCGACTGAGAGGCAGCCTTCACCACCAGTAATATAACTTTTTTCAACAGAATGACTAACGATCTTGGGGTTAAACAATGCATAGCTATGTTGAACCCCTTTTTCATCTTCTACATAAATTGCAATCATTCTTTTTGAAACATTAATTTGTGGTGCTGCTAACCCAATCCCAGGGCGCAATCCATATTCTTCTGCAATGACTGGATCTTGACTGTTTTTTATGTATTGAAGCATTTCCTGTAATATATGAATATCTTCAGCAGGAGGCGGTACCACAACATCTGAAGCAACTTCACGTAATGTTGAATGCCCTTCCTTAATAATGTCTGCCATCGTAATCATTGGTTCAACACTCCTTAAAAAATAGATTATCTACTCACATATCATTGATTATAAAGGAGAAAGTAGGAAACGAAAAGAAATGCTTGTATTCTTAAAAGTAGATTAATAAATTTTTTTATCACAGAAAAGGACTACTTATGTAGACAAGCCCATAGGATAGTAATAGAAGAATTTTTATCTTTGTCGAAGAAAATAGTTTTATAAGAATTATTGAAATATGTTGAAGAAAACTTTATAGTAGTAACTGTTCATGGTAAGGGGGAAAATAATGTTAGTTAAAAGAAATAAAATGTTTTTAATTATAGGTATGGTCACGAGTGCTTTGATCATTCTATCCGGATGTATGGGTGCCTCACCAACTGAAAACATTTATACAACACTAGAAAAAGTCGTTACCTTAGAAGATACATTTAAGCAACAACAGCAACCGCTAATCGATTTAGAAAAAAAAGAAAATGAACTTTATAACGAAATTATTTCTTTAGGAATGAAAGAGTATGACCAAATTGTCAGTCTCTCAAAAGAAGCTCTTACTGTCGTAGAAGAACGTGAAAGCAGAACTGAAAAAGAAAGCGAAAGTATTGCATCAGCTAAGGTAGAATTTGAAAAGATTTCTTCTGAAATTGAAAAGATTAAAGAAGAAGATGTTCAAGAAAAAGCAAACAGCTTAAAGGACATCATGGAACAACGTTATACTTCCTATGAAAAATTGTTTGATTCTTATAAAATAGCGATCGCAAATGATAAAAAGCTGTACGAATTATTTCAAAACAAAGAATTAGAATTTGCTCAACTAGAAGAACAAATAGTTAAAATAAATGAGTCCTATAAAATAGTCTTAAATGAAAATGAACAATTTAATGATTTAACAGAAAAATATAATGAGACGAAGTTAGAGTTTTATAAACAAGCTGGATTAGAGGTTGAAGAGAGCAACGACCACGAAACAAAATAATTATCCATTAAAGAGAGAAGCTCAGCGGCTTTTCTCTTTTTTTTGTGTGCCAGGCATGTTCATCAACTAGACGGTGGAAGTCCGTTATGGGCGTTGGGATATGCGAACCATTAGTCGAAGGCAAGGGTGTCCACGGTGACGTGGAATCTGAAGGAAGCCCTAGACAAATCC